>NZ_CP092483.1:4031370-4355240 GCF_022429625.1 Devosia lacusdianchii | reverse complement strand
CGTGCCGGCTTCGCTGCCGCGCAGGTTCAGATACTGGCCGGCTGGGGCGAGCGTCCCCACACCGCGATCCCCGAGTATCGTTCCAAAACCGGCGCCCCGAGGCGGTTTCCGTCTCACTAAACAAAACTCAGGGGCGGCCATCGCCTCGGGGCCCGCTCTCGCTGCCCCCTTTGGCATGCGACTTCATGACACCCGCGTCACAGGCGGCGCTTATGCACGTCCTGACATGGCTGCTTTTGCACCGGCCGGCTGCTAAGACTAGGCAAAGAAGACTTGGGAGAATGCCCGTGGCCCCGATCGACCTGTCCGCTGCCCCCTTTAATCTCGACAACGAGGCGATCGCCTGGGTTGGGGCAACGCGCGATGCCCTGACACCGCGCGACAAGCTGGCCCAACTGTTCGTGCTGCTGGCACGCGGAACGCCCGAGGAAGTGGTCGAGGAGGTTCGCAGCTTCAAGCCGGGCGGAATTACCCGAATCTATTCTGATGATCTCAGCGCCGAGATCACCCTGGCTCGCACACTGGGCAGTATCGCCAACCTGCCTCTCTTGGTCAGCGCCGATCTCGAAGGCAGCCGCATGAGCCTGCCTTTCGGCACCAGCGTGCCCAATCCGCTGGGCCTGGCGGCGGTCGACGACCTCGACGCGACCACCGCCGTTTCCACCATCATGGCGCGCGAGGCCAATGCGGTGGGGCTCAACTGGAGTTTTACCCCGGTCATCGATCTCAACATTGCCTGGCGTAGCGCCATTGTCGGCACCCGCTCCTACGGCAGCGACATCGACAAGGTCGAGCGCCACGCGCTGGCCCAGATCGCCGCCTTCCAGGCCAATGGCGTCGCCGCGACGGTCAAGCACTGGCCCGGCGAAGGCTATGACGACCGCGACCAGCATCTGGTGACCACGGTCAACCCGCTCAGCATGGCGGAATGGGAAACGACCTTCGGCCGGCTCTATCGCAAAGCGATCGATGCCGGTGTGATGAGCGTCATGTCGGCCCATATTGCACTGCCGGCCTATGCACTGGCGCTCGATCCCGATGCCGGCGCCGAGGCCTATCGCCCCGCCTCGTTGAGCCGCATCCTCAATCAGGACCTGCTGCGGCGCGAACTCGGCTTTAACGGCCTCATCGTCTCGGACGCGACGCCGATGGCTGGCATGGGCGACTGGGGTCCGCGCGACGAAGTGCTGCCCGAGGTCATCATTGCCGGTTGCGACGTGATCCTCTTCACCGACGACGCCAATGGCGACCTGATGCGGCTGGTCAAGGCGGTGGCCGATGGCCGCCTGAGCCAGGAGCGGGTCGACGAGGCGGTGACCCGCGTGCTGGCGCTGAAGGCGGCGTTGGGCCTCCACAAGGACCCTGCCGAACCCAACCTCGACAGCGCCCAGCGCGTCGTGGCGACCGAGGAAAACCGCATCGTCGTCAATGGCGTTACGGCCCGCGTGCCGACCCTGGTCAAGGATATCAAGTCGCTGCTGCCACTTTCGCCGAAACGGCATAATCGCGTGCTGGTCTTCTCGGGCGGCGTGATCCTGCCCTTCGTGCCGCATCCGGTGCCGCTCAGCGTGCCCGAGCGGCTGGAGAAGGAGGGGTTCGCGGTCACCGTCTATCAGCCCGGCATGGATGTGAACCCGAAAGATTTCGATCTGGTGCTCTATCTCTTCGCCGAGGAAACCACCCTGACCCGCAGCCGCATTTTCCTCGACTGGACCAAGCTCACCGGCTCGGTCTTCGGCGCCATGACCCGTTACTGGCACGACATCCCGAGCCTGATGATCTCATTCGGCTACCCCTACTACCTCTACGACGCGCCTCGCGTGCCGGCCTATATCAACACCTATGGCTCCAGCGAGGCGCTGCAGGCGGCGGTAGTGGAAGCGATCATGGGACGGACGGCGTTCGCGGGGACCAACCCGGTCGATCCATTCGTGGGGAGTGATCAGGCCCGGTATTGAGACTAGTCCGGATATGTCCCGTTCTTGAGCAGCACCTGGCCGGCCAGATAGAGCGAACCGGAGATCACCACGCGCGCATTGGCGGTGCCTGCCGCCAATTTCAGCGCTGCCTCGATGGTCTTGGCAGGCGCGGCGTTGAAACCGGATTTTTTCGCTTCAGCGGCGATGAAAGCCGCGTCGTGCGCATTGGACTCGCCGGGAATGGTCAGGGTGATGATGCGCTCGGCCATGCCCGCAAACGGCGCCAGCACGTCGGCCGGCGAGCGGGTGTTCATCATGCCCAGGATCAGCACCAGCGGTGCCGGCCGCGCACGGTTCATGTCGGACAGCGCCTGGCTCAAGGCGCGGGTGCCATGGGCATTGTGCCCACCATCCAGCCAAAGCTCCGCACCGGGACCGAGCAGGTCGCGCAGCTTGCCCTGCACCGGCGACAGGCGGGCGGGCCAGACCACATTGGCCAGGCCCTTGGCGATGGCGGCCTCGTCGACCGGCAGGCCGAAATGCCGGATAGCGGCAATAGCGACGCCGGCATTTTCGAACTGGTGATTGCCGATGAGTCTTGGCGGCGGCAGATCGAGCAATCCGTCCTCGTCCTGATAGACGAGACGCCCGTCCTGAGCATAAGCATCGAAATCCTGCCCGCCTACAAAGGGAGTAACACCCAACTTGGCGGCAACCCGCTGAATCGAGGCGAGACCCTCATCGGCTTGCCGGGCAATCACAGCGGGTGAGCCGCGTTTCATGATATTGGCCTTTTCCACGGCGATCTTGCCAATGGTATTACCAAGGAAGGCCATGTGGTCGAGGTCGACAGGAGTAATGATCACGCCCAGGGGATGATCGACCACATTGGTGGTGTCATAGGTGCCGCCCATGCCGACTTCGAGCAGCAGATAGTCAGCCTTGCTCTCGGCGAACAGGACGAAAGCGGCGGCCGTGGTGACCTCGAAATAGGTGATCGGCCTGCCGGCATTGACCGCTTCGACGCGCTCCAGCACGGCGTTGAGACGGCGCGTCGATACCAGCTTGCCGGCCAGACGGATGCGCTCGTTGAAACGCACCAGATGGGGTGAGGTATAGACATGCACGCTCTTGCCGGCCGCTTCCAGCATGGCGCGCAGATAGGCAATCGTGGATCCCTTGCCATTGGTGCCGGCGACATGGATGACCGGTGGCAGGCGGCGATGCGGATAGTCGAGATCGGCCAGCAGAAGGTTGAGCCGTTCGAGACTCAAGTCGATCAGCTTGGGATGCAGCCCCGAAAGGCGCTTGAGGATGGCGTCGGTGCGGGACATTGGCGGGGTCCGAAAACGGTCAGGCCCATGAGTTACCGCCGTTCGGTATGCGGCTCAATGGCCTGCCCTCAGAACTCCGACCAATCCTTGTCGACCGCAGCGTTGCCACGGCTCAGATAACTACCCGCCGCGGCCTTGAGCTTTTGCTGCATACCGCGAATGCCGCCGGCTGGCTCAGCCGCCCTAGGCTGCGGCGCACGGGCCGGCTTTGCGTCGATGGTGAAAATGTCGACGATACGATCGAGCTCATTGGCTTGCGCTTCGGTCTGCTCGATCGCCGCGTTGGTCTCCTCCACCAAGGCGGCATTGTGCTGGGTCATTTCGTCCATCTGCTGGATGGCGGCATTGACCTCGTTGATGGCGCCGGCCTGTTCGCGGCTGTCGCGGGAGATGGCTTCCAGCGCCGTGGTATTGTCGCGAATGGCCGTCAGCACGCTGGAGAGCTTGGTAGAGGCATCAGAGACCAGCTTGGAGCCGCCGCGCACCTCATTGGCCGATTGCTCGATCAACGTCTTGACGTCGGCTGACGCACTGGCCGCCGACTGCGCCAGGCGGCGCACTTCTACCGCCACGACGGCAAAGCCCTTGCCGGCGTCACCGGCACGGGCTGCTTCGACGGAGGCATTGAGCGCCAAGAGATTGGTCTGGAAGGCGATGTCGTCAATGAGACCGATGATGTTGGAGATCTTGGATGAGGACTGGGTGATCCGATCCATAGCCTCGGTGGCGGCGGCCATCACCTGCCCGCCTTCCTCGGCGGTGCGGGAGACGGCCTTGGCCTGGGTGCTGGCGGCTTCGGCCTTGCTGGCGCTGTCGAGCACGGTCGAGGTCAATTGCTCCATGGCAGCGGAGGTTTCCTCGATCGTCGCGGCCTGCCGGGTCGTGCGTTCGCTGAGGTCATTGGCGCCGGAGAGGATTTCGCCGGTCGCGGTCTTGAGCGCGCCCGAGGTGTGGCGGAGCTGGCCGACGATCTCGCCCAGCTTCTCGGCCACCGCATTGGTGTCGGCCTTGAGGCGGGCGAAGGCGCCCTCGTAGTCGCCACGCACCCGGCGTGTCAGGTTGGTCTCGGCAAGGGCCGACAGCACTTCACCGGTCTCGCCCAGGCCCCGATCGACGGTCTCGACCAGCGAATTGACCGAGCGGGCCAAGGCATTGAGTTCGGCATCGGGGAATTCGGCTTCGACGCGACGCGAGAAGTCGCCAGCGATGGCGGCATCGACCACATCGCCAAAGGCGCGCTGCAGGCTGACCATCATGCGGGCCCGATCGGCCTGGTTGGCCAGCACTTGGGCCGCTTCGGCCTCGGTCATCTGCGCGACCTTCTGGCCATTGGCGCGGAACACTTCGACGGCGCGTGCCATAGCGCCCAGCTCATCGCTGCGCTCAGCGCCACGCACTTCAGCGTCAAGGTCACCCTGCGCCAGCGCTTCCATCGTGCTGGTGAGGCGGGTGATCGGCTTGGTGATGGTGCGCGAGAACAGCAGACCCGCCGCGGTTACCACGGCCAGGAGTCCCGCACCGATCAGCAGCATCATGTTGCGCATATTGGCAACGGGCGCGAGCACTTCGCTGGTCGCCATGACAGCGACGGCCGCCCAGGGCTGGCCGCGCGTGGTGATCGGCGCCGCGGCGACCAGCATGTCGGTGGCGCGATAGGCGGTGGTTTCACCGCCCGAGGGCGTACCGGCCAAGGCTGCATCCAGCATGGGACCGGCAAAGGGCGTGACCAGCGCGTCATTGTCGGGCGTGAAGGTCGAATCCGAGCGCAGCAAGCCATCGGAGCCGGCGATGATCACTTCGCCGGTTTCGCCCAGACCGGTCCGATCGCCGACGACGGCGTCGAGACGTTCGGACGGCAGCTGGATGGCCAGCACGCCGATCTTGCGGCCCTGGGCGTTGAACACCGGCTTGGCGAAGAAGCTGGCGGGCAGGCCGGCGGCAGCCTGGTAGGGCGCGAAATCGGCAAAGACGATGTCGTCTGGATTCTCGATGGCAACGGCCTGCTGGAACACTGAGCCGAGCGTGCTCGTCGCCAACGGTCCGCCGTCGGCAAAGCTGGTGCCAAAATCTTCGGCCTTGTTGACCGAATAGACCATGAAGCCCTTGAGATCGAAGAGGTAGAGGTCGCGATAGCCGCGAATGGCGATCTGGGAGCGGAAGCCCTTGTGGGCCCGGGTATGGGGCACGTCATAGGCGCCGGTGGTGCCGAGCGTTTCGAGCGCCGACAGGTCGTCCTTGTTCGGATTGCCGTCGACATAGAGCTTGCGCACTTCGGCAGTCGGATCGACCTTGAACTGCAGCCAGGCGCCGGCAAAGTCGCGCAAAGCCTGCACGGTGGCTTCCGAGCGCGAGGTCGCAACCAGATCGTCTTCCACCGACTTGAGGTAGGTCGAAACCTGGCTGGCGCGCTCACTCGCGAGGGTTGCCAGATTGGTCTCCGCGGAGCTGCGCAGCGCCTCCGAGCCGATCAGGTAACTCGCCAGCCCCACGCCGACGCTGACGAGAAGCGCGGAACCGAGCAGCGCCAGAGGCAGCTTGCGGGCAATGGGCATGGAGAGTTTGAGCACGGACGTCCCCCTGGCGACACGACTGGCGCGCCGGCGATAGGAATCGCCAGCGGCTCGGTGTTCAGGAAAGGTAGAAGAACGTCCTTAAGTGCGGGTAAAGACCCTATTCGGCATGAGCGGCGCTGGGCGGCGCCAGATCGTCATCATCACCCTCGGCGGCTAGCGCTACGTCGCGCAGGCTGGCCCGGGCCACTGCTGGCGCCGAGTTGGTCAATTCACCCGGTGCCTCGGCCTTGGTGAGGATGGCCGCGAGCGAGCCGATGGTCGAGCGCAGGTTGTGGCGGTGCACGACCATGTCGACCATGCCGTGCTCGTAGAGATACTCGGAGCGCTGGAAGCCCTTGGGCAGCTTTTCGCGAATGGTCTGCTCGATAACGCGGGCGCCGGCGAAGCCGATGCGGGCGCCGGGCTCGGCAATGTGTACGTCACCCAGCATGGCGTAGGAGGCGGTCACGCCACCGGTGGTGGGATCGCAGAAGACGACGAAGAAGGGCAGGCCAGCCTCACGCAGGCGCAGCACGGCCACGGTGGTGCGCGGCATCTGCATCAGGCTCAAAATGCCTTCCTGCATGCGGGCGCCGCCCGAAGATACGAACAGCACGAACGGCGTCTTGCGCTGGGCAGCCGTTTCCAGCCCGGTAATGATGCCCTGTCCTGCCGCCATGCCGAGCGAGCCGCCCAGGAAGTCGAAATCCTGCACGGCAGCGGTGACTTCGCGGTCATAGAGCTTGCCGGTGGCGACGGTCACCGCATCTTCCGCGCCCGTCTTGGCGCGCTGCTCCTTGAGGCGGTCGGTATAGCGCTTCTGATCGCGGAACTTGAGCGGATCGACCGGAACGGCCGGGATCGCGACGGTCTGATAGACGCCGCCATCGAAGAAATTGGCCAGCCGGTCAGCCGGCTTGATCTTCATGTGGTAGCCCGAATTGGGCACGACCCACTGGTTCGCCTCGAGATCACGATAGAACACCATCTCGCCCGATTCCGGATCCTTGACCCAGAGATTTTCGGGCGTATCGCGCTTGTTGGAGAGGAACGAGCGGATTTTCGGGCGGACGAAGTTATCGATCCAGTTCATGGCAGGCCTCGCGAGGACATCGCTGTCAGGTAAGCGTCAATTGTGGCGAATGTTATCAGGGCGGGTGGGCGAGGGCAAAGGTGACCTCGGCCTTTCAACACCCGCAGGGCCATTCCGGGATGACCGGTCACGCCGTGATTGTGAAAAAATCTCGTGGTGGATCCCGACCTACGTCGGGATGACATCGTGGTTTTGGCTAGGCTCGCGCCCGCTTGACCCCGGCCGCCAGGCTGGCGACGAGGTCACGGACCGCACTGACTGTGGTGCCGGTGGCCTTGCCGTCGACCAGCGATTTACCCACGGCGTCGACCAGCACCGTGCCCACGACAATGCCGTCAGCATGCTTGCCGATTTCTGCAGCGTCTTCCGCCGTCTTGATGCCGAAACCGACGGCGACCGGCAGGTCGGTGTGGCTCTTGATACGTTCGACCGCATCACCCACGGCGGCGCGCGACTTGATTGCGGCGCCGGTAATGCCGGTCATCGACACGTAATAGACAAAGCCCGAGGTGTTCTTGAGCACCGCAGGCAGCCGCTTGTCATCGGTGGTGGGGGTGGTGAGACGGATGAAATTGAGGCCGGCCTTGAGCGCCGGTATGCACAGTTCCTCGTCTTCCTCCGGTGGCAGATCGACGATGATCAGGCCATCGACGCCGGCCTCCTTGGCAGCGGCGAGGAACTTATCGACGCCGAAAATGTAGATCGGGTTGTAGTAACCCATCAGCACGATGGGGGTGGTCTCGTCCTTGCGGCGGAAGTCCTCGACCATGCCGAGCACGCCGCGCAGGGTCATGCCACCGGCGAGCGAGCGCTGGCCGCCGAGCTGGATGGCGACGCCATCGGCCATAGGATCGGAGAACGGCATGCCGAATTCGATAACGTCCGAGCCGGCCTGCGGCAGCGCTTCCATGATCGCCTGGCTGGTGGCCAGATCGGGGTCGCCGGCCATGACATAGGTGACGAGGGCAGGACGGTTGGCCGCCTTGGCCTCGGCGAAACGCTTTTCGATACGCGACATGACTATAGCAGCCCCAGATGTTTGCCGACGCTCTCGACGTCCTTATCGCCACGCCCGGAGAGGCACAGCACGATCGACTGGTCCTTGCCCATTGATGGGGCGACCTTCATCACCTGCGCTAGGCCATGCGCCGATTCCAGCGCCGGGATGATGCCTTCGAGCTTGGTGCAGAGCTGGAACGCCGCCAGGGCTTCGTTATCAGTGATGGGCGCGTAGGTGACGCGCTTGCTGTCATGCAGGAAGGCGTGTTCCGGACCGACGCCGGGATAGTCGAGGCCGGCCGAGATGGAGTGGCCTTCCAGAATCTGTCCGTCACGATCTTGCAGCAGATAGGTACGGTTGCCATGCAGCACGCCGGGGCGGCCGCCGGTCATGCTGGCGGCGTGGCCATTATCGGTGTCGATGCCATGCCCGCCCGCCTCGGCGCCGTAAATCTTGACGCTGGGATCATCGAGGAAGGCGTGGAAGGTGCCGATGGCGTTGGAGCCGCCACCGACACAGGCGACCACCGCATCGGGCAGCTTGCCTTCGGCATCCTTGAACTGGGCCTTGAGTTCGGTGCCGATCACCGACTGGAAGTCCCGCACCATTTCCGGATAGGGATGCGGGCCGGCGGCGGTGCCGATCAGATAGTAGGTGGTGTCGACATTGGTGACCCAGTCGCGCAGCGCCTCGTTCATCGCGTCCTTGAGCGTGCCGGCGCCGGCGGTGACCGGGCGGACTTCGGCGCCGAGCATCTTCATGCGCAGCACATTGGGCATCTGCCGCTCAACGTCGGTGGCACCCATGAAGATGGTGCAGGGCAGGTCGAACTTGGCGCAGACCGTGGCCGTCGCGACGCCATGCTGGCCGGCGCCGGTCTCGGCGATGACGCGGGTCTTGCCCATGCGTTTGGCCAGCAGGATCTGGCCCAGGCAATTGTTGATCTTGTGGGAGCCGGTGTGGTTGAGCTCCTCGCGCTTGAACCACACCTTGGCGCCGCCCAGATGCTCGGTCAGGCGCTTGGCGAAATAAAGTGGGCTCGGGCGGCCGGCATAGTGGACCGAGAGATCATCGAGCTCGGCCTTGAATTCGGGATCGACCTTGGCGGCGCGATAATGCGCCTCGAGGTCGAGGATCAACGGCATCAGCGTCTCGGCGACGAAACGCCCGCCATAGGGTCCGAAGCGACCATGCTCGTCGGGGCCGTTGCGCAGGGAGTTGAGGCCTTCGGTATCCACCGCTCGTTCCTTCGATTGTCGGCCGGTCCGGCCAATTGACCGAAGGGCGAATTAGCTGGCGGCGCGGGCGTTCCGGATGAAAGCCTCGATCAGCCGCTTGTCCTTGACGCCGGGCGCGCGCTCCACGCCCGAAGACACGTCGATCCCGAACGGGCGCACGGTCCTGATGGCGTCGGCGACGGTCTCTGGCGTCAAGCCCCCGGAAAGCATGAAGGGGATGGACGGGTCAAGCGCCTTGAGCAGCGACCAGTCGAAGGTCGCACCCAATCCGCCGGGCCGGTCGGCGCCTTTGGGCGGCTTGGCGTCGACCAGGATGCGGTCGGCGACCTCAAGAAAATCAGCGACATGGGCCACATCGTCGGCCGAGCCGATCGGCAGGGCCTTCATGATTTCGACGCCCGCTTCGGCGCGGATGGCCTCGACGCGGTGCGGCGTTTCGGGGCCGTGGAGCTGGATCCAGTCCGGCCCAAGCGCGGCGACCTCGGCGACGCAGGAATTGTCCGGATTGACCAGCACCACGCAGGTCTCGATGCGCCCGCGCGCCTCTGAGATCAGCGTCGCGATCTCTTCGATCGAGACATGGCGCGGCGAGCGCGGAAAGTGCATGAAACCCACCATGTCGGCGCCGGCCGCTATGGTCGTTTCGAGAATGTCGGGCGTTTTGATGCCGCAGATCTTGACGATAAGGGGATCGGCCATGGCGTTGCTCAGCGCAGCTCCAAGAGGTCATCGACTTCGGCCAGCGGCCCATTGGCCTGGCCCTGGTTCTTCCGCAATCCCTCAACCTCGGTATTGAGCAGATGCGCTTCGCGCCGCCAATGCTTTTCGCGGCGGCGATGCGTGCCCTGGGCGAACCAGGTAGCGGTGCCGCCCAACAGCACTCCGATCAGCAGCACGACATAAAGCACGACAAAGAGCGGCACGCCGTAGCCGGGGGCAGCGGAGGGCTCGACTGGTGTGAAGGGATTGAAATTGACGGCGACGAAATGCCGGTTCGCCAGGGCGAATACGATCAGTCCCAGGCAAAGTGGAACAAGGACAACCCAACCGACAATTCTATTGACCATTAGCCGTTCTGTCCGATGGCACCCTGGTGCCGTTACGTGCGGTTGAGCCGCTCGCGGATTTCCTTGCCGGCCTTGAATTGCGGCACATATTTCTCGCCGACATCGACCTGTTCACCGGTGCGGGGATTGCGCCCGACGCGCGCCGGGCGATTCTTGACGGAGAAAGCCCCGAAACCGCGCAATTCGACGCGGTCGCCGCGGGCCATGGCGTCCCCGACTTCGTCGAGGATGGCATTGACGATGTTTTCGATATCACGCTGGAACAGATGCGGATTTTCCGCCGCGAGTTTCTCGACGAGTTCCGACTTGATCATCCCTGGCTCCAGTTGCGAGGCCGTCCGCACTCCCTTGATCAGGAGCGCGAGCCAACCTGCCAAAGCGAGACCAGCCCGTCAAGCATGATGGACCCTTCGGGCAGTCCCAGCGCAGCGCGCGCCTGGCTATTGAGGAAGGTGCCAAGCAGGTCAAACCCCTGTTCCGGATAGGGCCAGACGGTCCTGACATCGAGGTCGGCGGGCACATCGCGCTCGGCTTCGAGCCAGGCCAGGGCCTCAAGTTCCCCACCGATGGCGTCGATCAGGCCCGATTCGACGCCGACGCGTCCGGAAACGACTCGGCCGTCAGCCAGGGCCAGTGCGGCGGGGCGCGGCATGCCGCGCCGCTCGGCGACGACGTCGACGAACCACTGGAAGCTGTCATCGACCAGTGCAGCAATCGAGGCGCGGGGCGCTCCGTCCATCGGCTCATCGAAGTCCGGCTCCGCCTTGAGCGGCCCCGAGGCGACCTTGTCGAGGTCGATACCGACGGTTTCGAGGAGCTTGCCGGCATTGACGTGCTGCCAGAGGACGCCGATCGAACCGACGATGGAGAGCCGCCGCGCGAAAATGCGGTCGGTGGCGATGGCGGTCATATAGGCCGCCGAGGCGCCCAGCTCATTGATAACGGCGACCGTCGGCTTCTTCTCGCGCAGGTGGCCCAGCGCTTCATAGAGCTCCTCACCACCAGCCGTGGTGCCGCCGGGAGAATTGATGGCGATGATCACAGCTTTGACCGCATCGTCCTCAGCCAGGTCCTCGATCGCCGCCAGGCGCTCGGGATTGGTGGCGATGGTGCCATCAATGACCAACCGGGCGATGTAATCGCCGGCCTGACCTTGCGGCAAGGCGAAACGACCCAGCAGGGCAATGACCGCGACGGCCAGCGCGATGAAGGCCAGCACGCGCCACAGCCCACGCGACTTGCGATAGGTCTCGGCGGCTATGGTGGTGTGAGCCTGTTCTGGAAGATCGGAAACGGTCGCCTCCTCGGTAGCGGCACGGCATTGTCGCACGCGGCAATTGGATACATGATGACTGCGATCAGCGGCAATGGGGGTGCCATGACCAAGATAGCAGACTCAATCGAGCGCTATATCAAACGACAAAGTGTTTCTTTCTTGATCCTGGCCATCCTGGCCGGGTTGCTGATGATCCTGGTCGGCGTGTTGCTGCGGCCGGTCAGCCCGATGACCTACGAGATCGTGCTGCCCTTCGGAAGCTCGATCCTGGGCGTGGCGATCGGCATGGCGTTCGGGTCGCTGTTCGATGCCACGCACCTGCACCAGATCAAGACGCTGCTGCACAACACGCTGCAATCATCGATCTACAGCGCCGACGACGTACTCGATTTCTACCGTCGTCCCATGCACCACTATTTCCGCACGGTCACCGATGGCGTGGCGGTCTGGCGCTACCGGGTCTACAATTTCGATCTCATCGAAACGCCCGGCAAGCTGACCTGCGCCATCAGCGTCGATCGACCCAGCGGGCAAGGCACGGTGGTCTATCGGATAGAGGGGTTCGTTTCCGCGCAACGCCTCATCCTGGTGCAACGCGCGTCAGCCGGCGCCGAGCCGCCGATCGTGCAGGTCTTCCCCCATGGCGGCGACCAGTTCCGCACCAAGTTCGCCGGAACGTCACTGCTCAAATCCTGGGATGGCGACGACCTGATCGTCCCATCGCTGCTGAGCCAGACGCCGTTGACCAGCGTCCCCGTGCCGGTCGGCAGCGTTCCCGAGGCCGAGAATGCGCGCCTTTACGGCGAATGGCAGAAGAATTTCGGCCGCATTGTCGTGGATCTGGGGCCGGAAAGCCGGGTGCCTTGACCGACTGGCGCGACCAGATGTTCATCAACCACCCGGACCGGTTCGCGGCGATTGCCGACGCGCGAACCATTCCGCCGGGATTTGCGGCCTTTATCATCGGCGTCAGCGCTGCCACCCAACGCGATCGCTGCCTCGATCTGGCCTGCGGCACCGGCCGTTTCCTGCCCATCCTGCACCGGATTTTCAGCGCCTGTGTGGGCTTTGATTATTCAGCGCCGCTGCTGCGGCTGGCCGAGAAGCGGGTGAGCGGCCTCGACAAGATAAGCCTGGTGCAGGGCGATATGCGCAAGCTCCAGGCCCATTTCGCGGCCAACAGCTTCAGCACAATCGTGCGGCCCTATACGTCGCTGGGCTATTTCGACAACGCCACGGAGGCTAGCATTCTCCGCCAATGCGCCGCGCTGGCGCAGCCTGGAGCCAGCCTGATCTACGATACATTCAACTGGCGCTGGATCGCACAGGCGGGGTCACTGGAGCGGCAGGTGCAGTTGCCGCATTTCACTCTGCACGAAAGCTACCGAGCCAGCGCAGACCGAACCATCAAGTGCCGCTGGACCTATGCCGGGCAGGGAGAAACGACCAAGATCGACTTCGATCTGGCCGGGCACGATCCGCCAAGTGCCGAGGCGCTGATGGCGGAGAATGGCTGGGGCTCAGTGCGCTTCTTCTCGGACTACGACCTGGGCACCGAGGTCGGGGCAGACACCACCAGTGAGCGCATCGTCACCGTTGCGACGCGCCGGGGCCAGATCAGCCCAGAGGCTTGACCATGAAGCGGGCGGCATCTTCGTAGCTGGCGAGCTTTTCGGCCAATTCGGGCACGGTTTGCGCCCGGAAGCCGTGCTTGTGCCAGAAGGGCAGCGAGCCATTGACGGCGACAAGACTCATCGTGGCGAAGCCGGCGCTTCGTGCATGGCGCAGGATATCGCCGACGATCATGGCCGCCGCCCCGGTGCCACGCGCCGCCGGCAGCAGGGCCAGATCGTGCAGGTAGTAGGTGTCGGCATCGGCGGGAATGGCGCCCAGCAGCGAGTTGAGCGGCGGCAGCGTCTGGAAATGCCAGGGGTGGGAGAAGACGTAGCCGGCGGGGGCGCCATCCACCTCGAGCAGCCGCGTTCCATCGGGATAGAGCCGCTGGCGTTCGGCGAAGATCGTCGTGTCCTCGGGAAAGTGGGGATGCACAGCGGCAGCGATCGTCTCGACCGCCGGCAGGTCGAGCGTGGTCAGGGCCCGCCAGTGCATTGCTTTGTTCATGCCTCTCTTAAAAAGCAAAAGGCCCGCGCTGTGAAGCGCGGGCCCTGAAGTTGTGCATGCACCAAATTACTTGGTGTCGCGATCCTTGAGCGCAGCGCCCAGGATGTCGCCGAGCGAAGCGCCCGAATCCGACGAACCATAGGCAGCCACGGCTTCCTTTTCCTCGGCGATCTCGAGTGCCTTGATCGACAGCTGGATGCGCTGGGTCTTGCGATCGTACTGGGTGACGCGTGCGTCGACCTTTTCGCCCTTGGAGAAACGCTCCGGACGCTGGTCGTTGCGGTCGCGGCTGAGATCAGCACGACGGATGAAGGCGGTCATTTCGCTGTCGGCGATACGGACTTCAATGCCCCCATCGTTGACTTCGATGACGGTACCGGTCACGACCGAACCCTTCTTGATGCCGCCTTCAGAACCGGCCGTATCGGCAACTTCGCCGGTGGCGAGCTGCTTGATGCCGAGGCTGATGCGTTCCTTTTCGACGTCAACGTCGAGGACCTTGGCCGAAACCATGTCACCGCGGTTGTAGTCTTCCAGAGCGATTTCGCCCGACTTCTGCCAGTCGAGGTCCGAAAGGTGGACCATGCCGTCGACATCGCCGTCGAGGCCGATGAACAGACCGAATTCGGTCTTGTTCTTGACTTCGCCTTCGATGACCGAACCGACGGGGAACTTCTCGGCGAAGGATTCCCACGGGTTCTGCAGGGTCTGCTTGAGACCGAGCGAGATACGGCGCTTGTCCGGATCGACCTCAAGCACGACGACTTCGACTTCCTGGGAGGTCGAGACGATCTTGCCGGGGTGGACGTTCTTCTTGGTCCAGCTCATTTCGGAGACGTGGATCAGGCCTTCGATGCCCGGCTCCAGTTCCACGAACGCACCGTAGTCGGTGATGTTGGTGACGCGGCCGGTGAACTTGGCTTCGATCGGGTACTTGGCTTCGATGCCATCCCACGGATCGGCCTGAAGCTGCTTCATGCCGAGCGAGATACGGTGAGACTCGTGGTTGATGCGAACGATCTGGACCTTGATGGTCTCGCCGATCGTCAGCACTTCGGACGGGTGGTTCACACGACGCCATGCGATGTCGGTGACGTGCAGCAGACCGTCGATGCCGCCGAGATCAACGAACGCACCGTAGTCGGTGATGTTCTTGACCACGCCGTCGACAACCTGGCCCTCTTCGAGCTGCTGGACGATTTCCGAACGCTGTTCAGCACGCGATTCTTCGAGGATGGCACGACGCGAGACAACGATATTGCCGCGACGCTTGTCCATCTTCAGAATCTGGAACGGCTGCGGCACGTTCATGAGCGGCGCGATATCGCGGATCGGGCGGATATCGACCTGCGAACGCGGCAGGAAGGCAATGGCGCCTTCGAGGTCGACGGTGAAACCACCCTTGACCTGGTTGAAGATGGTGCCTTCAACGCGCTCATTGTTGTTGTACATTTCTTCGAGCTTGACCCAGCTCTCTTCGCGGCGAGCCTTCTCGCGCGACAGCACGGCTTCGCCAGCGGCGTTTTCGACGCGGTCAACATAGACCTCGACGATCGAGCCAACGGTGATGGTGCCGTCACGGCCGGCCTGGCCGAATTCCTTCAGCGCGATACGGCCTTCGGTCTTGAGACCGACGTCGATGATCGCCAGGTCCTTTTCGATCGCAACGACGGTGCCCTTGACGACGGCGCCCTCTAGCGGCTCGTTGTCAACGAACGAGTCCATCAGCAGCGATTCAAAATCTTCTTTCGTCACAGTTTGCTGTGCCAAATATCTTCTCCGTTGCACCGGGGGCTTGAGGTTGAGACCGAGGTCCGCCATCTCGCAAAACGAGTATGCCGGCGCGCGAACGCCCGATCGAACAGTTGATTTGAGATAGGTTCCGGCACGCTACGCTGGGTGATGGCCGGGGCCTGATCGCACAAGGTTGGATTAAGGCTTATCGCCCTGCCTTGCGCGCCATGGTCCCATCGACAATCGCGATGGCTGCGCGGAGTGCGGCCTCTATATCGAGAAGCGTGGTGTCGAGCAAGTGCGCGTCATCAGCTTTGTAGAAGCCGCCATTGGGATTGGCCATGTCGCGGGCGTCCCGCTCCTCTATCTGGTGGTAGAGCGCGTAGCGGTCAACTACCAGGCCGCGGGATTCAAGTTGGCGGGCCCGACGCTCCATGCGGGCCTTGCTATCGGCCTGGATGAAGAGTTTTACGTCAGCCTCGGGGCAGATCTTGGTGCCGATATCGCGTCCATCGAGCACGGCGCCGCCGGGCTGGGTGGCGAAATTGCGCTGGTAGTCGAACAGGGCCGTGCGCACGGCGCCGATCACCGCGACCTTGCTGGCCAACACGCCTGAGCGGGCCGAGCCCAGTTCGGCAATGTCGATCAGGTGGCTGGCGTCGAGCGCCTTTGCTGCGGCAATCGCTGCGGCCTCGAAGCCGGGTTTGTCCTCTTCGGAAGCCACGGCGCGGCCGACAGCGCGGTACAGCAGGCCGGTATCGAGATAGGGCAGGCCATAATGCCGAGCGAGGCCGGATGCCAGGGTGCCCTTGCCCGATGCGGCTGGTCCGTCGACGGCAATGATCATCCCGATCTTCCTTTGTGATGGCCGATTAGCCTTTGGCACAATCGCCGACCGGCGAAAATGCCGGCGGGCAAATTTGTTGTCCGCTAGCGGACCGGCTCGAAGCGTGCGCCGAGCGCTGTCATGGCATCGACGAAACCGGGAAAACTCGCGGCAATTGCGGTGCTATCGTCGACCGTCACCTTGTGGCGGCTGGCGAGCCCGAGCACCAGAAAGCTCATGGCGATGCGATGATCGTGCCGCGTCAATACGGTGCCGCCGCCATCCACCTTACCGATGCCGCCAATGGTGAGGCTGGCATCCCCTTCGGCGACGGTGACCTTGTTGGCAGCGAGCCCGGCTGCCGTCGCGGCCAGACGGTCGCATTCCTGGTCGCGCAGTTCGGCGAGGCCATCAATGACGGTTTCGCCCTGTGCGTAGGCGGCGGCGATGGCGAGCGCGGGAATATCGTCGAGCATGGCTGCGGCATGCATGGCGTCGACGCGCACCCCCTTCATGCGCGAAGAGCGCACGCGGAGGTCGGCGACATGTTCGCCGCCCGCCTCGCGCTGGTTGAGGAACTGGATGTCGCCGCCCATTTCGAGCAGCGTATCGATGAGTCCGGTGCGCGTGGGATTGACCAGCACGTTCTCGACCAGCAGGTCAGACCCCGGCACGATCAGTGCCGCGAGGATGGCATAGGCAGCAGAGGACGGATCGCCCGGGACCGTTACGCGGCGCGGGGCCAGTTCGGGCAATCCAGCCAGGAGGATGGTCGTCACCCCCGCATCGTCCGATGTGACCGTTATTGCGGCACCGAATTCGGCCAACAGTTTTTCGGTATGGTCGCGGGTCGGCACCAACTCGACGATACGGGTGGTGCCGCCAATGCCGAGGCCGGCCAGCAGCAGCGCCGATTTGATCTGCTCGGAAGGCGCAGCCATCACGTGATCGATCGGCAGCGGCACGAGCGGGCCGCGCAGGGTGACCGGCAAGTTGCCGTCGTCGCTGGAAACCACGCTGACGCCGGTCTGGGCCAGAGCATCCAGAAGGGGCTGCATCGGGCGCCGGGTCAGCGTGGCGCCGCCGTTGACGGTGAAAGCAAAGGCATAGGGTGCGAGCAGGCCCAGCAGCAGCCGGGCGCCGGTGCCCGAATTGCCCAGTTCGAGCGGACCGGCCGGCTCCAGGAGGCCACCGGTCCCCTGGCCCTGCACCTCCCACCCGGCGTCGCGCCGGTCGATGTGGACGCCAAGCTGGCGCAGCGCCGCAGCGGTCGCCATCACGTCCTCGGCTTCGAGCAGCCCCTCGATGCTGGAGCGCCCGACAGCCATCGCCGCCAAGATCAGCACGCGGTGCGAGATGGCCTTGTCGCCCGGGGTGGCGAAGCGGCCGGTCAGCGGGTCGGCGCCGTGGGCGGCGAGGGGTACGGCAGTGGGCAGGGGATCGGTCATGACCGGTCGGGCTTAGCACGGCGAAACCCGGATATGCCATCGCCCGCTCGACGCGGGAAGCAGCTCTCCACATTTTCGGTTTGACAGGGGCGGGGTTTGCCCATAACCGGACGGACCGAACCGGGCCCCAAAGCCCCACAAACCTTACGACGAGGAACATCGATGGCCAGTTCCGAACGCGGCACCAAACGGACCGATCCCGATACGGGCAAGAAGTTCTACGATCTCAACATGGATCCGATCGTCTCGCCTTATACCGGCAAGAGCTATCCGCGCTCCTATTTCGAGCAGGTTCTCGCCGGCAAGCCTTCTCCCACGACTGCCCGCAAGGTGGATGACGAGGACGAGACGGAAGAAGAAGAGGAAGTCGAGGACGTCGCAGCGCCCGAGATCGTTTCGCTCGAGGATGCCGACGCCGAGGAAGCCGGCGACGAGGAAATTCCCGAGACCGACGATGTCGAGGTGGATGAAGAGCTCGGCGACGACGACGAGGACGTGTTCCTCGAAGAAGAAGACGAAGACGACGAACTCGGCTTTGACGTTGGTGGCGACGAAGAGCGTTGATTTTGCATGATGTTTTGGCCGGCTGACCCGTTCAGCCGGCCCCACAAAAAAGTGTCATTTAGACACTTGCGCGGGCCGGGATCATCCAATAGGTTCCGCCTCGCTTCGGACGGGTTAGCCCTCTGAAGACCCAATGGAATGGGGCCATAGCTCAGCTGGGAGAGCGCTTGCATGGCATGCAAGAGGTCAGCGGTTCGATCCCGCTTGGCTCCACCAATTCCTCGGTAGCCGGGGTTCACCAATAGTCTGTCGACACGGCGACGATGCATCCGATAGTGGTCGGTGACCGGCCGCGGTCGAAAAATGAAGCACTACCCCGTAGACAAAGGTGCCCTCGGCATGTCCCCTGACTTTCTTGTCACCCACTCAGGTGGCTTCCACGCTGACGAATTGCTGTCCAGCGTGGTGCTGACCCGCCTTTTTCCGCAGGCGCGTATCGTGCGCAGCCGGGCGCCGGAGTGGATCACGCCGGGTGCAGATCGCATCATCTATGATGTGGGTGGGGCCTACGACGCCGACGCGGGGATATTCGATCATCACCAGCGCGGCGCGCCGCTGCGGGATGACGATCAACCGTACAGTTCGTTCGGGCTGGTGTGGAAGCATTTCGGCCGCGATTACCTGGCCGCAATTGGGCTGCCCGAAGCCCATATCGAAACGCTGCATGCCGGGTTCGACACTAATTTCGTGCTGCCCGTCGACCTCGTCGACAATGGCGCGGTGAGCCCGTCCGGCCCGCTGGCCGGCCTGACGCTGCCGGTTCTGCTGGAAACGCTGAAGCCCGTCTTCGACGAGGCTGATCCCGAGGCCGAAACCCGAGCATTTCACACCGCCCTCGCCATTGCCCGCAGCTTTGTCGAGGCCAGGATCACCCAGAGCGCCGCGAAATTGCGGGCCGAGGGCATTGTGCGGCAGGCGATCGCCGATGCCGGCCCTCGCAAGATACTCGAATTGCCGATGGGCATGCCATTCCGCCCGGCCATCGTGAAGGCTGGTGCCGATCACCTGCTCTTTGTGGTCCATCCGCGTGACAAGGACTGGTGCCTGACCACGATTCGCCGCAGCGACGATGGCTTCGAGGTGCGGGCCGATCTGCCCGCTGCCTGGGCCGGACTGACCGATGCCGATCTCGAAACCGCCAGCGGTGTTGCCGGCGCCAGCTTCTGCCATAACGGGCGCTTTATCGCCGCCGCCAAAACCCGCGAGGCGGCAATGGCATTGGCCGAACTCGCGGTGCGCGAGGCCGAGGCGATCGGCTAAGCGCCTATTCGAGCGTTGCGGCAAGCTTGTCGAGCACCTGATCGAGCCCGCTTTTCGACTGCGCGACCGTCGCGGCGCTGGCATAGCCGAATTCGCTCCAGCTCAGTTCGGTCTTGCCGTCGTCGAGCGTCCGCAAGGCCACGACATGCGGCACCACGGCCGGAATGTCGACTGGCAGACCCATCGCCTTGGGATCGACAGTGTCGCCATGCTCGTCGGCCCAGCCCTGGTCGAACACCAACCTTTGGCCGAGTTCGATCTCGGTATAGGTCCAGGTGTTGCACATCAAGGGAAAGCCCGGAGCGGTCATGCAGACCAGCGTCGCGCCGCCGGGCCTTATGTCGGTCCGGACGATCGGGGCTGCAAAACCTTCGGGACCCCACCACTGCTTGATCGCCTCCGCCTCGGTCAGAGCTTGCCAGACGGCCTCCTGGGGCGCTTCGAACACGCGGGTCACAGTCAGGTTGAACGTCTCCGCCATGGCACCCTCCATTGTCGCCACCATTAGAATTGCACCCAGAGCCGTATATCCAAACGCTCTCCGCATCTTGGCCTCCCGTCAATATCCATATGGTTATATACCTTATCAGTTATTTTAACGCAAGCTGTGCTACTGCCATGAATTGACGCGTCCCTAGCGCTCCGTTCTTCTAACCACACTGCAGAATCGGATCCTGCCTTGCCAAAAGCTGCCCATACCCTCGATACGAACCGTGCCCGCCATCTGTGGATCCGCGCCCAGCGGCTCGATACCGCGGCGCCGTTCGGCGACGGTCCGGCCGCGACGCTCGCCGCGATAGAGCAGCTGGGCTACGTGCAGATCGATACGATCAACGTCATCGAGCGCTGCCACCATCACATCCTGTGGTCGCGCATTCCCGGTTATCGGCGCGCCGACCTGGTCCACGTCCAATCCACCGACAAATCGGTGTTCGAATATTGGACCCATGCGCTGAGCTACGTGCCGGCGGCCGACCTGCCGTTCTTCATTCCCGCGATGAAGCAGTATCGCGAGACGCCCAGCCGCTGGTTCGGTTCGGTAACGGCCGATGAGGTCAGCAAGATGAACAAGCGCCTCCGCAAGGAAGGGCCGCTGTCCATCCGCGACATTGGCGATGATGAACTGGTCGACAAGGACCACCCCTGGGCCAGCCGCAAGCCGAGCAAGCGGGTGCTCGAAATGATGTTCTTCCAGGGGCTGGTCACGGTCGGCGCGCGACAAGGCATGGTCAAGACCTATGACCTGACCAAGCGCCATTTCGGCACCCTGCCCCAGGCGGCCACCGAGCGGCAGATCATTGCCTATAAGCTCGATCGGGCGCTGCGTAGCCAGGGCGTGGTCAGCCTCGACTCGATCTGCCACCTCGATGCGCCGAGCAAGAAGGCCGTCAAAGAACTCATCGACAGCCGCGTGCGGCGCAAGCTGCTGGTTCCGGTCACCATCGAAGGCGCCGAGAAAGTGCCGCATTGGGCCGAACCCGCCATACTCGACTCCACCGCCGGCGAACCGCCAACCCTGGTCCACATCCTCTCGCCCTTTGATCCGTTGATCATCCAGCGCAAGCGGCTCAAGCTGTTCTTCGGTTACGATCACCTGTTCGAGGCCTATGTGCCGGCGGCCAAGCGCAAGCTGGGCTATTTTGCCCTGCCGGTGCTGATGGGCGACCGGATCGTCGCCGCGATCGATCTCAAGACCGACCGGGCCGCAGGCAAGCTGCTGATCCAAAAGCGCACGGACTTTGCGGATGTGGGGGCCGAAGGCGAGGCCGCGATCAATGAAGCCCTGGGCCGGTTCGAGCGGTTCCAGCTGGGGGCTTGAACATCTTCACTTCTCCCTTCGGGGAGAGCTCGACCCCGAAGGGCGAGTGAGGGGCCTTTGCTTGGCATAGTGCGAGCGGAAGGCCCCTCACCCGCCAGCCGCGCCGCCGACCTCTCCCCCGAAGGGAGAGGTGAAGACCGGACGCTTCCGTGGCTGCGCGCCTTTCAATCCCACCCCTGCCGCGCTAAAAGCCTAGCGGCGAAGTGGGGTTGGAATGGCGACTTATACCGATATTGCCCGGCGGGTGTACAACCACACCTGGAAGTTGGATCCGATCGTACGGAGCCTGCTCGATACCGATTTCTACAAGCTGTTGATGCTGCAGATGATCTGGGGGCTGTACCCCAAGGTCGACGCCACCTTTTCGCTGATCAACCGCACCAAATCGGTCCGCCTTGCCGACGAGATCGATATCGAGGAGTTGCGGGCTCAGCTCGACCACGCCCGCACCCTGCGTTTCACCAAGAAGGAAATGATCTGGCTCGCGGGTAACAGTTTTTATGGCAGCAAGCAGATTTTCGAGCCGGCGTTTCTCAAATGGCTCGAGGGTTTCCGGCTGCCGGAATACCGCCTCGAAAAACGCGACGGGCAGTTCGTGCTCGAATTCCCCGGCCTATGGCTCGAAACCTCGATGTGGGAAATCCCGGCGCTGGCTATCATCAACGAGCTGCGCTCGCGCGCCGCGATGAAGCATTACGGCCCCTTCACGCTCGATGTGCTCTATGCTCGCGCCAAGGCCAAGATGTGGGACAAGGTGGAGCGGCTGCAGAAGTTGCCCGACCTCAAGATTTCCGACTTCGGCACCCGCCGCCGCCACTCGTTTCTGTGGCAGCGCTGGTGCGTCGAGGCGCTGAAGGAAGGCATTGGCGAGGCCTTTACCGGCACGTCCAACGTCAAGCTGGCCATGGACAATGACTTGGAAGCACTTGGCACTAATGCGCACGAATTGCCGATGGTGCTGGCGGCCCTGGCCAAGAGCGATGAGGCGCTGCGCGCTGCGCCCTATCAGGTGCTGCAGGATTGGGAGAGCTATTACGGTGGCAACCTCAAGATCGTGCTGCCCGACGCCTTCGGCACCGATTCGTTCCTCAAGCATGCGCCCGACTGGGTGGCGGACTGGACGGGCTTCCGGCCCGACAGTGCGCCGGCCATTCCCGGCGGCGAGCGCATCATCGCCTGGTGGAAGGAGCGCGGCCGCGACCCGCGCGAAAAACTGCTGATCTTCTCGGATGGGCTCGACGTCGACATGATCGAGGAAGCCTACCTGCATTTTGACGGCAAGGTGCGCATGGCCTTCGGCTGGGGCACCAACCTCACCAATGATTTCGAGGGCTGCGCGCCCGATGGCCCCAATCCGGGGCTCGATCCGATTTCGATCGTCGCCAAGGTCAGTGAGGCCAATGGAAGGCCGGCGGTGAAGCTCAGCGACAATCCGGCCAAGGCCACCGGAATCGAATCGGAGATCGCTCGCTATGTACGGGTCTTCGGCGATGCCGGACGGGTGGAGCACGCCGTAAAGGTATGACGAATATGTGCCGCGGCGGGCGTTTTTGGTTCTCCCCAGCGAAACCAACGCCTTGTCCAGACATTAAGACCTCGGGAACTTCCGCATCGTAGGTTGGCGTGGGGGCTCCTTTGGGGCCAGGATGACTATTGAATTGATCGACATCGCGGTGCGGGACAAGCAATCCCATCCGCGTCTGCAGGGCCGAACCACCGGTCATGTCCGCGCCGTGCTTGCCGAGCAAGGGCCCGGGCGCCAACAAACCCACGAGCTGGCGATTTCCGTCTGGGCTGACCTGCCCGAAGGCAGCAGCGACGCCGATATCGACATGGCCCTGATGCTCAAGGCCGCCGACATCATCGCCCGGCTCAAGTCCAATCTGGCCGGGACGGACTAGCGCCGGGCGCGCTGGCTGATGAGCTGGTCGAAATAGGCGCGGTCGCTGCGCAGCAGCGAACCGGTGCGTGGCTTGGGCGGGACCGGCTGCGGCGGAACATTGCGCGCGCCAAAGCGATATTTGGGCGCATGGGCATAGTAGCGCGCGGCCACGGCCAGGCGAGCCTCGGCGCGCAGCCGGCGTTCGTCGCGCACGAACCAGACCACCGTGCTGATCGTGATCACCCATATTGCGAGCAGTTGCCAAGCCATCGCCGTCTCCATTTCCGAAGACGGCTATAGCTAACGAAAGTTTAACGCCCAAGCGGAGTCTGGCGTTAGCCTTACCGCGTAAACTTGTCTCTAAGTCAGGTGGTGGTGACGGGAACGGGCAGTTTCTGGCCCCGGTTGAGCGCGACCAGCATAGCGCGCACGTCGTCCTCGGCGGCTTTGGTCACAAGCTTGCGGTTGTCGCTTTCAGTGAGCGGTCGCGGCACGCCGAAAGCCACCGTCACATCCTTGACCGGCCCGCCCAGGATTTCGCGGATGTTCTGCTTAACCGACTTGGACTTGATCCAGGCGATCAGCGAGCGTTCGTTGCGCCCCACGGGCAGTCCCTGCAGCTTCGTATACGCGATGGTCAGCGGCTGGATGAGCACATCGGTCGCGCCGGCGTCGATCATGGCGTGCTGGGCCGCGCCAACCAGCGCCGAGCGGAACGGCAGCACATGGGTGCCGATGTCGGACTGGCCTTCGGCGAACAGCAGTACGGCATTGCCGCCCGCCATATGCGCGCCCATCTCGCGGCTGGTGCGGCCGGCATCGGAGCGGCGGTTGCGGTCGACAAAAATGGTCTTTTGCAAGCGGGCCATCATGCCGACGAAAAACCATTCGCCCACCTCACGCTTGGCGACGAAGGTCACATCGGCGACCGAGCCAATGGCCACGATATCGGTCCAGGAAATATGGTTGGAGACCAGCAGCGTGGCACGCCCCGTCGCCGGGTGGCCGACCACGGTCACGCGCATGCCGAGGAAAATGCAGCCGACCCGATGGAAGAAGCGCGGCAGCACATTCCAGAACGGCAGCTTGAGCGCATTGATCAGCGCCTGCGCCGGAATGATGACGATCATGACCGGCACGAAGACGAAAACGAAAAACAGGACGCGGAAGATCATTTCTTGGCTCGGTCGGCGCCTTCGATGGGAACGGCGTATAGCTCGAGGCGATGGTCCACCAGCCGATAGCCCAGCCGCTTGGCGATGACCTCCTGGATAGCCTCGATTTCCTCGTTGCGGAACTCGATGACCGTGCCGGAGCGGATATCGATCAGGTGGTCGTGATGCTCGTCGGGGATGAGCTCGAAGCGGGCGCGACCGTCCTTGAAATCGTGCTTGGTCACCAGCCCTGCCTCTTCGAAGAGGTTGACCGTGCGGTAGACGGTCGAGAGCGAAATGCGGTCGTCGACGGCCGAGGCACGGCGGTAGAGCTCTTCGACATCGGGGTGATCGGTCGCGGCCTGGATCACCCGCGCAATGACGCGGCGTTGATCGGTCATGCGCATGCCCTTGGAAACGCAGGCCTCTTCCAGCGTCGGGTCAGTCTCACTCTTGCTCACGCGACAGCTCCGAACCGGTCCATGATGGAACCGGGTTACCCAAGATCGCGGGCCATGACAAGCGCGGTAGCTGCCGAGCCGTCGGGCTTGGGATAATAGCCGCGGCGGCTCGATATGGTCGCAAAGCCTTCGCGACCATAGAGCTTGATGGCCGGCGTATTCTCCTCGCTGACCTCAAGGAACATGCGTCGGGCCGGGCTCATCAGCAGATCGTCGAAGGCGGCGTGCAGCAGGGCCTGGCCGATGCGCTTGCCGCGCCATTTGGGGTCGACGGCGATCGTCAGCAGCTCGGCCTCGTCGGCCGCGAGGCGGATCAGCGCGAAGCCGGCAATGCGGCGCTTGGCGTCGCAGGCGACATAGACCGGCGTGCCGTCTTCGCTGAGGAAACTGGAGAACTCCGCCACCGGCCAGCCGCGATAGAAGCCCTGCGCGTGGATGCGCGCCAGATCAACCGCGTCGCGGGTCTGGCCAGGTTCGATATGCAGGCCCCCCGGGGCCATCCACAGCTTCATCATGAGCCAAGTCTTTCGATCCGCGCCGCCGTTTGCGGCTTGGCGTCGGCATCGCGCACATAGGCAGCCTCGGGTGGATGGGCAAGAGGATCGGCGGTTGCACCGTAGCGCGCCACTAGCGCGATATCGACGAAGGGCACGGTGATCAGCGTCGTGCCGGGCACGATCGCCGCCTGCGCAATGACCATGGGGAGCAGGTCGGGCGGTGTCGTCGGCAGCGCCGGACCGGCAAAGATCTGGAAATAGGCCTCACCACGACGGGCATCGAGCAGAACGGTCGAGGGACCGGGTTCGGCCAGCGACAAAGCCAGCAAGCTCGGCACGCCGATGGCGGGAATCGAGCGCGCCAGGGCAATGCCGCGCGCTGCTGAAAGTCCGATCCTTAGCCCGGTGAACGAGCCCGGGCCGGTCGTGGTGACGACGCGGTCGAGATCGGCATAGGTCACGCCGTTGCGGGCCAGCAGCGCAGCAATTCGCTCGAAGATCAGTTCGGCATGGCCGGTGGCGATGTCGTCGATCGACACGTCGGTCCTGCCGTCGGCCAGCAACAGGCCCAGTTGCAGACGGGGCGCGGCGGTGTCGATGGCGAGGGTGATGTGGCTAGTGTCCGGCACGGTGGCTCCCGCCCCCTCACCCGTCTCGCGCTACGCGCGATCCACCCTCTCCCGCAAGGGGCGAGGGTTGGTCCGGTGGTCGTCCGCTCTCGGAGCTCCCCTTCTCCCCCCGTGGGAGAAGGTGCCCGAAGGGCGGATGAGGGGGCCTTGCTTGCCTCCTAGCGCCGACACGTCGCCAAGTCCACCGCCTTGACGCCCCCTGCCCCGCCAGCGACTTTGCCGCATGCGTCCTGATTCGCCGAAAGCCGCGCAATGACCTGGTTGGCCGAGACTGCCATGCTCAGCCATGGCTGGCGGCGTTTTTTACTGCTGGTGGTGGCGGGCGCCGTCGCCGGTCTCTCCGTCCCGCCGCTCTTCGTCGTCCCGGCGCTGTTCGTCAGCTTTCCCATCTGGGTCTGGTGCCTCGATGGTGCCGAGCGGCAGCGCGGCTGGCGCCGGATATTAGGACCGGCCTTCACCATCGGCTTCGCCTTCGGTTGGGGCTATTTCACCGTCGCCTTTCACTGGCTAGGCGCCGCCTTCTTTGTCGATGGCGGGATCATGCTGTTACTAATGCCTTTCGCCATCCTGGCGCTTGCGGCGCTGATCGCCATTTTCTGGGGTGTCGGCAGCGCCCTGGCGCATCTGTTCTGGAGCCACGGGCCCTGGCGTATCGTGACGCTCGCGACCTTCGTCACCATCGCCGAATGGGCCCGCGGCCATGTGCTCACCGGTTTTCCGTTCGATCTGCTCGGCTATGCGCTGACCCCGACCGACGAGATGATGCAGATCACCTCGGTCATCGGCATCTATGGCCTGACGCTGGTGGCTGCCTTGCTCGCGATGACGCCGGCGCTGATCTGGCCTGCCGACAATCGCAGCCTCAGCCGGCGCCTGCTGCCGTTCTTCATCGCATTGCTGGTGATCGCCGGCCAGCTTGGCTACGGCTACAATCGCCTCGCCGGCACGGTCTCGACCGAGCGCCAGGATATCGCCATGCGGCTGGTCCAGCCGCTGGTCTATGAGCATTCCGACTGGGGCAATGCCGATCCGGTTGCCTTGATCGATCGCCTGCTGATGCTGTCAGACATGCGCATGGACCCGTCCGACCAGGGCATGGCCGACATCACCCATCTGGTCTGGCCTGAATCGAGCCTGCCGTTTTTCCTCTCGACCTATCCCGACGCGCTGGCGCGCATTGCCCGGCTGCTGCCCGATGGCGCCATGCTGCTGACCGGCGCACCGCGTCAGCAATACGAGCCCGGCGGCACGGTGGCGTCGGGCCTGCCGTACAACGCGGTGTTGGCGATCGATACCAATGGCGAGGTCATCGCCTCGTACGACAAGGCCCATCTGGTGCCGTTTGGCGAATTCCTGCCGTTTGGCGAATTCTTCGCCCGACTGGGCATCAAGCAATTCGTGCCTGGCGCCGAGGGTTGGGGCCATGGCGATGCAAGACGGCGGCTGATGAGCCTGCCCAACACGCCATCGCTGCTGGCCCTGATCTGCTACGAAATCCTGTTCTCGGGCGATCTGGGCGACACGGCCGATGCGCAATTCCTGTTCAACATCACCAA
This sequence comes from Devosia lacusdianchii, assembly GCF_022429625.1. Taxonomy (NCBI): domain Bacteria; kingdom Pseudomonadati; phylum Pseudomonadota; class Alphaproteobacteria; order Hyphomicrobiales; family Devosiaceae; genus Devosia; species Devosia lacusdianchii. Next base: position 4,327,810 of record NZ_CP092483.1, on the reverse strand, counting down.
TGATGCCTGGTTCGACAATTCCATCGGGCCGGCCCAGCATGCCCACCACGCCCGCGTCCGCGCCGTCGAAGAGGGCATGAGTCTCATCCGGGCGGCCAATTCGGGTCTCACCTTTGCAACCGATCCGCTGGGCCGCATCACCGGCCAGATCGCGCCGCTGGAAATGGCCGCGCTCGACGTGCGCCCGCATGAGCGGCTGGCCGGCACGGTGTTCAGCCGCGTCCGCTACTGGCCGCTATTGATTGCGCTGGTGGCAGGGCTTTTGATTTCCGTGGCCGCGGCGCGGGGCGGACGCAAGCGGCTGGCCTGAGGCCGATACTGCTTCTGCCTGTGCCGCCAATTCATGCTCGTAAATCGACCGGCGACATATCAAGCTTTCTTTATATCCGCCTTGACCGAACCGACAGCGAGTGTCACAACCGGGTCAATATCGCTCGTTTTGGGCGGTTTTTGCCATGTTCAGGGGATTTCGGTTGGCCCGCTCATCTTATCTTTTCACCTCGGAATCGGTCTCAGAAGGTCACCCCGACAAGGTCTGCGACCGGATTTCCGACGAAATCGTCGATCTGGTGTTCCGCGAAGCCAAGAAGACCGGCATGGATCCGTCCAAGGTCCGTATCGCCTGCGAGACGCTGGCCACGACCAACCGCGTGGTGATCGCCGGTGAAGTGCGCGTGCCCGAAAGCCTGCTCAAGAAGGGCAAGGACGGCAAGGTGCTGCTGGACGCCGCCGGCCACCCGGTGGTCAACCCCAGCAAGTTCAAATCCATCGCCCGTAAAGCGATCCGGGCCATCGGCTACGAGCAATCCGGATTCCACTGGAAGACCGCCAAGATTGACGTGTTGCTGCACGGCCAGTCGGCCGATATTGCGCAGGGTGTCGACGAGGCGGGCAATAAGGATGTGGGTGCGGGCGACCAGGGCATCATGTTCGGCTATGCCAGCCGCGAGACTCCGGAACTGCTGCCGGCGCCGATCTATTACGCCCACAAGATCCTGGAAACGCTGACCACCGCTCGCAAGGCGAATAATAGCCCGGCCGGCAAGCTCGGGCCCGATGCCAAGAGCCAGGTGACGGTGCGCTACGAAGACGGCAAGCCGGTCGGCGTGACCCAGATCGTGCTCTCGACCCAGCACCTGGATGAGAGCCTGACCTCGGCCGACGTGCGCAAGATCGTCGAGCCCTATATCCGCGAGGCCCTGCCCGAAGGCTGGATTTCCAAGGATACCGTCTGGCACGTCAACCCGACGGGCAAGTTCGTGGTCGGCGGCCCCGATGGCGATGCGGGCCTTACCGGCCGCAAGATCATTGTCGATACCTATGGCGGCGCCGCGCCGCATGGCGGCGGTGCCTTTTCGGGCAAGGACCCGACCAAGGTCGACCGGTCGGCGGCCTATGCGGCGCGCTATCTCGCCAAGAATGTGGTTGCCGCCGGTCTTGCCGATCGCGCCACCATCCAGCTCAGCTACGCCATCGGCGTGGCGCAGCCGCTCTCGATCTATGTTGACCTCCACGGCACCGGCAAGGTCGACGAGGCCGTGGTCGAAGCCGCCCTCGGTAAGGTCATGGACCTGACGCCGCGCGGCATCCGCACCCATCTCGATCTCAACAAGCCCATCTATGCCAAGACTTCGGCCTACGGCCATTTCGGCCGCAAGGCTGGCCGCGATGGCAGCTTCTCCTGGGAAAAGACCGACCTGGTGAGCGCCCTTAAGGCCGCGGTGAAGTAATCCCTGCAAGGCCACGCTGAATTGTGTTCACGGCGCCGTTCCCGCTTCTCGGGCACGGCGCCTTAGTCTATATGGCCGCGTCCCTGCGGAAACCATGCACCACATATGACCGATCATCAGCTTCCCAAGACCCGCTCCGGTGAGCCGCGCGCTTTTTTTGGCCGCCGTTCCGGCAAGAAGCTGCATGGCGGGCAGCAGGCAGTGTTCGACGCGACGCTCCCGGCGCTCGAGATCAAGCTCAATGGCCGGCTGGATCCGCGTAGCCTTTTTCCGGATGCCGACAAGATCATTGTCGAGATCGGCTATGGCGGCGGCGAGCATCTGGCGCTGGAGGCGTCGCGCCATCCGAAGACCGGCTATGTTGGCTGCGAGGTGTTTACTGGTGGCATTGGCAAGATGGTGCAGGCCATAGCGGCGCAGGACCTGCGCAACATCCGCCTCTTTACCGATGACGCGTTCAAGCTGCTGGTGGAGCTACCCGATGCGTCGCTGGACGAGGTCTATCTGCTCTACCCCGATCCCTGGCCCAAGACGCGCCACCACAAGCGGCGTTTCGTCTCGGAGACGACGCTGGCCGAGCTGGCCCGGGTGATCCGCCCCGGCGGCGTGTTTCATTTCGCCACCGATATCGAAGATTACGCCAACTGGACCCTGGCCCATATCGTGCGGGCGCCATTGTTCCGATTCGCGCCGGAAAAGCCGGGGGGCTGGCACGAGCCCTATGCCGGCTGGGAAGCGACGCGCTACGAGCAGAAGGCCCGCCGCGAGGGCCGGATGATCAGTTTTTATCTGAGTTTCAAGCGGGTTTAGCGCAAAAGAGCGATAGCAGCCATGTCAAAGTTTAATGACTGGCTGCACTGGAAGCGCCGCAATCGCGCCCCATATGGCAAACTCGACCATGTTTTCGAGGTTCGCCATGTCCGCTCTGCCCAAATCCCACCAGCATGAAGATGACGTGCTGATGGTCAGGCCCGGAAAGTGGACGCTGACTGTCGTCACGCTGCTGCGGGCGGAGAGGCTCCGCTTCAACGAGATCAAGCGGGTTGGCGGGATATCCCAGAAGACGCTGACGATCACGCTGCGCGAGCTCGAGCGCGACGGATTCGTAACGCGAACCATGTTCGCGACGATTCCACCCCGCGTCGATTATGAACTGACCGATCTCGGCCGCGAATTGCTCAAGCTGGCCGACAGTGTGCGGGTTTTTGCCGAGCGCAACCGGGAGCAGGTCCTTGCGGCCCGCGAGCGTTTCGACAGCACCGGCGGCGAGCCGGTGATCCGGATCATCCATCCGGAGTGAGTACGGGCGCCGTCGGCTGAGCCGGCGGCGCCGTGGTCGGCACCCTTAGAGGGAGACTTGGTGCAGCGAACCGGGGGTGTAGAACTGCATCACTTCCGAGCCGTCCTCGAGCGTCACGTAGGCGCGGATCAGGCCGCCCCAGTTCTCGACGGACGAAGCGTTGACGCCCTGTGCCTGCAGACGGCTGACGATACCGTCGGCAACCCAATCCTGGTCGTCATTGTCGCCCGTACCGAAGACGGGAACGACGCCGGTACCGGCATAGGCCGGCAGGGCAACGGCGGAAACGGAAGCGACGGCGAGCAGGGCGATTACAGTGTTCTTGATCATTTCAGGTGTTCCTTTCGTTTGAACACCCTGGAAATGATCCTCGTCTCCCCAACCCGCAAGACGCGATATTTGTGATTCCGGGGCTTGAAGTCGGGCGGATCGTTGCGAAGGTTTTGATAGGGATATCAAGGGGTTCTGGCGAGACCTAGTTTCCCCGGAGCTACCGGGTTACTCCGGTGCTACGTTCAGGCTGGCTGCGGACCTTGCAGGCATTGGAACCTTTGGTCGGGCAGCGGCATATGCCTTCAAAGGAGCCGATCATGCCCACCCGCGTCAAGATTCTGAAGACCGAAATGGTCACGCATAATGTTCGTCATTACCGCGTCGAAAAACCGAAGAATTTTCACTTTGGTCCCGGCCAGGCGACGGAAGTGAGCATCGACAAGCCGGAATGGACCGATCTTAAGCGACCGTTTACCTTCACGTCACTGCAAGACGAGCCGACGCTCGAATTCACCATCAAAAGCTATCGCGACCACCCCGGGGTCACCAACGCGCTCTGGGGCTGCGAGGCGGGCGATCATCTGCTGCTGCGCGATGTGTGGGGCACGATCCAGTATAAGGGTCCGGGAACGTTCATTGCCGGCGGCGCCGGTGTCACGCCGTTTATTGCCATTCTGCGCCACCTCAATGCCAAGGGCGGCCTTGGGGGTAATCGGCTGATCGTCTCCAACCAGACGGAACGCGACATCATCCTGCGCGACGAGTTCGAAGCCATGGATGGGCTGAAGACACTATGGACGGTCACGTCCGATCCGAAGTCCAAACTTTTGCAGGAGCGGATCGACTCGGACTTTCTCAAGCGGCACATCACCGACTTCAAACAGAACTTCTATGTCTGCGGACCGGATGCCATGGTCAAAGACCTGCGGACCGCGCTGGAGGAGCTCGGGGCCGACGTATCGAGCGTCACTTGGGAGAAGTGATTGGACTATTGCCACGCAGATGTTGTCTGGAAGACCGCCAGCCCGGACGGGCGGCGGGAGCTCCATCTTCTTGCGCGCCATGACGGCTTGTTCGAATTCCGCGAGAATGTCCTGACACTGCTTGATCATGCCCAAGGTTCCGAAGAGGTCTGGTTGCCTGGCTATTCATCCGGTCTCTTCCGGACGCCAGGCGAGGCCGAGCGCGAGGCGCGCAACGCCATCGGCTGGCTGCGCGTCGCCTGACACCTTGCGGCTTACGGACAACGGCGCTATATAGACGCCAACATCTCAGCAAGTTTGCAGAGTGGGAGCCGCCCGGCCCCGCTCTTTTTTATTACCTGAAGGGACCGATGAGCTTCGATCTCACCGAAAAACGCTACATCAAGGAAACCGGCCTCGAAGCCCGGATTTCCCGCATTGTCGAGCCGGTGGCCAATGGCCTCGGCTTTGCCCTGGTCCGGGTGAAGATCACCCAGGAAAACGGCATGACGCTGCAGATCATGGCCGAGGACGAGAACGGGCGCTTCACGATCGTCAACTGCGAGGCCCTGAGCAAAGACCTCTCGCCGGTGCTTGACGTAGAAGACCCGATCGACCGCGAGTATCACCTGGAAGTCTCGTCCCCCGGCATCGACCGGCCGCTGGTGCGCCGGCGCGACTTCGCCGCCTATACCGGCCACGAGGTCAAGATCGAGCTCAGCGACATGATCAACGGCCGCAAGCGTTTCCGCGGCTTCATCAAGGCGGTGGACGACGAGGCGGTGGTGATCACCCTGCCCGACGCCCCTGCCGGTACCGATCCCGACCACCGCCTGCTGCTCTCGACCATCGCCGAAGCCAAGCTGGTGATGACCGATGCGCTGATGGAAAAAGCGCGCATCGACCAGGAAGCCCACCCCATTGACGATGACGAGACCGAAACGGTCGAGTTTCAAGACACTGACGACTCCGAGGAGATTCATTAAATGGCCGTTAGCGCGAACCGCCTTGAGCTGTTGCAGATCGCAGACGCTGTTGCCCGCGAAAAGTCGATCGACCGCATGGTCGTGATCGAGGCGATGCAGGATGCCATGGAGAAGGCCGCCAAGGGCCGCTATGGCGCCGAGACCGAGATCAAGGTCGAGATCAATCCGCGCTCGGGCGAAACCCGCATGTGGCGCCTGCTCGAAATCGTCGCTGATGTCGAAGAGCCCAGCCGCCAGATCGATCTGAAGCGCGCCCAGGTCAAGTCGCCCGAGGCCAAGGTTGGCGACTTCCTGACCGAGCCGCTGCCGCCGATGGAGTTCGGCCGCATCGCCGCCCAATCGGCCAAGCAGGTCATCGTCCAGAAGGTGCGCGATGCCGAGCGCGAGCGCATGTATGACGAGTACTTCAACCGCATCGGCGAGATCGTCAACGGCACCGTCAAGCGCGTCGAATACGGCAATGTCATTGTCGACCTCGGCCGTGGCGAAGCCATCATCCGCCGCGACGAGCTGATCCCGCGCGAAATGTTCCGCTACGGCGATCGCGTCCGCGCTTACGTCTATGACGTGCGCCGCGAACAGCGCGGCCCGCAGATTTTCCTCAGCCGCACGCATCCGCAGTTCATGGCCAAGCTGTTCATGCAGGAAGTGCCTGAGATCTATGACGGCGTGATCACCATCCGTTCGATCGCCCGCGATCCGGGCAGCCGCGCCAAGATCGCCGTGACCTCTTCGGACAGCTCGATCGATCCCGTGGGCGCCTGCGTCGGTATGCGTGGTTCGCGCGTGCAGGCCGTGGTTGCCGAACTCCAGGGCGAGAAGATCGACATTATTCCGTGGACCGACACCATTGCCGATCTCGTGGTCTCGGCCCTGCAGCCGGCCGATGTTGCCAAGGTGGTGCTCGACGAGCAGGCCGAGCGCATCGAAGTCGTGGTTCCCGACGAACAGCTGTCGCTGGCCATTGGCCGCCGCGGCCAGAATGTGCGTCTCGCCAGCCAGCTGATCGGTTGGGATATCGACATCCTGACCGAGCAGGAAGAAAGCGAACGCCGCCAGAAGGAATTCACCGAACGCTCGACCCTGTTCATGCAGGCCCTTGACGTTGACGAGATGGTTGCCCAACTACTGGCTTCCGAAGGCTTCTCCTCGGTCGAGGAACTGGCCTATATCGACGCCAACGAAATCGCGTCGATCGACGGCTTCGACGAAGAAACCGCCGGCGAAATCCAGAACCGCGCCACCGAATACCTGGCGGCCATCGATCGGGCCCATGACGAAGAGCGCAAGAAGCTCGGCGTCGAGGACGAGCTCTATGAAATCGCCGGCCTCACCGCCGCCATGCTGGTGGCCCTGGGCAAGGACGACATCAAGACCGTGGAAGACTTTGCCGGCTGCGCCTCGGACGACCTGATCGGCTGGAGCGAACGCAAGGATGGCGAAACCAAGCGCTTCGAGGGAACTTTCAAGGACTTCCCTGTCAGCCGCGAAGAAGCCGAGGACATGATCATGCAGGCCCGCATCAAGGCTGGCTGGATTAATGAGGAAGACTTGCCGCCGATTGAAGGTGACGAAATCATCACCGACGAGGCGACGGCTTAGGCCGTTTCGGAGCGAGGGACCTGATGGCCCGGCGCGAAGAAACGAGCAGGATGTGCGCACTGACACGGGCTGAGAGGCCCGTGGCGGAGCTCATCCGCTTCGTGCTGGGTCCCGACGGGATGCTGGTGCCCGATACCGAGGCTAAGGCCGAGGGTCGGGGCGTCTGGATCAGCCTCAACCGCGAACTGGTGGCCGAGGCGGTCAAGAAGAAGGTGTTCGCGCGGAGCCTTAAGACCGAGGTGACGCTGCCCGACGACTTGCCGGGCCTGACCCAGCTCCGGCTGGAACAGCGCTATCTCAACGCGCTGGGCATGGCCCGCAAGGCGGGTCAATTGACCTTCGGTGCCACCAAGGTGCGCAGCCTTATCGAAACGGGCAATCTGATTGCCCTGATCACGGCGACGGATGCCGCCGAAGACGGCCGCAGCAAGATGGTTGGGCCGCTCAAGGCCCTGCATTACGCGGCCGCCGAAGGAGGAATTAACGGTTTTGACGTGCCCCATTTCGAATTGCTCTCTTCAGAGCAAATGGGTTTGGCACTCGGCCTCGAAAATGTGATACATGCTGCCCTCACGAGAGGGGCAGCAGCCCAAGCGGCGGTAGAAAAGGCCCGTAGACTGGCCCTTTATGCCGCCAAACCAACGGAAACGGACACCGGCCGCCATGCGGTTGACGGTGACCTTTTGCCCGAGGAACACGACGAAAGACGCGAGATACATGGCTGAAAACGACGACAAGCGCACCGATGACACTGGCGCGAAGAAGACGCTGACACTCAAGGGCGGCCCAGGCCTGGGCAACCGTCCTGGCATGTCGCGTGGTCCTTCGCGCTCGACGGTGGTCGTCGAGAAGCGCACGCGCCTGGTTCCCAAGCCCAATGCCCCGATGGCGCCGCAGCGCCCGCAATCGGCTGCGCCAAGCCAGGGCAATCGCCCACCGGCTGGCCGCCCGGTCCAGACCCAGCAGCGTGCACCGCTGGGGCTTTCGGCCGCCGAAGCTGAAGCGCGCCGCAATGCCCTTGCCCTTGCTGGCGCCCGCGCCGCTGAGGATCAGGAACGCTTTGCCGCCGAAGAAGCGCGCCGCATGGAAGACGATGCGCGCCGCCGCCAGGTGCGCGAGGAAGCCGAGCGCCTGGAAAAGGAACGCCAGGATGCCGAACGCGCTGAAGCCGCGCCTGCCGCTCCGGTAGAAGCGGCTCCGCCGGCCGCAAGCCCGGCTGAACCTGCTGCGCCAGCGGCTGCGGCGCCTGCCGCAGAAGAAGCGCCGGCCTTTACGCCCGCATCGCAGCGCAATGCTGGTCCGACCAGCGTACGCGTCGTTGCCGGCCGCCCGGGCCAGCCGCCGCGGCCACCGCGTGTCGAGCGTCCGAGCAATACCCGCCCGGAAAGCGAACGCGGCGCCAATGCCTATATCAAGCCGGGTGCCGCTGGTGCCCGTCCAGGCGCCCCCGGCGCCCGCCCTTCGGGCACGGCAACCCGCCCGGCTGGCGAACGCCGTCCGGCCGGTGCCGGCATGGCGCCGATCGGCAATGTGCCGCCGGCTCCGCCGAGCGAAGCCGATGGCCGCAAGGTCCGCACCGGCGCGCCACAGGTTCGCCCGACCACCGAAGCTGAACTCGAAAACGCCCGCCGCGCTTCCCGCGCCGCGCCGGAGCGGCCGACGCGCCGTGCCGGCGAGGATGCCAGCGGCCGCGGCCGCCTGACGGTATCGAGCGCCACGACCGAAAGCGATCGCGACAAGGGTCCGTCCCTCGCCGCGATGCGCCGCCGTCGCGACAAGAAGATGGGCCGCAACCAGCAGGAAGCGCCCAAACTCAGCCGTGAAGTCACCATTCCGGAAGCCATCACGGTTGCCGAACTGGCCAACCGCATGGCCGAGCGCTCTGTTACCGTCATCAAGATGCTGATGGCGCAGGGCACGATGGCCACCATCAACGACGTGCTCGATGCCGATACGGCAGAGCTGATCGCGAGCGAGCTGGGCCACACGGTCAAGCGCGTGTCGGAAGCCGACGTCGAAGAGGGCCTGTTCGATATCGCATCGGACGACAAGGCCGAGGATCTGACCGATCGTGCGCCGGTCGTGACCATTATGGGTCACGTCGACCACGGCAAGACCAGCCTGCTCGACGCGATTCGCGAGGCCAATGTTGTCAGCGGCGAAGCCGGTGGCATCACCCAGCATATCGGCGCCTATCAGGTCGAAAAGAACGGCAACAAGATCACCTTCCTCGACACTCCGGGCCACGAGGCGTTCACCGCCATGCGTGCCCGCGGCGCCCAGGCGACCGATATCGCGGTTCTGGTGGTGGCGGCCGACGACGGCGTGATGCCGCAGACGATCGAATCCATCAAGCATGCCAAGGCCGCCGGGGTTCCGATTATCGTGGCCATCAACAAGATGGACAAGCCCGAAGCCAACCCGACGCGCGTTCGCACCGAGCTGCTGCAGCACGAAGTGTTCGTCGAATCGATGGGCGGCGACGTGCTCGACGTGGAAGTGTCGGCCAAGACGCAGGCCGGTCTCGACAAGCTGCTCGAAACCATCCTGCTGCAGGCCGAAGTGCTCGAGCTCAAGGTGGCCCGCGATGGCCGTGCCGAGGGTCTGGTCATCGAAGCCAAGCTCGATCGCGGTCGCGGTGCCGTTGCCACGGTTCTGGTGCAGCGCGGTACCCTCGCGATCGGCGACATTCTCGTCGCCGGCACCGAGTTTGCCCGCGTGCGCGCCCTGATCAACGACAAGGGCGAGCAGGTCAAGGAAGCCGGCCCCTCCATTCCGGTGGAAGTGCTGGGCTTTACCGGCGTGCCGTCGGCGGGCGACCGCTTCTCGGTGGTCGAGACCGAAGCGCGTGCCCGCGAAGTCACCGAATATCGTCAGCGCGCCATCCGTGAAAAGACGGCCGGCGGCGGCGCCACCAGCCTCGAGCAGATGATGAATCAGCTCAAGGTGGCCGGCATCGCCAAGTTCCCGCTGATCATCAAGGGCGACGTGCAGGGTTCGGTCGAAGCCATCGTGGCTTCGCTCAACAAGCTCTCGACCGACGAAGTGTCGGCGCAGATCCTGATGAGCGCGGTGGGCGGTATCACCGAATCCGACGTGACTCTGGCTTCGGCATCGAATGCCATCGTCATCGGCTTCAACGTCCGCGCCAACAAGCAGGCAACCGACCTCGCGACCCGCGACGGCATCGAAATCCGTTACTACAACATCATCTACGACCTCGTGGATGACGTGAAGAACGCGATGAGCGGCCTGCTGAAGCCCGAACGCCGCGAGACCTTCATCGGCAATGCCGAAATCCTCGAAGTCTTTTCGATCACCAAGGTCGGCAAGGTCGCCGGCTGCCGGGTCACCGAAGGCATGGTGGAGCGCGGTGCCGGCGTGCGTCTTATCCGCGACAACGTCGTCATTCACGAAGGCAAGCTCAAGACGCTCAAGCGCTTCAAGGACGAAGTCAAGGAAGTGCAGACCGGCCAGGAATGCGGCATGGCCTTCGAAAATTACGAAGACATGCGGGCCGGCGACGTCATCGAATGCTTCCGCGTCGAGACGGTACAGCGCACGCTGTAAGGCACGGCTGGCCGATATGAGAATACGAAGGGCGCGGTGCAGACCGCGCCCTTCTTATGTGGCTTGTCTAAGCAGTATCGCGTAGCGAGTTCGAAATGCGAGGATCGTCAGGCCCGTGAAGCTATTCGGAAATTCAATCTCCGTGGCGGGACAGCTGAGTCTGATTATTTTCCTTGGCTTGCCGGCCCTGCTATTCGCATTCCTCGCATACAGCTCCTTCAGCCCACACCTCCGCTTCGATCCACTCTTAGGTGCTCTAATGGATGCTCCGAAGGATGAGGCGGGCATTCTAAGCAGCGTGGAGCTGAGCCTCACGCCCAACTACTTTCGAGTCGGAGAAGATAGCCAAGTCGTGCTTTCGCGCTTAGAAGAGGCAGGGTTCAGGCTCGATTTGAACTACGCTGACTACCCGGAACACTACCAGTCGGAACTAGCCGAAGGCAAAACTCTTCGCTTCATTAGAAGCGGTCGTATGGATGGCGTTTGCGGCGAGCGCCTTTACGTATTTTTGGGTTTTGAAGAAAACCGCCTGCAATTGGCGTTAGGCCAGAGCCAGCGTACCTGTCTTTGAATGCCGACCGATGTAACAGCCAAAAAAGCCCGCTCGATGAGCGGGCTTTGCAATTTCTGCTCCCGGGCCAGTGTCGCGACAGCAGCGAACTTTTCTTCGGTGACTACGGATTCCGAAGCAAGGCTCCCCGCTGCCGCGGCATTGGCCCGGTAGGCCGTCAGTTGAGGACGACCACCTTAGCGCCGGTGGGCACGCGGGCGTAAAGGTCGATAATGTCCTGGTTCATCAGGCGGATGCAGCCCGACGAGACATTGGTGCCGATGGTATAGGGCTCGGTGGTGCCGTGCAGGCGGAACAGCGTGTCGCGGCCGCCCTTGTAGAGATAGAGCGCGCGCGGGCCGAGTGGATTGGTCGGGCCGCCTTCGAGGCCGCCGGCATAGGGGCCATACCGGTCGGGTTCGCGCCGGACCATGTTCGCTGTAGGCGTCCAGCGCGGCCATTCGGCCTTGCGGCCTATCGTGGCCGTGCCGCGGAACACCAGGGCTTCGGTCTTGCCGACGCCGACGCCGTAGCGCAGCGCCCGGCCGCCTTCGAGCACCAGGTAGAGGAAGCGGTTTGGCGTATCGACCACGATCGTGCCGGGACGCTCGCTGGTCGGATAGGCGACTTCCTGGCGCCACCACTTCGGGTCAACGCGACGCAGGTCCATGGCCGCAACAACGAATTTCTCGTTGGTCAGCGTGCCGTACATTGCCTGGTAATAGGGATCGATTTGCGGCTCGACAACGCGCGGCGTGCGCGAGCTGGAGCAGGCGGCGAGGGCGACGGCGGGAAGGCCGATCATGAACAAGCGGCGAGAAAGCAAGGTAATTCCCTGAAACAGCGCGTGACGCAAATAGTGTGAGTGGCCAATGACCTAAGCGGAGACCCAATGCTTCGCTAGTGCAGGAAAGCCTCACTGCCGGAACGGTTAGCGTGGCGGCCGGTTCCTCGCAGGAATGTGATGAAAGAGACAGTGTTGCCGACATGCAACGCAAGAAAAAGGCCCGGATCGCTCCGGGCCTTCTGCAAGCATGCTAGCGGTTCGCTTATTCGGCGGCCGCTTCGGCGTCCTTGGCGACTTCCTTGCCGGTTGCCTGGTCGACAACCTTCATGGAGAGGCGGACCTTGCCGCGCTCGTCAAAGCCCAGGAGCTTGACCCAGACCTTGTCGCCTTCCTTGACCACGTCGGTGGTCTTGGCAACGCGCTGCTCGGCGAGCTGAGAGATGTGCACGAGGCCGTCCTTGGCGCCGAAGAAGTTCACGAAGGCGCCGAAATCGGCGGTCTTGACGACGGTGCCCTGGTAGATGGCGCCCACTTCGGCTTCGTCGGTGATCGAGCGGATCCACTTGATGGCCGCTTCGATCTGCGAGCCGTCAGACGATGCGATCTTGATCGTGCCGTCGTCCTCGATATTGATCTTGGCGCCGGTCTTTTCGACGATCTCGCGGATCACCTTGCCGCCGGTGCCGATCACTTCACGGATCTTGTCGGTCGGGATCTTCATGGTCTCGATGCGCGGCGCGAATTCGCCGACTTCGCCACGCGAAGCGGAGAGTGCCTTGGCCATCTCGCCCAGGATATGGATACGACCGCCCTTGGCCTGCTCGAGGGCGATCTTCATGATCTCCTCGGTGATGCCGGCAATCTTGATGTCCATCTGCAGCGAGGTAACGCCGACTTCGGTGCCAGCCACCTTGAAGTCCATGTCGCCGAGGTGATCTTCGTCACCGAGAATGTCGCTGAGAACAGCGAACTTCTCGCCTTCCAGGATCAGGCCCATGGCGATACCGGCAACAGGACGCGCCAGCGGCACGCCGGCATCCATCAGCGCCAGCGAGGTGCCGCAGACGGTTGCCATCGAGGAGGAGCCATTGGACTCGGTGATCTCGGACACGATGCGGATCGTGTAGGGGAATTCCTCGATCGAGGGACGGATCGGGTTGACGGCGCGCCAGGCCAGCTTGCCATGGCCGATTTCGCGACGACCCGGGGAACCCATGCGGCCAGCTTCACCCACCGAGTAGGGAGGGAAGTTGTAGTGCAGCAGGAAGTTCTGCTTCTGGGTGCCTTCGAGCGAGTCGATATACTGCTCGTCTTCGCCGGTGCCGAGAGTGGCAACGACCAGCGCCTGGGTTTCGCCGCGGGTGAACAGCGCCGAACCATGGGTGCGGGGCAGAACGCCGACTTCGGAAACGATCGGGCGGACGGTCTTGAGGTCACGGCCGTCGATGCGCAGGCCCGTGTCGAGCACGTTCCAGCGCACGATCTTGGCCTGGAGGTTGTGGATCACTTCGCCGAGGTCTTCGGCCGAAACTTCACCTGCTTCGACCTTGGCGGCAAAGGCTTCCTTGACCGACTTCTTGACGGCGTCGACCGCGTCGTAGCGGTCTTCCTTCTTGGTGATCTTGTAGGCGGCGCGCAGGTCGGCTTCGGCAACCTTGAGGACTTCGGCTTCGAGGGCCGAATAGTCCGGAGCGACGAAGTCGCGCGGTTCCTTGGCAGCCAGCTCGGCCAGCTTGATGATGGCCTGGATCACCTTGCGGCTTTCGGCGTGGCCGAACATCACGGCGCCAAGCATGACTTCTTCGCTCAGTTCCTTGGCTTCCGATTCCACCATCAGCACGGCGTCTTCGGTGCCGGCCATGACGAGATCGAGCTTGGACTCGGAGCGGCGGTCAACGGGGAGGTTCAGCACATACTGACCATCGACATAGCCGACGCGGGCAGCGCCGATCGGGCCCATGAAGGGAACGCCCGAAATGGTGAGCGCCGCGGAGGCGGCGACCATGGCCAGCACGTCCGGGTTGTTTTCCATGTCGTGCTGCAGAACAGTCACGACCACCTGGGTCTCGTTCTTGTAGCCTTCGGGGAAGAGCGGGCGGATCGGACGGTCGATGAGGCGCGAAACCAGGGTTTCGTTCTCGGTCGGACGGCCTTCGCGCTTGAAGTAGCCGCCCGGGATCTTGCCGGCGGCGAAGTATTTTTCCTGGTAGTTGACGGTCAGCGGGAAGAAGTCCTGGCCCGGCTTGGCCGACTTGGCGCTGACGACGGTTGCCAGCAGCACGGTCTCGCCCAGGGTGGCGAGCACAGCGCCATCGGCCTGGCGGGCCATCTTGCCGGTCTCGAGCGTCAGGGGCTGACCGCCCCAGTTGAGCTCGACCTTGTGGTAGTCAAAATTGATCGTCGACATGGTATCGTCTTTCCATTCTGCCGGAGAGCGGTAACGCAGGGGCGTAGGAAAATCCCGCGAACTCGTCCGGTGCGCCCGCACCCGCCGGCACACCCCATGTGTGACGCGGGCTCAAAATCAGGCGCGGTTTACGTCCTTGGCGAAGACGAAACATGGGCAAGACAACAAGCAGCTCCTGAAGATCTTCAGGCGCCTCACGGGATCAAAACCAAGCGTTTGATTTTGCGAGCGTGAGGCGAGAGGAGCGGCCAATAATCCTGCCATGCTCCGGCATTCGCCGGTCTACGCTTTTCGCTCATCGAAATGAACGAAGGCGGGTGCGGAGAGCAAATCCCCGCACCCGCAATTCAACTGGCGCGTCTAGCGACGCAGGCCGAGCTTTTCGATCAAGGTCTTGTAACGGGCCTCGTCGACCTTCTTGACGTAGTCAAGCAGGCGGCGGCGGGTCGAAACGAGCTTGAGCAGGCCGCGGCGGGAATGGTTGTCCTTGCCGTGATCCTTGAAGTGCTCGGTGAGGTTGGCAATACGCTCGGAGAGGATCGCGACCTGGACTTCCGGCGAGCCGGTATCGTTGGCCTTGGTTGCGTATTCCTCGATAAGAGCAGTCTTGCGCTCGGCAGTAATCGACATCGGATAGATCCTTTCAGAACGAGGATTGTGGTCGCCCCGGCCGGGATGTCGTCCAGGAGGGGCCATGAAAGCCTTGGGCCAAAGGCCGAAGACTGGCGTCCCTATAGTGCAAAGAGCGGTGCAATGCCAGAATTTATTCGGCCGGCTCCGGTTCGGCCGGCTGGGGCATCCGCGCAGGATCGATGGCCGCCAGCGGAATGGCGAAGCGCCATTCGATGCCATTGGCGTGGCTGAACCGCTCGACCTCGGCACCGAGCGAGCGGCCGACCATGGATTTGAGCACGGTGGTGCCGAACCCGACCCGGTCGCCGCCATCGTGGAGGGCACGGACCGTCTCGCGCCAGACGAAGTCGAGCCGGTCGCCCTCCACTTTCCAGCGCACGGCGAGAGTGCCGTCACCATCGGCAAAGCAGCCGTATTTGACTGCATTGGTCGAGAGCTCATGCAGGGCCATGCCGACGATCTGCGCCGCCTGCACATTGAGCCGCACCATGGGGCCGTTCGTTTCGACGCGGTTGGCGTCGGGCGGGCTGAACGGCGCGATCTGGCTATCGACCAGCTCGCCCAAAGACACGCCGGCGCGACCATTGGTCAGCAGCAGGTCGGTGGAACGGGCCAGTCCCAATATGCGGCGCTCGAAGGCCTGCACGTAACTCGCCACGTCATCGGCGCCGCGGGCGGTCTGCTTGGCCATGGCAGCAATCACGGTCATCTGGTTCTTGCTGCGATGGGCCACCTCGCGCATCAGGAAGCGCACTTCGCTCTCGGCCCCCTGGCGCTGCGTCGAGGCGGCGGCAAGGGCGGCGGACACCTCGGCGATCTCGGCGACTGGATAGGCTTTGGCGGCGACGGGCTCGCCACGGCCGAGCCGCTGCGCGTCGCGGCGCAGGCCGCGCACCGAATGGCCGATGCGTGCGGCGATGAGAAAGGCCATGAGGCCTGCCGCCGCCGCGATGATGGCGCCCCAGGCGGCCAGCCAGAGGAGGGAGTCGCCGAGCGGGCGTTCGACGGCCTCGGTCGAGGCCCAAGCAATGACGCGCCAACCCGACAGGCCCGACCGCCATTCCGAGGTCACCACCGTCTGGCCATCGAGCCGTTCACGCCGCCATTCGTCGGGGGCGGAATCGAGGGTCTGGCGCATGGGCAGCACATTGCCGGTTTGCGAGCCGGCATCGGCGGTCGCGGCGATGACCAGGTTATCGGCATCCACGAGGGCGGCGTGCCAACCCGACGGCAATTGCCGCGACTGCAACGCCGCGGCCAGATTGGAGGCATTGCGGGTCAGGACCAGCAGCACGGCCTGTGGATGCTCGGGCACCGGCAGCAGCACGTTGAACGCCCATTGCTGCGCCGTCTGGCCGAAGAACACGCCAGAGACGGTCGGAGCGCCACGGTCAAGCGCCGCAGTGGCTGAGCGTCGGTCGGATGTAGGTCCGAGCGGCGTGCCAAACGGAACGCGGGTATTGAGCAATTGGTTGAAATCGGCATCGAGGGCCAGCAGGTAGGCGCCGCTGCCGGACAGGGCGACCAGGCCACGCTCATGAAATTCGGCAAGGGTACTTTCGGCAAAGGCCTCGCTGGTCGACAACACGCGCAGGGTCGTCACCATGCCGGATATTTCGCGCTCGACCGACTGGCCGATGGCCTGCACGGTGGCATTGGTGAGCGCGCGCACCACCTCTTCCTGGGCCTGGTTATTGCGGTTGAGCAGGACCAGCGACACCACCAGCGCCGGGATGAGAATCACCAGCACCAGCGCGAAGAGATAGACCGCGACCGAACGCGACGCTCCGGCGGCAACCGGCGCGCGCTCTTCTGCTAGCTCTTCAGTCGCCCCCGCCATGCCGCACTTTCAGCGGCCGAATTCCATCACACCGGTCAGCCGCATCCGGACCATAGCGTCAGATAGCGCGGCGTCCAGAGGGCATGCCGGACCCGCCGGTCAAAACATCAACACGGCTTGCACAAATGCCACGCCGGCTCAGTATTTGGCGCTGGAATCGCTGGCCGGAAAGCTCTCGTCCACCGCATCGTCCTGCTTGTCCCATTTGCCGGGCTTATCCGCGAGCGCTTCCTTGCCGGCATTGCGGACCTGGACCGGAGAGTCCTTGGGACCGGGCTTCTTGCCATGCTTCATGGCGGCGGCATCGTGGTCCTTGCCGGTCTTGTGGCTAGTTGTGTGCGTCATGGGTCGAACTCCTTGCTCTATTGGTAGGGAAACACCCGGAGCGGATGGGAGTTGCACGGCGGCGTTGCAGGCTTTGTCCCTGCGGAACGGCCGTGCTAAAGACCCGGCATGACCGAGACGCGCCCCAATACCAAGAAGCTCTTCATCAAGACCTATGGCTGTCAGATGAATGTCTATGACAGCGACCGCATGACCGATGCGCTGGCGCCACACGGCTATGAGACAACGCTGGACATGGCGCAGGCTGACCTGGTGCTGCTCAACACCTGCCACATCCGCGAAAAGGCCTCGGAGAAGGTGTTTTCCGAACTCGGCCGGCTCAAGGAATTGCAGAATGAGCGCCGGGCCATGGGCGGCGACATGCTGATCGGGGTGGCCGGCTGCGTGGCGCAGGCCGAGGGCGAGGAAATCGCCCGCCGCGCGCCGGTAGTCGACATGGTGTTCGGCCCGCAGGCCTATCACAAGCTGCCCGACATGCTGCTACAGGCCGAAGCGCAGCGGCATATGCATCCAAGCCTCAAGCGGGCGGTGATCGACACCGACTTCCCCGAGGAAGACAAGTTCGAGCATTTGCCGGCCGCCAAGAAGGAAGTGACCATCAAGCGCGGGCTGACCGCGTTCCTGACGGTGCAGGAAGGCTGCGACAAGTTCTGCTCGTTCTGCGTGGTGCCCTATACGCGCGGCGCCGAGGTCTCGCGACCAGTGGCGCAGGTGATTGCCGAGGCGCGCGGACTGGTCGAGGCGGGGGTGAAAGAAATCACCCTGCTCGGGCAGAATGTGAATGCCTATCACGGTCTCGACGGGGCAGGGCGCAGTGTAGGACTTGGCGAACTTGCCTATCTGCTGGCCGAAATCCCCGGCCTCGAGCGCCTGCGCTACACGACCAGCCATCCGCGCGACATGGATGATGCGCTGATGGCCGCACATCGCGACCTCGATATCCTGATGCCGTATCTGCACCTGCCGGTGCAGTCCGGCTCCGACCGCATCCTCAAGGCGATGAACCGGCGCCACACGGCGGCCGAGTACATGGCCGTGATTGAACGCATCAAGACGGCCCGGCCGGATATGGCGCTATCGGGTGACTTCATCGTCGGCTTCCCCGGCGAGACGGACCAGGATTTCGAGGATACGCTGACTATCATCCGCGAAGTCGGCTATGCCTCGGCCTATTCGTTCAAATATTCGACCCGGCCGGGCACGCCCGGTGCGAACCTCGGCGACCAGATCGACGAGGCGGTCAAGACCGAGCGGCTTTATCGGCTGCAGGAGCTGGTCAATGCGCAGACCACAGCCTTCCATGCCTCGTGCGTCGGCAAGACGCTGCCGGTGCTGATCGAGCGCCCGGGTCGCATGCCGGGGCAGGTGGGCGGACGCTCGCCCTATCTGCAGGCCGTGCATCTGGAGGGGAGTACCGACCTGATCGGGGCGATCCATCAGGTGGAGATCGTGGGGACGAGCACCAATTCGCTGGTCGGGCGGTTGAGGCAGGCAGTAGCGGCTTAGCGGCGTGAGACCTCACCCTCTGTTCAAGAACCGGTCTATTCCGGCGATTCACGCTCTGGGTGAGGTCGCGCTACGAGCCCTGTCAGTGAATGATCTCGACCGGGACTTCAGCGCCATCATGGCAAGTGCGGCCGATATCAAGGCCGCCAATCCCGGCTCAAACTGGCCGGATGGGCTGACCAAAGAGAAGAACCTCATCGATCTGGCCTGGCACCAGCGCGAGTTCGAGGCGCGCCGGAGCTTCGCCTGGGTGATCGAGGGCGCTGATGGGGCCTATCTGGGTTGCCTTTATGTCTATCCCTCGATCGCCGGAGAAGCGGCGGCGGACGTCATCTGGTGGTGGCGGACCGGCGCGGTCGTCGCCCGGCAAGCGTTTCGGGCCCACTTGCTGGAATGGATGTCCGGCGGCGACTGGCCGCGCCTGACCTACAATGTTCAGGACGAGTGAGTTTGGCGGAGCAAGCGGCGGGGGCATGGAACCCGCCACTTGCCCGGCGATCACGCCCCGGTGTAGGCGGCTTCGACGTCAAGCACCCAGGTCACGCCGAACTTGTCCTTGAGCATGCCGTAGAGCGGGGCCCAGCCTGAGGGCGCCAGCGGGGCGAGCAGTGTCGCGCCGACTGCCAGCTTTTCCCAGTAACCGGCGATCTCGTCGGCGCTGTCGCCGCGCACCGAGACGAAGAACGGGATTTCGCCCGGATTCCAGTCGAGTCGCGATGGCACGTCATAGGCCATGATGTGGAAGCCGTTGGCAGCCAGCACCTGGCCCCACATGACCTGATCGGCCTCGGCGGGGTTCTGTACCGCGCCGGCATCCTGGTAGGTGATGACGGCCTGATCACCGCCGAAGACGGAATGGTAGAATGACAGCGCAGCGCGGGCATCGCCGCGGAAATTGAGGTGGGTTGCAGTTTTGACGGCCATCGGAAGCTCCTGTTGGTTTGGCTTGATGCAACCGGTATAAACGCCGCCAACTGACAATTTCCGGCAGTTGATAAATGGCCCGACCCGACCGACTGTTTCGCCTGCTGCAGGCCATGCGCGTCATGCCGGCCCCGATCACCGCCGCGCGGCTGGCGGCGGAAACCGAGGTGTCGCTGCGCTCGCTCTATCGCGACATCGACAGCCTGCGCGCCGCTGGCGCCCGTATCGAGGGCGAGCGCGGCTATGGCTATCGGCTGGTGGAGGACTATGCGCTGCCGCCGCAGACTTTTGACCGCACCGAGATCGAAGCTATCGCGCTGGGACTGGCCGAGGTTCGGCACATGGGCGACCCTGATCTGGCCGAAGCGGCGATTTCGGTGCTGGCGAAGGTGGCTGCGACCTTGCCCGATGATCGCGAGCAGTATCTGTTCCACGCCATTTCGCAGGTCTACCGCCCCGACGCGCGCTATGCGCGCGTGCCACATATGGATGCCATGAGGCGGGCCTGCTGGCAGGAAGAGGCGCTGACCATCAGCTATGCCGACAAGGGCCATGCCGTCACTGAGCGCACCATCCTGCCGCTGGCCGTGGTCTATACCGACAGAACGCTGACAGCCCTCGCCTGGTGCTGCCTGCGCGAGGCATTCCGCATGTTTCGGCTGGAGCGGATCATCGCGCTGGAGCCGACAGGCAGCAGCTTTCGGCCACGGCGCGCGGCGCTATTGCGGGACTACCTCGCCGAGTTGCGGGCGCGTGAGGCGAGCAAGAGCGCGCCGTAGTCTTGGGACGCGCGCCCCGCTTTTTCTCGTGACGCTGTCGAAAACCCCAAAACTGAAGCGACATGGTTTCAGTGATGGAGGTTAAGATGAACAAGTCGATGATTATTCGCATTGCTGTCGCCGCCGTGGCGGCGCTCATATGCAGCGCAGTCTACTATGGCGCGGTGGTGGGGTCCTATTGGCGCGAGCTTTCCGGGCTCGCCGCAGCGGGGAGCGACGCGATGGCGCCGTGGCAACCCATTGCGCAGCTGGTGCGCAACCTGGCCGTGGCATTCGCCCTCGCCTATGTGCTGCGGCGCACGAATGCGGTGGGCCTATGGCCGTCGCTGCGCGTGACATTGGTGCTGTGGTTTGGGTTTCAGGCCATGGCCATTGCAGGATCGGTGATCCACGAACAGTATCC
The DNA here is from genome assembly GCF_022429625.1 of Devosia lacusdianchii. Taxonomy (NCBI): domain Bacteria; kingdom Pseudomonadati; phylum Pseudomonadota; class Alphaproteobacteria; order Hyphomicrobiales; family Devosiaceae; genus Devosia; species Devosia lacusdianchii. The sequence goes on along the minus strand of NZ_CP092483.1, from coordinate 4,307,213 downwards.
GCCCGCCCTTTACGGCATTCACGTCTTCGACGCGCTCATGACGGTGGTGGTCATGACTATCTGCCTCGTGGTGGGCAAAGAACGGACAGCATCGGCGCTGTCGAATCGGGAGGTTTCGCCATGACGACGCCATTGCCGGTCAGTTTCACGGCCACGATCGAGAAGAGCCCGAGCAAGGGCGGCTGGACCTACCTCGTGTGGCCGGAATCGGCCAGCTTCTTCGGCACGCGGGGCCTGGTGAAAATTGAAGCCACGGTGGACGGCGTGGCCATGACGAGCGCCTTCATGCCGCTGGGAGACGGGCGGCACAAGCTGCCCATCAAGGGCGACCTGCTCAAGGCACTCGGCAAAAGTGCCGGCGACACAGTCGACATTGTGCTGCTCGAGCGCCTGCCTCCGGCGCCTCGGAAAGTGGCCAAATAGCCTCCGGCCGCCTTGTGGATGGCCGCCATTCGGGCATAGCCCTCATGGCCTCCTCGCCTAAAAACGCTCCACTGGAGCGTTTTTGCCGCCTTGCGGCCGGCGAGGAGCGTCACAATATTGCTACAGACACCGGAGGCAAATCGGCCTAGCCTCACCTTGTCACACGCGGCGCAAGCCCGCGCCGCCCGTTTCGGGAGCCACACCAGTTTGAGCAGGCATTTGTCACCGACCGCAGACAACGCACTCGCATCGCAACTCGAACTCGCTTTTGAAGACAACCGCCTCGCTGCCCAGCTTTATGGCGATTTTGACCAGAACCTGGCGCTGATCGAACAGCGGCTCAAGGTTTCGGCCACCCCTCGCGGCAATCATGTCCTGCTCAAAGGCGCGGCCTCTTCGGTCGACCAGGCACGGCGCGTGCTCGAATCGCTCTATGCCAGCCTCGAAGAGGGGCGCTCGGTCGATATCTCCGATGTGGACGGCGTCATCCGCATGATCGAGACCGAGGACAGCCAGCTCACCCTGCCGACGCTGGAGCGCAAGGGCAAGGTGCGCATGGCCCAGATCGCCACGCGCAAATCCACTATTGTCGCCCGCACCCCGGCGCAGGACGCGTATATGCGGTCCATGGAGCGGAGCGAATTGGTGTTCGGCATCGGTCCGGCCGGTACCGGCAAGACCTACCTGGCGGTAGCGCATGCGGCGAGCCTGCTCGAACGCGGCGATATCAACCGCATTATCCTTTCCCGTCCGGCGGTCGAAGCCGGCGAGCGCCTGGGCTTCCTGCCCGGCGACATGAAGGAGAAGGTCGATCCCTATCTGCGCCCGCTCTATGACGCGCTTTACGACATGATGAAGCCAGAGAATGTCGAGCGCTGCATCACTTCGGGCATCATCGAAGTGGCGCCGCTGGCCTTCATGCGCGGCCGCACGCTAGCCAATGCGGTGGTCATTCTCGACGAGGCGCAGAACACCACCTCGATGCAGATGAAGATGTTCCTGACCCGCCTGGGCGAGAACTCCAAGATGATCGTGACCGGCGATCCGACCCAGGTCGACCTGCCGCGCGGCGAGAAATCGGGGCTCGTGGAAGCGGTGCATCTGCTCGACGGCGTCGAGGGCGTGCATATTTCCCGCTTCAACGACAAGGATGTGGTGCGCCACGCCCTGGTTGGCCGCATCGTGCGCGCCTACGAGGCCGACACGGCCAAGAAGCTCGCCGAAAAGGCCGGCGATACCGAGGGCCTGGCGCGGACCTTGGGCACGCTGCCCAAGGCTTAATTCTGCGCGATGTCGTTCCGGCGGAGGCCGGAATCCATTCGGAGAATTGGCCTCACGCTTGGTGTTGCGGTAAGCCACGGACACGGATCCCCGCCTGCGCCGGGATGACATCGCGGATATTGAAAGCTCTATGCCCAAGCCGACGCCCCCCCTCGACATTGCCGTCATCATCAATGACGACGCCTGGCCCGAAAACCTTGAGGGTCGTGCTGAAGAAGCCGTTATGGCCGCGCTGGCATTCGCCAAGCCCAAGATCAAGGGCGCGGCGGAATTGTCGATCCTGCTGACCAATGACGAGGAGCAGCACGAGCTCAACCGGCAATGGCGGGGCAAGGACAGCTCCACCAATGTGCTGAGCTTCCCGCAGATCGAGCCGTTCGGCCCGGTCGTCGGCATTCTCGGCGACATCACCCTGGCGCGCGAAACGCTGGAGCGCGAGGCGGCGGACCAGGGCACCAGTTTCGACGATCATTTCACCCATCTCGTGGTGCATGGATTTTTGCATATTTTAGGGTATGATCACCTCGATAACGCGGAGGCTCTTCAAATGGAGGGTCTCGAAACCCAGATATTGGCTGACTTGGGGGTCGATGACCCCTATGCCGATTAGGGCCGGAACGACAAGCATCCGGGCGTTTTTCCCGTTTCGAGGATAGATAAGCCGCCTTCTCTGCGGCGAGAGACCATGAACGATAGTGACAGTCTGGGCCATCCGGCGCCCACCAATCCCGAGCCTCCCTCTAGTCCCGCCTCCGTGCCTGCACGGGGGCCGTCGATCTGGAACCGCATCAAGGCCATGCTGGCCTTGCGCACTGTATCGCTCCGCGACGACCTGCAGGTCGCGCTCGACGAGCAGGGCAGCGCCGAAGCTGCCGATTTTTCCGAGAGCGAACGCACGATCCTGCAGAACGTGCTCAAGCTCTCCAATGTGTCGGTCGCCGACGTCATGGTCGAGCGCAGCGACATCCAGGCCATCGAGATGGACGTCAATCTCGGCACGCTTCTGGCCAAGTTCCGTCAGGTCGGCCATTCGCGCCTGCCCGTCTATGATGACGGGCTCGACAACATTTTGGGCTTCGTCCACGTCAAGGATGCGCTGAGCAAGATCACCGAGCCGGTCAACGACCCCGAAAAGGACGTGCCGGTCAAACTGGTCTCGACCGTGCTGAAGCAGAAGCTCGCCAAGTTCGAGCTGGTGCGCACGGCCATGTTCGTGCCGACCTTCATGCCGGTGGGCGACCTGCTGCAATCGATGCGCGCCTCGCGCGTGCACATGGCCATCGTGGTCGACGAATATGGCGGCACCGATGGCCTCGTGACCATCGAGGACCCGCTCGAAGCGGTGGTCGGCGAGATCGAGGATGAACACGACGAGCTGGCCGCTTCGCTGATCCGCAAGGTGGGCGCCGATACCTATATTGCCGATGCCCGTGCCGAACTCAGCGATGTGCGCACCATGCTCGGCCCCGATTTCGACCCCGGCGACTATGCCGAGGATGTCGACACGATCGGCGGCCTGGTGTTCGATCTGGCCGGCCATGTGCCCAAGCGCGGCGAGCGGGTCGACAAGCTCGACGGCTTCGAATTCGAAGTGCTGGCTGCCGATAGCCGCCGCATCAAGCGGCTGCGCATCCGCCGCAAGCGCGACGACGGGCGCGAGCCGCTCGCCATTACCGATCAGCGCAGCGCCGAGCAGAAAGCCGCGGCCGAGTAGGAGCATCCTCGCATGGCCACGCACCGGTTGGTCCCCACCACCTGGCACAATGTGCTGGGCACTGTTCCGCCGGCGCTGACCGTTGCCGATGGCGATAGCGTCGTCACCGAAACCATCGATGCCGGCGGCGATGACAAGCATGGCGTGGCGCGCTGGCCGGGTCCCAATCCGATGAACGGGCCGATTTTCGTCACCGGGGCCGAGCCGGGCGACGCGCTGGCGGTCGAAATCATCCGCATGACGCCGATCCGGGAGAATGGCTGGACCCGCGCCGTCCTCGCCGCCAATGTGGTTGATCCGGAGCGGGTACGCGACCTGCCGCCGCGCGATCGGGCGGACTGGATTATCGACGGCGCCGCCGGCACGGTGCGGCTCAAGGAGCCGGTTGCCGGACTGGAGCATCTGGTGCTGCCGCTGGCGCCGATGATCGGCTGCTTCGGTGTGGCGCCCAGCCTGGGACAGGCCTTTTCGACCGCCACCAGCGCCGAGAATGGCGGCAATATGGACTATCGCGGCTTCGGGCCGGGCACGACGGCCTATTTCCCGGTTTCGGTGCCCGGGGCGCTGTTCTTTCTGGGCGATTGCCACGCCATCCAGGGTGACGGTGAAATTGCCGGGACGGGCGTCGAGACCGCGATGGAGGTCGAACTGCGTCTCAGCCTGCGCAAAGGGCTAAAGCTCGGCTGGCCGCGCGGGGAGACGGAAGACACGATCTTTACTGTCGGCAATGCGCGGCCGCTCGACCAGGCCCTGCAGCACGCCACGACCGAAATGTTCGATTGGCTGATGGCCGATTATGGCCTGTCCGCCGTGGCGGCCAGCCATTTGCTGGGGCAGGTGGTGCGCTACGAGGTCGGCAATGTGTTCGATCCGGCCTATACCATGGTGTGCAAGGTCGAAAAGCGCTGGCTGCCGCGACCTGTCGCACGTTAGGCTTGCCGCGTGTGATGCACCGTACAAAGGAATGGGCCCGGCGCTCAACACACCGGGCCCTTGGCTTGCTGCCAAACTTGCTGGTTTAGACCTGCTGCACCGACTCGACGCCGGGGACGAAGTGGCGAAGCAGGTTTTCGATGCCGCTCTTGAGCGTGGCGGTCGAGGATGGGCAACCGGAACAGGCGCCCTGCATGTGCAGGAAGACAGTGCCCTCCTTGAAGCCCTTGAAGGTGATGTCGCCGCCATCCATGGCGACGGCCGGGCGCACGCGGGTGGCCAGCAATTCCTTGATCACTTCGACGGTTTCGCTGTCTTCGGCTTCAAAGAACTCTTCGACCTCGTCGAAATTGGCAACGTCAGCGCCGCCCTCGACGATAACAGGCTTGCCGGACAGGAAGTGGTCCATGATGACGCCGAGAATGGCCGGCTTGATGTGGGCCCAATTGGTGTCGTCCTTGGTTACCGAGATGAAATCGGAACCCAGGAACACGCCGGTCACGCCCGAAATGGCGAACAGGCCCTGGGCCAGAGGCGAGGCGACCGAGGCTTCGACGCTGCGGAAATCGCGCGGCTCGCCAACCAGCACATCGCGCCCGGGCAGAAACTTGAGGGTCGCGGGATTGGGCGTGGCTTCGGTCTGGATGAACATCGGACGGTTCCTGGACGGAGGTAATTAGAACGTTTCTAAAATAGACTTTTGCGCGGGGAGCGCAAGCGCTTTCGCGACGCTTCGTCTCATCGGTGCGCGCGGCCGACATGCGCTAGGATCATATCATGATCCGCACATTCAGATATATCGGGCTGCTCGAGGGCATTACAACCCTGGCGCTGTTCCTCGTCGCCATGCCGGCCAAATACTGGTTCGGCTTTCCGCAGCTGGTGCCGCCGGTGGGCCTGATCCACGGCGTGGCCTTCATCCTCTACCTGCTGGCCATGGTGATCTGCCTCTGGGGGCGGGGGTTCAGCGGCTGGGAATGGGCACGGACCACGCTGGCGGCGTTCTTTCCGTTTGGGACGTTCATCAATGATGGCTTGTTGAAGAGGAAGCAGGTGGGGGCCTGAGGACGTCTAGGCGTTTCGCTGATCTCTCAGTCGACAGGAGGGATCAAGGGTGGGGTGGGGTGGGCTGGCCCTAATGTCGGAGCTCCCATCACCCCCTCCTAGCCTCCCCGTCGAGGAGAGGTACAGATCGGATATGCCGAGGGGCCGGGCCATTCGAGCATAGCTCTCGTGGCCTGCTAGCCTAAAATCACTCCGCTGGAGCGATTTTGCGCGGAGCGCCGGCTAGCAGATCGCGATAATTTCGTCGTCGCTCATGCGTCCGGGGACGATGGTCAGTGGGATCGGCAAAGCATTGGCGCGGTTGGCGAAATGCATGACCAGCGGGCCGGGGCCTTCATTGGATGTGGAGGCGGCCAGCGCCAGGATGGCGATGTCGCGGTCCTGATCGATGACGCGCTCGATCTCCTCGGCGGCCTCGCCTTCGCGAATGACCGATTCCACCTTCACATCGCCGATGTCGCGCAGACGGGCCAGCCGTGCGTCGAGATTGCGCTCGGCCTCTTCGACCGCTTCGGCGCGCAACACATCCTCGACGCCCAGGCCGATGAATTCGGGCTTGGGCACGACGCTCATCAGCACCACCGTGCCGCCGGTGCGCTTGACGCGGTAGGCGGCAAAGGTGAGCGCCCGCTCGCATTCGGGCGTTTCATCGATGACGACGAGGAATTTGCGCTTGTATTCGGTTGCGTACATGCGCGTGCTCCTAAGTTCTTGTTGGTCGCGTTGCCAGGAAGACCGCTTACGCTTTTCCTGGAAGCGCTCCTAGCGGATGAATCCAACGATCTTGCGGATATCGGCCATGATGGGCTGAGCGATGACCCGGGCCCGGTCGGCGCCGTCGCGCAGAATGGTGTCCATCTCGCCGCGATCGGCCACCAGCCGCTTCATCTCCTCGGCAATCGGGGACAGCACCGACACGGCAAGATCGCCCAGAGCGGGCTTGAAGGTGCCCCAGCCCTTGCCGCCGAATTCACCGAGCACATCATCAACCGAACGATTGGAGAGGGCGGCATAAATGCCGACCAGGTTCTCGGCCTCGGCGCGGCCGGCCAGGCCCGCGGCCTCGCTGGGAAGGGCATCGGCATCGGTGGTGGCGCGCTTGATCTTCTTGGCGATCGTATCGGCATCATCCATCATGTAGATGGTCGACATGTCCGAGGCGTCGGACTTGCTCATCTTCTTGGTGCCGTCCTTGAGCGACTTCACCCGCATGGCCGGGCCGGTGGCCAGGGTCTCGGTGATGGGGAAGAAGTCGCCCTTGTGGCCCTCGGCCTTGATCTGCTTTTTGAAGTCGTGATTGAACTTCTTGGCGATATCGCGCGTCAGCTCCAGATGCTGGCGCTGATCATCGCCGACAGGCACGCCGGTGGACTTGTAGAGCAGGATATCGGCCGCCATCAGGCTGGGATAGGCGAACAGGCCCAGCGAGACATTCTCGCTGTTCTCGCCGGCCTTGTCCTTGAACTGGGTCATCCGCTCCATCCAGCCCATGCGGGCGACGCAGTTGAAAATCCAGCTCAGCTCGGCATGTTCCATCACCTGCGACTGGTTGAAGATGATCGACTTCTTCGGATCGAGCCCTGCCGCGATATAGGCGGCGGCGATCTCATAGGTCCAGCGCTTGAGGTCCTCTGGCTCCTGCCACACGGTGATCGCGTGCATATCGACGACGCAATAGATCGTCTCATGCGTGTCCTGCAGGGGCACGAAACGGCGGATAGCGCCGAGGTAATTGCCCAGATGCAGGTCGCCCGAGGGCTTGATGCCGGAGAAAATGCGAGGCGTGAAGGTCATGGTATAAGCGCTTATTGGGTATTGATCGGCAACCTTTATAAGCGAAAAGGCTTATTTGGAACCGTCGAGTTTGGTGTCGGGGGCCTTGATAGTCGTTTTGCTCCGCCGTAGCCGCCGCAGCAGCAGGCCCAACGGCTGGGCGCGGGTGATGTGGACCAGGGTGAAATAGACCACCATGCCGAAAACCACGAGCACGCCCAGTACACTGACCTGCTCCCAAACGGGAGCCGCCGTGGTCATGTGCGCGGCGCCACGCTGCGCCAGGAGGTAGAGCGCACCGCCCATCACCCCGCTGCTGAGCAGGATCAGCACATGCTTGATCCACTCGGCGCGGGTCAGCGCGAAATGGCCGCGCAAAGCGAGGAAAACCGCCAGCAGGATAGCATTGAGCCAGGACGAGACAGAGGTGGCGATGGCAATGCCGACATGCAGATAGGTGGGAAACAGCAGCAGCGACAGGCCGATATTGGCGACCACAGAAATGCCGGCGAAGATGGTCGGCGTCACCGTGTCCTCGCGGGCGAAATAGCCCGGCTGCAGCACGCGGATCAGCACGTAGGCGGGCAGGCCAGTCGAGAAAGCGATCAGCGCTTGCGCGGTCTGCGTCGTCGCCAGCGCATCGAAGGCGCCACGTTCGAACAGCACGCGCACTATGGGCTCAGCCATTGATATCAGCGCCGTTGCCGCCGGCATGGAGAGCAGCATGGCGATCAGGAGCGACTGGTCCTGGGTGGCGCGGGCCTCGGCCGCGCGCGAGCCCTTTAGGTGCCTGGATAGTTCGGGAAGCAGCACGGTGCCAATGGCGATGCCGATAATGCCGAGGGGCAGCTGATAGAGCCGGTCGGCATAATTGAGGATGGAAATGGCATTGTCGGCGCCCGAGGCGATGATGGTGCCGACGAAGATGTTGATCTGGGTAATGCCGCCGGTGAGGATGGCCGGAATGGCCAGTACCCAGAAGCGGCGCACTTCGGGATCGAGGCGCGGCAGGCGGAATTCGGGCACGAAATCGGCGCGCTTGATGGCGGACCAGACCAGCCAGAGCTGCGCCACGCCGCCCGCCATGGTGGCGACGCCAACCCAGACGGCTGACCCGGCCGGATCCTGCACCCAGAAGGTCACCAGCGGAATCATCGCGGCGATATTGACGATGTTGAGGATGACCGGGGCGAAAGCGGCGGCGAAGAAGCGGCCGAGCGAATTGAGGATGGCGCCATAGGCCGCCATCAGCGACATGCAGGCCAGGTACGGGAACATGATCCGCGTCAGCAGCACGGTCAGGTCGAATTTTGCTTTGTCGTCGGTAAAGCCCGGGACAAAGGCGACCATGATTTGCGGCATGAAGATTTCGGCGAGGATGGTCACCACGATCAGCATGGCGACGAGCCAGCTCATGATGCGGGCGGCGAGGTCGAGCGCCGCATCGGGGCCCTGCTGTTCGAGGGCGCCCGAGAACATGGGCACGAAGGCGGTGTTGAAGGCGCCTTCGGCGAAGAGGCGGCGAAACAGGTTGGGGAAGCGGAAGGCAGCAAAGAAGGCGTCGGCTGCAGGGCCCGTACCGAGCACGGCCGCCATCAATGCGTCGCGGGCGAAGCCGGCGACGCGCGAGACAAGGGTGAGGCCGCCGACCGAGAGGAAGTTGCGGTAGAGGCTCATGGAACCTCTTCACCTCTCCCTCTGGGGGAGAGGTCGGCCCGCAGGGCCGGGTGAGGGGGCCTTTTCTGGCCATGGTGCGAGGGGAAGGCCCCCTCACCCGCCGGCTTCGCCGTCGACCTCTCCCCCAAAGGGAGAGGTGAAGTGTGGGGCGACGCCCCCTGACTAGCCATTCGCCACCTTCGCCTCGGCGCGCGGGTGGAACACACCCATCAGCGCATCATGAATCTTACGCTGACGCGGTTTGCTCATGATTTTCTGGCCGGTCAGGTCGGTGACGTAGAAGACGTCGACGGCCTTTTCGCCATAGGTGCCGATATGGGCCGAGCCGATGGTGAGGTTGAGGTCGGAAATCTGGTGGGTCAGCGAATGCAGGAGGCCCATGCGATCGAGGCCTGATACCTCGATGACGGTGAATTTTTCCGACAAGGCATTGGACACTGCCACCTCGGCGGGCAGCGCAAAGGGCTTTAGGCGCTTGTTGTGGCGGCTTTCCTTGCCCAGATCGATGAGGATGGTGCGCTTGCCCTGCAGCAGCTGCTTGACCGTATCGATGATGCGGGTGGCGCGGACCTTTTCGTCTTCGTCCGAGGTGAAGCTGCGGCGCAGGCGGAAGGTATCGAGCGCGTGGCCATCGCGGGTCGAGAAGATCTGCGCGCCGATGATGGATGCGTCTTGCATGGTGCAGGCGCCGGCGATCAGCGACAGCAGCCGAGGATGGTCCGGGGTGTAGAACGAGACCTCGGTAATGCCTTCGAAAGCCTTGACGCGGATCGAACCGGCAAAACTCTCGCCAGCCATATCGGCCTGGCGGATCATGCGGGCGTGTTCGACCTGCAGTTCGGGCTCGGCGCGCAGCCAGTAATGGTCGTAATGGCGGGCGGTATAGGTTTCGACATCGGCCGGGGGCCAGGCTTCGAGCGCCTGGGCGAGCTGGCGCTTGGCGGAATCGATGCGGTCGGACTGGGTGACCTGGCTGTGGCCACCTGAGAGCAGCGGCTCGGTGGCGTAGTAGAGGGCGCGCAGCAACGAGCCCTTCCAGCCTGTCCACACACCAGGGCCAACGGCGCGGATATCGCAGGCAGTCAGGATCATCAGCAGCGCCAGCCGTTGCGGCGATTGCACCACATCGGCAAAAGCCTTGGCCGTCTCGGGGTCCTGGATATCGCGGGCCTGGGCGATTTCGCTCATCAGCAGATGATATTGGATCAGCCAGGCGACGGTGTCGGTTTCGGCGGCGGAGAGGCCGAAGCGAGGGCAGAGCTTTCGCGCGATGCGGGCGCCGGCAATGGAGTGATCCTCCGGGCGGCCCTTGGCAATGTCGTGCAGGAACAGCGCCACGTAGAGCAGGCGGGTATCGTTGAGCTGCGGCAGCAATTCGTGGGTCAGAGGCAGCTGGTCGCGCAGGCCGCCATTGGCGATATCGGCCATGACGCCGACCGAGCGGATCAGGTGCTCGTCCACCGTATAGTGGTGGTACATGTTGAACTGCATCAGCGCGACGATCTTGCCGAAATCGGGCACGAACTTGCCGAGCACGCCGCTCTCGTTCATCTGGCGCAGGATGCGTTCCACCGATTCCGGCGCGGTGAGAATAGTCAGGAAATGCTCGTTGGCCTTGGCGTCGGCCCTGAGCTTGTTGTCGATCAGCCCCAGCGAGCGGGTGATGTGCTTGATGGCATCGGGATGGAACAAAAGCTGTTCGCGGCCGGCCACGAGGAACATGCGGATGAGATTGACGGGGTCCCGCTCGAACACATCCGGCGCCGCGATGTTGAGCCGGCCGGTATCGAGCACGAAATCGGTCTCACCCTTGATCCTGGACTTGCCCGAACGGAACGGCGCCAGCACGCGGCCAACGATATCCATGTCCTTGGCGTGGTTGAATTCGAGGCTGGCGCAGATGATGCGGGTGAGGTCGCCGACATCCTTGGCGACAAGGAAATAGCGCTTCATGAAGCGCTCGACCCCCAGCATGCCGATGCGCTGGGCATAGCCCATGCGTTCAGCCAGTTCGGGCTGCACGTCGAAGGTCAGCTTTTCCTCGGCGCGGCCGGTAACGAAATGCAGGTGGCAGCGTACGGCCCAGAGGAAGTCTTCGGCGCGCGAGAACAGGCGGTATTCCGAGGCGCTCAGCACGCCCTTGCCGACCAGCTCATGTGATGTCTTGACCTGGTAGAAGTACTTGCCGATCCAGAACAGCGTATTGAGGTCGCGCAGGCCGCCCTTGCCGTCCTTGATATTGGGCTCGACCACATAGCGGGTATTGCCCATGAGCTTATGGCGTTCGTCACGCTCGGCCATCTTGGCGGCGATGAATTCAGGCCCCGTCTTGGGCATGATTTCGGTTTCGAAGCGCTTGACCAGAGACTCGAACAGCGCCTTGTCGCCGGTGAGGAAGCGGGCTTCGAGCGTGGCGGTGCGCACGGTCATGTCGGCGCGGGCCATGCGGATGCATTCATCCACCGAGCGCACGGCATGGCCGACCTTCTGGCCGAGGTCCCACAGCATATAGAGGATATACTCGGTGACCTGCTCACCCCAGGGCGTCTGCTTGTAGGGCAGGATGAAGAGCAGATCGATGTCGGAGCCTGGTGCCAGCGTGCCGCGGCCATATCCGCCCACGGCGGACAGCGCGATGGCCTCGGCGCCGGAGGGATTGTCGACGGGATAGACGCGCCTGACAGCAAACAGATGCACCGCGGCGATGATCTCGTCCTGGGCATTGGACAGGTTCTGCGCGCAGCGGGTGCCCTTGCCTGACGCCAGCAACTCGGCCTCGGCGCTCTTGCGGGCTTCGGCCAAGGTCTTGCGCATATGGGCCAGCACCAGGGCGCGGGCAGCGCTGGATTTGGGCGCTTCTTCGCCGATCGCCGCATCCAGTTCACCCAGGAGGGTTTCGGCGGATTTGAGGACGAAGAGCGGCTTTCGCGGTTTGGCGTCAGCTTCGACGAGCGTCATCGCGGATTTTCTTCAACTCGTAGAGCGCTTCGATCGCTTGCTTGGGGGTCATCTCGTCGGGTCGGACAGCGTCGAGCGCGGCGTGAACTGGGTCTTGCTGCGTCGGCCGGGGAGGGGGCTGATGCGCAAAGAGTGGCAGATCGTCTAGCACGCTGGCCTTCTGGCTGGAAGAGGCGGTTCCCGCCGAGCGTTGCTCGAGCACCGTCAACACCTGGCGGGCGCGGGCCAGCACCGGCTCGGGCAGGCCGGCCAGCCGCGCCACCTGAATGCCGTAGGAGCGGTCGGCGGCGCCGGGGCCTACTTCGTGCAGGAACACCACCTCGCCCTCCCATTCGCGCACCTTCATGGTGACGTTTGAGACGCGGGTGAGGGTCTTGGCGAGGCTGGTCAGCTCATGGAAATGGGTGGCGAAGAGAGCGCGACAGCCGGTGGTTTCATGCAGGGCCTCGACGGCCGCCCAGGCGATGGAGAGGCCATCGAACGTGGCGGTGCCACGGCCGATCTCATCCAGCACCACCAGCGAGCGGCGGGTGGCGCGATTGAGAATGGCCGCGGTCTCGACCATCTCCACCATGAAGGTCGAGCGGCCATGGGCAATGTCGTCGCTGGCACCGACGCGGGAAAACACCCGGTCGATGACGCCGATATGGGCCGAAGTGGCGGGCACGAAGCTGCCCATCTGCGCCAGGATTGATATCAGCGCGTTCTGGCGCAGGAAGGTCGACTTACCACCCATATTCGGGCCGGTGACCAGCCACAGCCGCCCGCCACCAATGGCGTCGTCGCCGCTGAGGTCGGCGTCATTGGCGACGAAGCTCTGGCCCTCAGTCATCACCATGTCCTCAACGACCGGGTGACGCCCGCCCTTGATCTCGAAGGCCAGGGAATTGTCGATCTCGGGGCGGGTATAGGATCGGGTGGCAGCCAGATGGGCCAGCGCGGTGGTGACATCGAGTTCGGCCAGGGCGTCAGCCAGATCGCGCAGGGCATCGGTGCGGCTCAACACATCATAGCGGAGGCTCGAAAACACCTTGAGCTCGATTTCGAGCGCTGCCTCATGGGCCCGGGCAATACGGCCTTCGAGCTCGGCCAACTCCGTGGTGGTGAAGCGCATGGCATTGGCCAGCGTCTGGCGGTGGATGAAGGTCTGCCGATGCGGTTCTTCGAGCAGCTTGGTCCCATGCCCGGCCGGGACCTCGACGAAATAACCGAGCACGCCATTGTGCCGGATTTTCAGTGAACGGACGTCGGTCTCCTCGATCAGCCGGGCCTGGAGGGCGGCGACCACGGCACGGGTTTCGCTGGCCAGCGCCCGCTCATTGTCGAGGGAACCGTCATAGCCCTTGCGCACGAAGCCGCCGTCGCGGCTGAGCAGCGGCAGGTCGTCATCGAGGGCCAGAGCCAGTTCGGAGGCGAGGGGCAGGGGTGCTGCCGCGAGAATTGTGGCAAGCCGGGCAAGCACGGCGGGTGCGTCTTCGATGCGGACAAAATGCGCCGCCAGTGCGGAGGCGGCACTCACCGCCTTGCCAATCGCCGCCAAGTCGCGTGGACCGCCACGGTCCAGGGCCAGCCGGGTGAGGGCACGGGCGAGATCGGGCACGGCTTTGAGATCGGCGCGCAGGCGGCCTGACAGCATGGTGTCGTTGGCGAGGAGGCCCACCGCGTCGAGCCGCTGGTTAATCGCGGTGGCGTCGGCCAAGGGCGCCGCCAGCCGCGCCGAGAGCAGGCGGGAGCCGGGGGCGGTGACGGTGAGATCGATCACCTGGCGCAGCGAACCCCTGACCTGGCCGCGCTGGGTCTGGTGCAGCTCGAGCGAGGCGCGCGTGGCCGCGTCGATAGCGAGATGGCGTGTTGCGGTATCGGGCTGCGGCGCCCGCAGGGCGACGCCGACACCCTTCTGGCTTTCGCTGACATAGGCGACGATGGCCCCTAGGGCCGCGCGCGAGGCGCGTGACAAGGCAGTGGGATCGAAGGCGCCACCGGGGAAGGCGGCGCGCAGCGCGGCGGTGGCGGCTTCGCTATCGAAGCTCTCTGAGGGGGCGGCATGGGCAATGCCGACCAAGTTCGGCGCAAACAAATGCCGCTCGATCAGCGTAGCGCGCGTCGCCTCGGTCAGCAGCAGCTCGGCCGGATCGATGCGGGCGAGTTCGTCCTGAAGCTGTTCGGCAGCAAGATCGGCGGTGAAGGTTTCGCCAGTCGACACATCGGCCCAGGCCAAAGCGAAATCGGTTTCGCCGTGACGAACCATCGACAGGGCGGCGAGGAAGTTGGAGGCCCGCGCGTCGAGGTGGTCATCCTCGGTCAGGGTGCCCGCGGTGATCAGCCGTACCACGTCGCGCTTGACCACGGATTTGGCGCCGCGCTTCTTGGCTTCCTTGGGGTCTTCCACCTGTTCGCAGATGGCGACGCGGTGGCCCAGCTTGATCAGCTTGTTGAGGTAGTCGTTGGCGGCATGGATCGGCACGCCGCACATCTGGATGTCCTGGCCCAGATGCTTGCCGCGTTTGGTGAGGACAATGCCGAGGGCGGCGCTAGCGATCTCGGCGTCCTCGAAGAACAGCTCGTAGAAATCGCCCATGCGATAGAACAGCAGATAGCCCGGATTGACCGCCTTGATCTCGAAATACTGCGCCATCATCGGCGTGAGCGCGGGTTCGATTGGCGTTATGTGCATCAGGCAAACAGGTCTCGCAAGGGAGCGGCGACCTTAGGGGGTTTGGGGTGGAAATCCAACAGGCGCGAGGCCCGTTCGCCCCGCATCCACAGTTCGTCACCCTCGGGCTTGACCCGAGGGTTTTTGGTGCGTCCGGTGCGCCGGCTACATGCCCCTGATCGCCGAAGCCGGTTCGATCAGCTTGCGATAGAGGTGCCAGGTGGCGTGGCCGAAGATCGGGATGACGATGGCGAGGCCAACGAAGAGCGGCAAGGCCCCTACGAACAGGCCGGCGCCGACGATGACACCCCAGGCCATCAAGGGGACCGGGTTTTTCATCACCGCGCGGAACGAGGTCTCCACCGCTACAAAGGCACCTACGTCGCGATCGAGCAGCAGCGGGAAGGCGATGACCGTGGTGCAGAGGGTGACGATGGCGAATATGGCGCCGAGCAGATTGCCTGTTATCAGCAGCGTCCAGCCGCCCGGCTCGGTGAAGACCTGGGTCAGCAGGCCGCCCAATGATTGCGGCGGTGACGAGCCGAAGAGGCTCTCATAGAGCGCCTGCGCGGCCGTGAGCCAGAGCGTAAAGATCACCAGCAGCATGACGGCGAGCGCGGCGATCGAGCCGATGGCGGGCGATCGCAGCACCTCGAAGGCATGGCTCCAGGACGTATCCTCGCCAGCCTCGCGGCGGCGGCTGATTTCATAGAGGCCGATGGCGGCAAAGGGACCAATCAGGGCGAAGCCGCCCACCAGCGGATAGAGCAGCGGCCAGGTCTGGTAGCCGTTCATCCAGACGGTCAGCACAATGCCGACAATGGGATAGATCAGCACCAGCATGACGTAATGGCTGGGCTTTTCCCAGAAGTCGGCCGCGCCGCGCCTGAGCGCGTCGAACAGATCGGCAATGGTGATGGTTCGGATGATCGGCAGATCGAGCTTGTCGCCCGTGCCGGAGATGACGTGGAAGTTGGCCATAATGATGCGTCCTC
Organism: Devosia lacusdianchii; assembly: GCF_022429625.1. Lineage (NCBI taxonomy): Bacteria > Pseudomonadati > Pseudomonadota > Alphaproteobacteria > Hyphomicrobiales > Devosiaceae > Devosia > Devosia lacusdianchii. Next base: position 4,291,741 of record NZ_CP092483.1, on the reverse strand, counting down.
CATACTGGGAGGTCGCCAGGCGGTAGAACGCTGCCCCCGTCACGTTCCCGCGAACCCGCGACCCGTAACGAGGACAGTTTAGATGAGGTGCGACCGATTGTCGCCCCTCATCTGCGGTTTGTGATGACGCGACGGCGCGCCTAGACGAAGCGGTTGATCAGGTTTTCGAGATATTCCTGCTGGCCCGAGCGAGGCTGCGGGTTGATGTTCTCGGCTTCCACCCAGGCAGCGATTTCGGCCAGGGAGCGCTGGCCATTGAGCATGGCCTGGGCGCCTTGTTCCTTCCAGCCGGCGTAACGGGCCTCGACGACCTGGTCATAGGTGCCGTCATCGATAATGGCCTGCGCCGCCTTGAGCGAGCGGGCCAGCACGTCGAGGCCGCCGATATGACCATGCAGCAGGTCCGCCGGATCGATGGACTGGCGGCGCACCTTGGCGTCGAAGTTGAAGCCGCCCTTGCCGAGGCCGCCATTCTTCAGGATCTGGTAGAAGGCCAATGTGGTTTCCGGCACCGAATTGGGGAACTGGTCGGTATCCCAGCCCGACTGCAGGTCGTTGCGGTTAGCGTCGACCGAACCGAGCATGCCCAGTGACGCGGCAACGGCCAGCTCATGCTCGAAGGAGTGGCCGGCGAGGAAGGCGTGGCCGACCTCGATATTGCACTTCACCTTGCTGTCGAGATCGTAGCGCTTGAGGAAGCCATAGACCGTGGCGACGTCGTAGTCGTATTGGTGCTTGCTCGGCTCCTGCGGCTTTGGCTCGATCAGGATCTGGCCCTTGAAGCCGATCTTTTCAGCATGCTCGATCACCAGATGGATGAAGCGGGCCATCTGGTCCTGCTCCTGGCCGATCCTGGTGTTGAGCAGGGTTTCGTAGCCCTCGCGGCCGCCCCACAGCACATAATTGTCACCGCCCAGTTCGTGGGTCAGCTCGAGCACGTTCTTCACCTGGCCGGCGGCATAGGCGAAGACATAAGGGTCGGGATTTGTGGCGGCGCCGGCCATGTAGCGGCGGTTGCTGAACAAGTTGGCGGTGCCCCAGAGCAGCTTGGTGCGGCTCTGTTCCATCTTGCGCGCGAAGATTTCGCCGATCTCGCGAACATTGCGGTTGCTCTCGGCCAGGGTCTCGCCCTCAGGGGCGATATCGGCGTCGTGGAAACAGAAGAAGGGGGCATCGAGCAGGTCGAACAGCTCGAACGCCACGTCGGCCTTGATCTTGGCGCCTTCCATGCCCTTGTCATACCAGGGGCGATCGAAGGTGCGGCCGCCAAACGGGTCGCCGCCTTCCCAGGCAAAAGTGTGCCAATAGGCGATGGCCGGGCGGATATGGTCTTCCATCCTCTTGCCGGCGACAATCTCGTCCTTGTTGTAGTGGCGATAGGCCAGCGGGTTGGTGCTGTTGGCACCTTCGAACTTCACCGGCGAAATGCCCTTGAAAAAATCAGTCACTGATGTGCCTCCTCGATGGCGGGATAGAGCGCGCGATAACGCGCATATTGATCGGTGTAGGCGGCCGACAGTTTTTCGTCGGGCGCGATGACGGTTCGAATTGGCGGCATGATCATGACATCGGCCGGGTCGGCGCCCTCGGCGGCGCAGAGCCCCAACCGGGCGGCGCCGAGCGCACCGCCGAAATCGCCGTCCTCGGGCAGGGCGATTTCCATGTCGAGATTGGTGGCGATCAGCTTGAGCCAGAGCGCCGACTTGCTGCCGCCGCCAACGGCAAGCAGCCGGTCGATACGGGTCCCGGCGTCGTCCAACACGCGCTGGCTGTCGCGAAACGCGAAGGCAACGCCCTCCATCACCGCCTGAGCCAGCCTTGCCGGATCGGTCGAGTGCGAGAGGCCGACGAATGACCCGCGTGCGCCGGCATTATTGTGCGGCGTGCGCTCGCCCGAAAGGTAGGGCAGGAAGATTTCTTCGCCCGGCCGGGTGAACTGCGCCTCGGCAGCGCCCGATAGCGCGGCCTGCTTCTGGCCGGTCATTTTGCTCAGCCAGTTGAGGCTGTCGGTGGCGGAGAGGATCACGCCCATCTGGTGCCAGGTATCGGGAATGGCGTGGCAGAAGGCATGGACCGCGCCTTCGGTATTGGGGCGGAACCTGTCATTGGAGACGAAGAGCACGCCCGACGTCCCGAGCGAAACAAAGCCTTCGCCGGGCCGGATGGCGCCGATGCCACAGGCGGAGGCGGCATTGTCGCCGGCACCGCCGGCCACGACGACATCGCCCGACATGCCCCAGCGCTGGACGAACGCGCGCTTGAGCGTCGCCGACACGGCCGAGCCTTCGACGAGGCGCGGCATGTGGCTGCGATTGAGCCCGGTCACTTCAAGCAGCTCATCGGACCAGTCGCGCTTGGCCACATCGAGCCAGAGCGTGCCTGATGCGTCGGACATGTCTTCCACATGCTCACCCGTCAGCAGCAGCCGTACATAGGCCTTGGGCAGCAGGACCTTGGCAATCTTGTCGTAAATGGCCGGCTCATGCTTGCGCACCCAGGCGATCTTGGGCGCGGTGAAGCCGGGCATGGCGATATTGCCGGCGAGCTGGCGCAAATTGGGCAGCGCCGCTTCCATCTCCTTGCATTCGACGGCCGAGCGGCCATCGTTCCAAAGGATGCAAGGGCGCAGCACTTCGTCGTCCTTGCCGAGCAGGGTCGCGCCATGCATGTGGCCGGAAAGGCCGATGCCGCGCACGGCGGCCAGCTCGGATGGATGCGACTTGGAGAGCGCGTCGACGGCGGCAAGTGTTGCGGTCCACCAGTCGGCCGGGTTCTGTTCGGACCAGCCGGGATGGGGCCGCAGCGGCTCGACCGCGGTGGCGGTGGCTTCGCCCAGCGCTTTGCCGTTGCCGTCAATCAGCAACGCCTTGACGCCCGAGGTTCCGATATCAATGCCGAGAAAGGTCATGAGGCACGTACCTCATCAACGGGAATGTCTGCCATCTGAACGCCCTCCCGGCCCAATTTTTGGGCCCCGCCAGTTTGATGAATGGTGTCTTCTTACCTGAGATTGTCGCGCAGGAAAATCCCGATTTCGATCGGATCGCTCACTAGGCTACCATGGCCGCCCAGCGCCAGGATACGCGCCGCGGCGATGGCCTCGCGGATTTCGCCATCCGGATTCTGATCCAGCACCACGTCGATCACCCCAGATTTCAGCCCGCGACGCGTCGGGTCGGTCAGCTCATGGGCGATGACGCGGATGGTGCCGGCGCGGCCTGAGGCCTCCAGCGCCGCCACGAGCCCAGCATTGCCGGCACCCAGATTGTAGAGCCCGGCCAGATCAGGGTGGCGGGTCAGGAGGTCGGCGATGATGGTCTGGGTTTCGGCGCGCTCGTCATGCCCCTCGATGGGTCCGATCAGCTCGACGCGTGGAAATTCCAGCGCGAGCGCGGTGCGGAAGCCATCGAGCCGATCGCTGTGATCGCGCAGATGCAGCGAACCGGCGATGACCGCCACCTTGCCGCCCGTGGGCAAGAAGCGACCGAGCAGCGAGGCGGCGGTGCGGCCGGCAGCGACATTGTCGATGCCGATGAAATGGCGGCGCTGGGTGCCGGGCAGGTCGGAGACCAGCGTCATCACCACGATGCCGCGGCGGCTGGCATTGTCGACGGCTGATAGCACTGAGGGCTCTTCGCTCGCCACGATGATGGCACAGTCGCAATGGCGTGGATCGAGCGCGTCGAGGCTCTGCACCAGCGCATCGGCATCGAGCGCGCGCAGGCGCTGGGTCTCGATATGCATGCGATCGGTCAGCGCCTGGCCGATCCGACGGCTGACGGCGTCGGCCAGCCCAGCCATGAATTCGTTGGAACTGTCGGGGATGATGAAGGTGAGCTTGAGGTCGCGGGCCCGGGCCAGCAGCGACGCGCCCAGATCGCGCTGGAAGCCGATCTCGGCAATGGCCGCCTCCACCTTTTCGGTGGTAGCAGCGCGCACGCCCGGCCGACCATTGAGCACGCGATCGACCGTCGCCAGCGACACGCCCGCCGCTCGCGCCACGTCATGGACCGTCGCCCGCCGCCTTACCCCGATCTCGTTCACGCTTGTTCCCCTGCTCGTTGATTGACCTTTGGCAAGCCAGCCAAAAAGGTCAAGTGTGACGTTGCAGCCAGGCGCCGAAGCGCGCTACAGGTTGCCGCGTTTCCTGGAGCCGGCCCCAGGTTTTTGTCGCAAGGTCCTACGCAAAGCCGGTCCCACCTTTCGCACCTTGCACGCTTCATGGGGTTTGGCATGACCATCGCGGTTTCGACGTTCGGCAATCACCACGGCAAGCGGGTGGACCAGTTTCGCCTGGTGAGCAATACCGGCGTTACCGTCGATCTGATCGGCTATGGCGTGGCGGTGCGGGACTGGCGCGTGCCGGTGGTTGATGGCGAGCGCAGCGTGGTGCTCGGCTTCGACGATTTCGAGGCCTATGCCAAGCACAGCCCGCATTTCGGCTCGCTGGCCGGGCGCGTTGCCAACCGCATCAAGGATGCCAGTTTCGAGCTGGGCGGCAAGACTTACAAGCTGGCGGCCAATGTCGGCACGCTGCAATTGCATGGCGGCGACGAAGGCCTGGGCCGCCAGGTCTGGGACGGACAGGTGGACGAGGCCAATAACGCCGTGCGTTTCACCCATTTCTCGCCCGATGGCGCCATGGGCTATCCGGGCAATGTGAACTTTGCCGCGACCTATACGCTCAAAGGCAATCGCCTGCGGCTCGAACTCAGCGCCACGACCGACCAGGCCACCCCGATCAGCCTGGTGCAGCACCAGTATTTCAACCTCGGCACCTCGGATACGGTGCTCGACCACACCATCCAGGTCAATTCGAGCGCCTATACCCTGCTGGGCGATGACCTGGCGCCAACCGGCGCCATCCTGCCCTCGCGCGGCACCCAGTATGACCTGCGCACGGCCCGCACCATGCGCGACAGCGCCGGCGCTCCCGTCGACTACGATATCGGCATGGCGCTCGATACCGGCCGCAGCCATGCCGATCCGATCGCGACGGTGGTGGGTCCCGACAAGGCGCTGACGCTCAAGCTCTGGACCGATCGGCCGGGCGTGCAGGTCTATAACGGCGTCTGGACGGACATCCCGGTGCCTGGCCTCAACGGCAAGAACTACGGCAAGCATTCCGGCTTCTGCCTCGAAGACCAGAGCTTCGCCGACGCCGTGCACAACCCGCATTTCCCCAATGTGATCCATTCGCCCGACCGGCCGTATCGCCACTGGTGCGAATTCGAGATCGCGTAGGCGCGCCATAGCGCCACGTTCAAAGCGATCGTCATCACCCGGCTCGTCCGGGTGATCCATTTCTCCCCGCGCGTGCGGCATGGATTGCCCGGACAAGCCGGGCAATGATGGCGTTCGGGTGGTCGCGGTGGTGTCCCACGGACCCGAATCACTCCTGACTCAGCCTGTCAGGACGGCATGTGACAGTCCTTTCCATGATGCAGCACGGCTGCGATGTGGAGACAAGACCATCATGACCCCGTTCACGATCGATATTGCCGACGCCGATATTGCCGATCTCAAAGCCCGCCTGGCCGCGACGCGGTTTCCCAAAACCGTCGAGGGTGCGGGCTGGGATGACGGCATCGAAGACAGCTTCCTGCGCCGGTTCGTCGCCTATTGGGGCAACGAGTATGACTGGCGCGCGGCCGAGGCCCGGCTCAATGGCTTTGCCCAGTTCACCGACGTCATCGACGGCGAATTGGTGCATTTCGTGCATGTGAAGGGGCGGGGCGCCACCAACGTGCCGATCCTGCTCGCCAATGGCTGGCCGTCCAACTTTGTCGAGCTGCTGCCGCTGGTGCCCCTGCTGACCGAGCCAGTCGATGGCGTCGCCTTCGATGTCGTCATTCCGTCATTGCCGGGCTACGGCTTTTCCGGCCAGGCCAGCAAGCCGGGCATGAACCTGACCCGGGTCGCCCCGCTCTGGGCCGAGCTGATGACGCGGCTCAACTATTCCAAATTCATGCTTTCGGGGTCGGATATGGGTGCTGGCGCGGTCATGGCGCTGGTGCGCGACTTCCCCGAGCGCCTGATCGGGGCGCATTACGTCAATGTCTATTTCGGCTTCCCGCAGCCCGAGGAGCCGACCGAAGAGGAAAAAGCCTATATCGAGCGGCTGACCTATTGGCAGTACGCCGAGGGCGCCTATGCGATGATCCAGGGCAGCAAGCCGGCAACGCTGGCCGTGGGGCTCAACGATTCCCCGGCGGGCCTGGCCGCCTGGATCCTCGAGAAGTATCGCACCTGGAGCGACAATGGCGGCGATATCCTCAACGCTTTCGAGCTGGAGGACCTGGCGACCATTCTCAGCGTCTACTGGTTCACCCAGACCATTGGCAGCTCGGTGCGGCTCTACAAGGAAGCCTTTGCCGATACCGAACTGCCCAAGAAGGCGGCCAAGCATGACGTGCCGCACGCCATCCTGTTGCCGCCGGCAGACAATCCGGCACCGCGGGCCTGGGGCGAACGGAACCTGTGGAACATCGTGCGCTGGACTGAACTCAGCGCAGGCGGTCATTTCCCGGCGCTCGAAGTGCCCGAAGCAATGGCGCATGATATCCGAGCCTTCCATGGCCAGATCGCGTAAGCCCTCCTCACTCTCGGTCGACACCCTCCCCCTTGTGGGGAGGGATCAAGGGTGGGGGTGGACTGGCCCGGATATCGGGGCTCTCGCACCCCCTCCCAACCTCCCCCATCGAGGGAGAGGTGCCGTCCGGTGGATGGCGAAATACAGTGTCAGGCCGGCCAGGTGCGACGCCCTTGGCGTCACCGGCAGAATCTGGCATCAAGGCCGGCCAGAGGAGAACAAAGCATGGACAAGACCGAGCGCCTGTTTGCGGTCATGGATGCGCTGCGACGCCATCGGCGGCCGGTTACGGCCGCCGCACTGGCCGAGGAGCAGGGCGTTTCCGTCCGCACCCTCTATCGTGACGTGCAGACCCTTATCGGGCTCGGCGCGCCGATCGATGGCGAAGCGGGGGTCGGCTACATGCTGAAACCCGGCTTCTTCCTGCCGCCGCTGATGTTCACGCCCGAAGAGCTGGAAGCCCTGGTGCTGGGCGCCCGCTGGGTGGGCTCACAGCCCGATGATGGCCTTGGCGCTGCGGCCAAGAATGCACTCGCCAAGATCGCCACCGCCTCGCCCGAGGATTTGCGCGACCGCATCAACGATACCGGCCTCTGGCCTGTAGCGGTATGGAGTGCCACGTCGCGCCGGCCCATGCCGATTCTCGGCCAGGTTCGACAGGCCATGCGCACCGAAAAGGCGCTGACCATCGAATATGAAGACGAGGGCGGCAATCCGTCGGAGCGCACCATCTGGCCGGTGCAACTGGCCTATTACGAGGGCAAGCAGGTGATCGCCGCCTGGTGCTGCCTGCGCACCGCCTTCCGCAACTTCCGCACTGACCGCATCGTGGCTCTTACCGTGACCGAAGAACGCTATGGCAAGCGCCGCGCCGTGCTGGAACGCGAATGGCGCGATAGCTGGGAATGGGACCGGCGCCATGGCGGCGACGATCAGCGCTAATCGAGGATCTGCTTCAGGCCTCGGCGCGCCGCCTTCAGTACGTCCGGATTGGTGCGGTAAAACCAGTTGCGGCCCTGCTTGTCGAGATCGAGCAGACCCGAGGTTCGCAGCACCTTGAGATGCTCGGAGACCGTAGCCACGGCGAGATTGGAGAGCTCGGCCAGTTCGCCCGCCGCCCTGGGCCCATCACGGCAGGCGCGCAGGAACAGTCGGCGATCAGGATGTGACAGGGCTCGCAGGACCTGATCGAGATCGATCGTCATTAGCCCTGGATCAGGGTCAGTACATTGCCGGCAGGGTCGGCAATCTGGGCCTTTTTCACCCAGCCATTATCGGTCTTTTCCAGTACCACCTTGCCGCCCTCGCGTACCGCCAGCTGCAGCGTGCCATCGAGGTCAGGGACGACGACGCCAAAGGTCAGCGACGATGTGGGCGCTTCGACTATTGCGCCGTTGGGGCTGCCTTCGGGCGTCGCCACCATGGCGTAGCCCGGGCCTTGCGGCGCGACGTCCCATCCGAAAAGGCTCACGTAAAAGTTCTGCAGCGCGCCCAGCTCCGGCCCGGCGATGTCGAAATGTCCAAAACCATTGTGGTGGTGCGGTTTGCGTTGCGGATGGCTCATCATAATCTCCATGTTTCGTAACAAGGCGAAATGTCTCGCACCATATTTTTCGCCTTTTCCCGAAGAGTCAACCCATCCGCGCATAAAGGCTCTCCGGCCTGATATCGTCATCCAGCCGGAAGCGGTGATCGGCGGGGGGGTGGGCGCGCTGGCCGCATTCCATGCGCGGGCAGATGCGGCAACCCACACCAATGGGCACGAGCTGGCTTTCCCCAGCCAGATCCACGCCGTCGGAATAGATCATGTCCTTGGCATGGTGAATCGAGCAGCCCAGCCCGATCGACATGTAGCGGCGCGGGGCATTGTAGCGATGGTCGCCCTTGGCGATGGTGCGGGCGATGCAGAAGTAACGCTGGCCGTCCGGCATCTGGCTGAGCTGGATGCTGATCCGCTCCGGCGACAGGAATGCCGAGTAGATATTCCAGCGCGGGCAGGCGCCCGAATGGCGCGGGATGTGGATGCCCGACAGCGAGAAGCGCTTGGAAATATTGCCGGCAATGTCGGTGCGCACCAGATGCAACGGGATGCCTGACGATCCCTTGCGCTGCAGCGTGGTCATGCGGTGGCAGACCTGCTCGAAACTGGCGCCGAAGCGGCGGCCAAGGCGCTCGATATCGTAGCGATAATCGCGGCAGGCGCGCAGGAATGGCTCATAGGGCATGATCAGCGCCGCGGCAAAGTAGGCCGCGAGCACATTGCGGGCGAGGGTGGGCGCGTCGCCCTCAGGCAGGGATGATGCCGCAATGATGGCCTCGATCTCGCCGCCCGCGGCCTGTTGCCCCAATCGGTGAGCAATGAGGAACAGCGCCGATTCCGCCGGCAGGATGTCGGAGACCAACAGGTGGTTGCGTCGCTGGTCGAATTGGCGGGCAATGCCATGGGGCAGGGAGGCCAGCCGCACGTCGACGCCGAAGACGTTGAACAGATAGGTGCGCAGGCCATAGTCGAAATTGTCGCCGGAATTGTCGATGTCGGCCCGGATGCGCTCGGCGGCGTCCTCAAGTGAAGGGAAGTGGTTGGCGTTTTCCTGCAGGAAATCGGAGATGGCGTCGGTGGCGAGGTGAAACGGCTCGGCCTCGCCGGCAAGAACCGGTGCCGGGCCGGATTTGGCCACCAGCCGATAGCGATCGTAGAGCTTGAGCATGGCGCGGGCCGCGGTGGGATTGGCATGTGCCAGGTCGCGGATTTCGAGATTGGTCAGGTCGCTATCGGCGAACAGATCATCGCCAAATGCCTCCATCAGGTCGCCAACCAGTCTGCCTTCGTCGCTATCGACCAGTTCGCCCGGCTCGACGCCGAAATAGCCCGAGATCGAGAACAGCAGCGGCACCGTTACCTTGCGCCTGTTATGCTCGATGAGGTTGAGGTAGCTCGCCGAAATGCCAAGCGCTTGCGCCAGGTCGGCCTGGGCGATTTTCTTCTGCCGCCGCAGCCGCTTGATGCGGCCGCCGATCTGCATTTCCGCAGTGTCATTCATGGCTTCCCTCCCGCGTTTCTTGACAGACTTTACAATCTTGTCTGCGAAACTTGACCAGCGCTTTACAGGTTTACTGGCGGTATTGCGGTTACTTCTTGCATGTCGCGGCCATTTGTCAAATCTTTACAGCAAGAGATAGAGGAGACTTTCGAATGAGCCCTGCCAGCAGCGAACGCGAAGAATATCTGACCATCATCGCCCCCACCGCCACCCAGGCCATGGAGCAGTTCAAGGCACGTGGCCTCGATGCGCAGGGCTATGCCATTGCCGGCAAGATCGGCCGACACCAGTTTTCGCTGGTGGGCGGGGAAGGCAGCACCGAGCTGTTTTCGGGCAATGGCATGATCGCCGCGACGTTCAGCCGGAAGGTGATGGGGTGACTATGCCGCCCACCGCACGTCGCCCTGGCGGGGAGGGCAGCGCAGCTAGGCCTGCGGGCCGCAGCGTAGCTGGGTGGGGGACGAGAGCTCCGATATCCGGGCCAAACATCCCCCACCCTTGATCCCTCCCCGCAAGGGGGAGGGAGATGACTGCAAATCCAGTGTTCCACGTGAATCACCAAACCTGCCGCTCCACCGGACCGGCGAAGCCATGCTCCAAGGAGGAGATACCGATGCTCGACAAACCCATATTCCCTACCCCCGACTACGCCCCCGACCGCTGGCGCAATATTGCCCGCACCTATAGCCAGGCCGAGGTAGCGCGGCTCTCTGGCTCGCTGCCGATCCGCCATACGCTGGCCGAAAACGGCGCCCGCCGGTTGTGGGAATTGCTGCACAGCGAGGATTTCGTGCCGACTTTGGGCACCTTTACCGGCAATCAGGCGGTGCAGCAGGTCAAGGCCGGGCTCAAGGCGATCTATCTCTCGGGTTGGCAAGTGGCGGCCGATGCCAATACGTCGGGCAATATGTATCCCGACCAGAGCCTTTACCCGGTGGACAGCGTGCCATCGGTGGTCAAGCGCATCAACAAGGCGCTGCAGCGAGCCGACCAGATCCAGACCATGGAACAGGCCGACGGCGTGGCCACCACCGATTTCGACTTCTTCGTGCCGATCATTGCCGATGCGGAAGCCGGTTTCGGCGGCGCGCTCAACGTGTTCGAGCTGATGAAGGCGATGATCGAGGCCGGCGCCGCGGCGGTGCATTTCGAGGACCAGCTGGCTTCGGAGAAGAAGTGCGGGCATCTGGGCGGCAAGGTGCTGGTGCCGACCAGCCAGTTCATCCGCACGCTCAATGCAGCGCGGCTGGCGGCCGATGTCATGGGCGTGCCCACGTTGATCATGGCCCGTACCGATGCGGAAGCAGCGCGGCTCATCACCTCGGACGTCGATCCGTATGACGCCCCGTTCGTCAGCAAGGAGCGTACGGCCGAGGGGTTTTATCAGCTCAAGGGGGGTATCGACGCAGCCATTGCCCGCGGGATTGCTTATTCACCCTACGCCGATCTGATCTGGTGCGAGACATCAAAGCCTGATCTGGCCGAGGCGAAAAAATTCGCCGAGGCGGTGCGCAAGGCCCATCCCGAACAGATGCTGGCCTATAATTGCTCCCCCAGCTTCAACTGGGCGCGGCATATGGACGAGGCAGCCATGGCCAGGTTCCAGCGCGAGATCGCTGCCATGGGTTACAAATACCAGTTCATCACCCTGGCGGGCTTCCACAATCTCAGCCTGACCACGTTCGAACTGGCCCGCGCCTACAAGGCTGACGGCATGGCCGGCTATTCGCGGCTGCAACAGGCCGAGTTTGCTGCCGAGGCGCATGGTTTCTCCGCCGTGCGGCACCAGCGCGAGGTCGGCACCAGCTATTTCGATGCGGTGTCGATGGCGGTGAGCGAAGGCAAGAGCGCCACGACGGCGATGGGCGAATCGACCGAGACAGCGCAGTTCCACTGAGGGGCGGTCGCAGCGTGCGGTCTGGCCGAGCGGCCCGCACGCTGCCACAATGGGTCGCAAAGATCGTACCGATGTCTTCGCGCCGGGGCCCATGTACAGATACCTTACCCTTGCCATTGCTTGCCTTGCCGCCAGCCCGGCTTTTGGGCAGGAGCGGCAGCTTGCCGCCTTCAGCGAGGCGTGCCTCACCGGTCTGGCCGGCTTCGAGACGGTCGAAGCCGTGGCGGCGCGCTATGACGCACAGCTGATCGACGTCGATCCGCCCGGCGCCGTGCTATCGCCATTGACGCTCCCCACTGCGGACCGTCGAGCCTGGCTTGGAGGCCAACCGGATCAGAAGGCCGTGACCGATCTTTCCTTTGGCATCAGCGTGGATGCGGCTTCCGACAAGCCGGTGGTGGGCTGCGCGGTACTTGGCTTTGTCGAGGGCGAGCCGCCGGCAGACGACATCCTGCTCGGCCGCTTCGTCAACCACCGTTATGTGGGCAAAACCAAGAGCACGCTCGGGCCAGACTATCGGCATTGGATCGTGGCGGAACACGCCGGTACGCAGGCCGTTTTCAGCGTTGGCCGGTTTAGGGGCGGCGATAGCGAGCCCTATGCGTTCATATTGGCCATCGACGTTGTCGACCCGGCCACTATGGATCGAATCGGCGGCCCCTAGAAAAGGCGCAGCCAGCCGAAGGCCAGCGCCGCCAGGCCCAGCGTATGCGCCAGGGCGATGGCCCAGGTGGTGGCGACGAAGCGCGGCTTGACCGTCTTGTGGCGATAGATTTCCTGCGCCGAAAGCCCGCCCACAATGCCAAAGCACAGATCGACCGCATGCAGGTTGGTCTCGCTGACCCGCCATTTACCGGTGAGGGCATAGAGTTTGTCGAAGCGATAGAGCAGGGCCGAGGCCGCGCCCATGAGCGCATAAATCCCGCCCAACCAGATCGGCGCCCGCTCGCTGCCAATGGCCCACAGGATCAGCAGCGTCATCAGCGTGGCAGCGGCCGTCCGCAGACCCAGCGCGTAGCTCGACACATGTGCCGGTCTCGCGGTCACGTTACGCAGGGTCGCCGGCTGGACCGGGGCTGGCGTCTCGATGCCCACGTCGATGGCTGAGGGCCGACCCTTGCGGCTGGTCACCACCTCGAATGACAGCGTGTCGCCGATGCGGGGGCGGCCGCCCGACGCATTCACCTTGGAAATATGGACGTAGTAATCCCGCCCCGTGTCATCGCGCACGAAGCCGTAGCCGCCCTTGTTATTCCACTGCACCAATTCGCCGGTTCGCCGCATCGCACCCTGTTCACATGCCAGCATGACAAATATGCGGCGTGTATTAACGGCCCCTCAGCGGCGTACGGATTTCACCCATCCGCTTGAAACCGATTTCCTTCGCGACCGTTTTGGCGCCACGCGACGCTATTGATCGTTAAATACCGATGGAGTTAGTCTGGGGCATTGCAAATCGATTCACCGGCCCTCGCCATGTCTGAAACCGCGAAACGCTTTGTCATTGGCCAGCTCGAAAAAGCTGGCTTCATCCTCAACGGCCCGCATGCGTGGGACCCCCAAGTCAACAATGACGCGCTATGGGCGCGGCTGTTGCGTGACGGTACACTGGGCCTGGGCGAAAGTTACATGGCCGGCTGGTGGGATGCCCCGGCGCTCGACCAATTCCTGTTCAAACTGATCACCGCCAAGGTTCAGGATGCGTTTCCGCGCGATCTGGCTGTCATGTGGAGCGTGGCCCGGGGCAGGCTGCTCAATATGCAACGGCGGCGCATCACCGAGGTCGGCGAGAAGCACTACGATATCGGCAACGAGCTTTATGCCGCCATGCTCGACACCAGGATGATCTATTCGTGCGGCTATTGGAAAGACGCTGATGATCTCGACGCGGCGCAGGTGGCCAAGCTCGACCTGATCTGCCGCAAGATCGGGCTCCAGCCGGGCATGCGCATTCTCGATATCGGCTCGGGTTGGGGCGGGTTCTTGCAGTTTGCCGCCGAGCGCTACGGCGTGTCGGGTGTCGGCGTCACCGTGTCGAAGGAGCAGGCGGCGCTGGCCAATGAGCGGGCCCGTGGCCTGCCGGTCGAAACGCTGCTGCTCGACTACCAGGCGCTCGATGGCCAGTTTGACCGCATCATCTCGATCGGTATGTTCGAGCATGTCGGCTACAAGAATTACCGCGCCTACTTCGAGAAGGCCGCAAGCCTGTTGCGCCCGGATGGGTTGATGCTGCTGCATACGATCGGCGGCCACAGCTCGACCACCCACGGCGATCCGTGGAGCGAAAAGTACATCTTCCCCAATGGCATGCTGCCCTCGATCGCCCAGATCGGCAAAGCCATCGAGGGCCTGTTCGTGATGGAGGACTGGCACAATTTCGGCGCTGACTACGATCGCACTCTGATGGCCTGGCACGCGCGCTTCGAGGCAGCCTGGCCCGGCCTCAAGGGCGAAAAGTATGACGAGCGCTTCTACCGAATGTGGCGCTATTATCTCAATGTCTTTGCCGCGCTGTTCCGCGCGCGCAATATCAGCCTGTGGCAGGTGGTGCTGTCGCCAGCCGGGGTGCCCGGCGGCTATTCCAGTGTGCGCTGACGGATTCACGTGAAACACTTATCCACAGACTTGTGCACAGGAGTCCGCCCGGCCGACTGACGGCTCAGAACACCGAATGCATCAGCGGCAGCTTGATGGGGTGCGGAAAGCCGCGCGCCAGTTCGTCCCAGAATTCGCCATGTAAGGCCGCGGGAAAAACGTGACCTGCGGGCAAGGCATAGCGGGCGAACCAGCCGGCTTCGGCAATCGATTCATCGAGAGCGGGGTTGCGGCCCACATCGATCTCGCCCGCGACGTAGTCGGCGATATACCAGAATTTGACCAGCCGGCCGGAGGAGTCGATGAGCTCGTCGATATAGGCCATGGCGCGCGCCTTGGCGACGATGCCGGTCTCCTCGAAAGCCTCGCGCTCCGCGGTAGCGGACAGCTCCTCCCCATCCTCGACGCCACCGCCGGGCGGGGCCCAGAAATCGTGAACGCCTAGGCGGAAATGCCGAACCAGCAGCAGGCTCTGCCCGCGTATAACCAGCGCACCCGCCGAAATCCTGTGCCGCATGATCAATCCCCGTTTCGAGCGCCAGCCAGCCAATCCGGCATGATATCGAGCAGCGCCTGCTCAGGGTGCTGCGCCAGGGCATCGAGCCTTTCCAGCTCAGCATCCGCCACGGTTCTAAACAGGGGCGCCGCCTCGCGCCAGCGATCCCGTACGAGATTTCCCGATCGTTGAGCGCCAGGCGATCGCGCGGCACATTGACCTTGAGAAACCACCATCCGGTCGCCGGGTTGTGTCATCGCGCTGTATTCCGTCCATCTGCGCCGGTCCATCGGCATAGCCGGCTTCCCGCTGCAGCGATGCATCCTGGTGTCGAGGCCGGCATAATGCAGGCTCACGACCCCATCGCGCCCGATCTCGACGACCAGGTCGCAGCGGCCGTCCGGCAGGATGATCGCCTCGCTGTCGCGCGCTCGGCTATAGGACCATTGATGGAGCACCGCTTCCGTCACGCCGCACCGAAATTGAGCCGGTAGCTCAGGGCTTCGGCAATATGGGGGCGCGCCACCCTGTCCACACCGGCCAGATCGGCCAGGGTCCGCGCCACCTTGAGCACACGGTGATAGGCGCGGGCCGACAGGCTGAAGCGCTCGGCCGCCTGCAGCAGCAGGATTTGACTGTCCTTGTCGGGATTGACCACCGCTTCGATCAGCGTCGGGCCGGCGGCGGCATTGGTGAAGATATCGGGCGCGCCGTACTCGACAAAGCGCTGGCGCTGCGTCTGGCGGGCGCGGGAAACGCGCTCGGCAACGACGCTGGAACTCTCAGCTGCCTCGGCTGGGGCGATCATGTCGGCGGCGGTCACCGCCGGCACGTCAATGCGGATATCAATGCGATCCAGAAATGGCCCCGAAACCCGGCCCTGGTAATCGTCGGCGCAGGCACGGCCGCGCCGGCAGGTGTGACCGGGCGTACCTGC
The DNA here is from genome assembly GCF_022429625.1 of Devosia lacusdianchii. Classification (NCBI taxonomy): domain Bacteria; kingdom Pseudomonadati; phylum Pseudomonadota; class Alphaproteobacteria; order Hyphomicrobiales; family Devosiaceae; genus Devosia; species Devosia lacusdianchii. Next base: position 4,276,183 of record NZ_CP092483.1, on the reverse strand, counting down.
CAGCCCGCACTTGCAGGGATTCATCGCAGCAATAAGCTGCACACGGCTCGGATAGCTCACCCGCGCATTGGCGCGCGCGATGACGGTTTCACCACTTTCAAGCGGCTGGCGCAGGCTATCGAGCACGCTCGGCGCGAATTCGGGCAGTTCGTCGAGAAACAGCACGCCATTATGGGCGAGGCTGACCTCACCCGGCCGGACCTTGAGCCCACCCCCCACCAAGGCCGCCATCGAGGCGGAGTGATGTGGTGCCCGGAACGGCCGGCGATCGGAAATAGCGCCGCCCGCCAGTTCACCGGCAATGGACTGGATGATGGAAATATCGAGCAGTTCACGCGGATCGAGCGGCGGCAGGATGGAAGGCAGCCGCGCTGCCAGCATGGATTTTCCCGCACCGGGCGGCCCGATCATCAGCATGTTGTGGCCACCGGCAGCCGCCACTTCGAGTGCGCGCCGCGCCACCAGCTGACCGCGCACTTCACTGAGGTCCGGCAGGTTGCCCTTGGCGATATGCTTGCGCGGCACCGGCCGGGCGGCAAGCTGGTGGCCGGTCAGGTGATTGACCAGCGCCAGGAGGCTTTCCGCCGCGACGATCTCCAGCCCGTCGCCGGCCCAGGCAGCTTCGGCGCCAGAGAGCTGGGCGCAGATCAATCCCAGGTCGCGCCCTTGCGCCGCGATCGCCGCCGGCAGGATGCCGCCGACATGGGCCAGCCTCCCATCGAGGCCGAGCTCGCCCAGCGCCAGGTAGCCGTCGAGCGCATCCTGTGGAATGGCGCCGATGGCGGCCATGATGGCCAGCGCTATCGGCAGGTCGTAATGGCTGCCTTCCTTGGGCAGGTCGGCAGGCGCCAGATTGATGGTGATGCGCTTGGGCGGCAGGCCCAGGCCCGAAGCGACCAGCGCCGCCCGCACCCGTTCGCCCGATTCCTTGACTGCCTTGTCGGGCAATCCGACGAGAATGAAATTGGGCAGGCCCGGCGCAATCTGCACCTGCACATCCACCGGCACCGCCTCAATGCCCTGGAACGCCACTGTCGCTACACGGGTGACCATGCGCTTTTCCCCAAGCCCCGGGCGAGCTTAGCAAAGCGGCTGGTTCCGAACAAGAACGTAAAGCGAACAACATGCACACAGCGGAAGCGGGCGCTCCCGCCGCTGGGACCGGGGCCAGGCCTCAAGGAAAGCCGGCATGCTGCGCGCCCACCGGCACGGCAAAGACCTTACCGGTGGGCCGGGTGGGTGCATCGCTGCCCCAGGCATTGGCGACGATGAACAACGTCCTGCCGTCAGCGCCGCCGAGCATGCAGGCAAAGCACATAAGGCTCGGGTCAACCCCAACCTCGTCGAGCACTTGGCCACCTTCTGCTATCCGGATGCAGCGCGGGCCGGAAGTGGCCCAGACGGCGCCTTCGGCATCAAGGCAGATACCGTCGGCGCCCTGGCCTTCGATGCGGGCCCAGAGGCGCCGGTTTTCCAGGCTCCCGTCTTCGGCGATGTCGAAGGCCGTCAGCTCCGCCGAAAAGGATTCGGCGACGATCAGGGTCTTGTTGTCAGGCGTCACCACCATGCCATTGGGGAAAGCGAGCTCCTGGGCCACCTGTCGTACGGTGCCATCGGGCGAGACGAGGCCGATGACGCCGGGCCTGAGGCCGGTGCGCTGGAACTCGACATAGCTGGCCATCGGCCCGCCCTCCAGCGCCTCGTTGATGCTGTTGACATAGATATTGCCGCGCCCATCGACGACGAGCTCGTTGCAGCCAAACGCCGACAGGGTCGCAAGGTCGCTATGGGTGGCGAAAGCGCCGTCCGCCTGCCGGCGCAGCAGCTTGTTCTGCCAGGCATGGGCCACCAGCAGCGTGCCGTCGGCCAACCAGTCGATCGAGAAGGGCAGGGAAACGACAGCCGCCTCGACACGGCGCTGCCCGCTGGCGTCGATTGAATAGAGTTTCTGGCCGATCCAGTCGGCAAACCACAGCCTGCCCTCGTGCCAGCGCGGGCATTCGCCCATCATGATGCCGTCGGTGACGGTTTGCAATTGGGGCGACTTGTCGTTGGTGGACATCGTGCTTCTCCGAGTTTGAGCCACTGGATCGGTCAGCACAATGTCGCGCGAAGATCGGCTATTTCGACAACCGGGGAGAATCCGGTGCTCAGGGCACAGAGAAACACAAAGCGAACGAAAGATGGCTTGTTAACCACGTCGCTTGCCACAAAGGTAAACCTAATCACCCATTAACCCGACCATGTTGATTCAAAGGCTCAATTTGTCTTTGCGTCGAGTACTTTTCATGCGCGTCAGCCTGCCTTTTCCCTCGTTTTCCGCGATCGCAAAGGGCACGATTTCGGCGCTGCTGGCCGCCTTGCTGGTCGCCTGTTCGTCGGGTGGCGGGCTCTATGGTCCGATCCAGGGCGATAACCGGCCCCATTCCGGCGTCGACCGCGCCCGCGGCATGCCCATCCAGGGTATCGACGTGGCCCGCTACCAGGAGAACGTGGATTTCCGTACGGCCTTCCAGAGCGGCATCCACTTCGTGTTCATGAAGGCCACCGAGGGCAAGGACTATATCGACCCCAATTTCCGCACCAATTGGGTGCGGGCGCGCGATGCCGGCATGCCGCGTGGCGCCTATCACTTCATGACCTGGTGCTCGCTGGCGTCCGAACAGGCCGCGTGGTTCACGCAGAACGTACCCAACGACCCCGATGCGCTGCCGCCGGTGCTCGATCTCGAGTGGAACAACCACTCGAGCTGCCGCAACAAACCCAGCCGTGCCGACGCTCTCGAAAAGATCCGCGTCATGCTCGACGCCATGGAGCGCCATACCGGCAAGCTGCCGATCATCTATACCGACATGAACTTCCACCGCGACATTCTCGAGGGTGAGTATTTCCCCAATGCCTTCTGGCTGCGCTCGACCGCCGCCGAGCCGCATGAGCGCTACGGCAACCGCACCTGGACCTTCTGGCAGTGGACGCAGACCGGCGTGGTGCGCGGGGTCAGGGGCGAGGTCGATCGCAACGCCTTCTATGGCAATCAGAACGACTGGATCACGTTCCTGCTCACCGGCTGCGATCCGCGCGCCATCGCCTCGCTCGGCCCGACCGGCCGGTGCCAATCGGCGAAGTAATCCGGGCACTTGCCAGCGATTCGACGCGGGTCTAGCTTTCGCAGATCATTCATCCGGGCCACGCGCCCGCAGCCAGGGAGGACTCGACATGGCCAAGGGCCAGATGCGCAGCAACAAGGAAGCCAAGAAGCCGAAAAAGGACAAGGTCGCTGCTGCCAAGCCGGTCACCGGCCTCGGCGCTGGCAGCGCCGGCAACACCGCCAAAAAGTAGGCGCTCGGCAGTTCCATGCGAGGCGGTCGGCGCAAGCCGGCCGTCTTTGCTTTTGGCCTAGGCGGCGCTGGCCTCGATCGGTGCCTGCGTTTCGGATCGAGCCACGACGCTGCCACCCGAACTCGCGGCCAGCATGGCAATGATCAGCAGGGTCAGAACGGCCGCAACGCGCATGTAGGACGTCCGCAAACGGGGCTTCATCCTCTAGCTGTGCCCGCAATGCCCGGCGCGGTCAACGCCAGCGTTAAGACTTGATTAACGCTACAGTTTTAGCGGTTTCCGGCCAAAGCTCTCAGGCCGCGAAATTGCCAAGCAGGCCGCTGGTCTTGACCCCATCGAAGACGAATTGCACCGCAAGCGCGGCCAGCAGAATGCCAACAATGCGCGAGACCACGGCCAGGCCGGTGACCCCGAGCAGGCGCTGGATCGGAATGGCGACGAGCAGGGTCAGCCAGGCCAGGAACAGAATTACCACGATCGCCACCAGCACGGCCCAGTACTCGAAATCGGTCCTGGTGCCTGTCGTGAGCAGGATCACGGCACTGATGGCGCCGGGACCGGCCAACAGCGGCATGGCCAGCGGGAAAACCGCAATGTCCTCGCGCGAACGGGCTTCCACCTCTTCCTCGTCGGTAATGTCGGTGCCGCCGGAATGGCGGGCGAACACCATGTCGATGGCGATAAGGAACAGCAGCAGGCCACCGGCCGTGCGCAGGGCGGGAATGGTGATACCGAAGATTTCGAGGATCGGATTTCCCAGCACGCCGAACAGCAGCAGGATCACCCCGGCAATGATCACACCGCGCGTCGCAAAGGCGAAACGCTGCTTGGCGGTATGATGCTTGGTCAGCGCCGCGAAGATAAAGGCGATATCAGCCACGCCCACAGTGGCAAACAGGGTCGCAAAGGCGACGAGGAAGGTTGTGGTGGGCATGACGCGGGCTCCGGCTGATGCCCTAACGACTACGCGGGCTAGGCGGCCTTGTCGAGCAGCTCAGGCGAGAGATGGGCGCGCGCGTCCAAGACTTCCATGCCTACAATTCGTCCGTCCGCATCATAGTCCAGCACGATGCCTGCCGACACCTCTTCGCTTTCTTCAACCGGTTCCGGTGAGAAACGAATATAGGCGGCGTTGGCTTCGCTATCGTAGGTGACAGTCGGCTTCACTTTGGCCTCGCTCGGCGATCAAAGAATGCAGATAGTATACGGACTTCCGCCGGAGTTTCCACACAGGCCACGCGAAGGTAGCGATTGTCTCGCTCAGGCACGGCGAGAAATCGCCTAGCGACCTCAGGGTCTTGAGGATCGACCTCCTCCCAGTCGGGCGCATGGACGGCGCGATCGATCCATTCCAGGTCAAGATCGCGCTGACGGATGGCCTCCAATGCATGTCGTGTGAAGTGAAGCGGCTTGCCCACTTTCTGACGTCCTATGCCCGCCGCTTCTCGATCGCGTCCCAGATCATGACGGCGATATCGGGGCCGCCAAACCGCTTGATCTCGCGGATGCCGGTGGGGGAAGTGACGTTGATCTCGGTGAGGTAATCGCCGATGACGTCGATGCCGACGAAGATCATGCCCCGCGACTTGAGCGCCGGGGCGATAGTGGCGCAGATTTCCTTTTCGCGCTCGGTCAGCGGCGAGAGCTCCGGGCGGCCGCCAACATGCATGTTGGAACGGGCCTCGCCGTCGGCGGGAATGCGGTTGAGGCCGGCCACGGGCTCGCCGTCGATGATGATGATCCGCTTGTCGCCCTTGCGGACGTCAGGCAGATACTTCTGGATCATGAAGGGTTCGCGGTAATTACTCTCGAACAGTTCCAAGAGGCTCGCCAGGTTGTGGTCGCCCTCCTGGATGAAGAACACGCCGGCCCCGCCATTGCCGTAGAGCGGCTTGACGATGATGTTGCCGTGCTCCCTGCGGAAGTCATGGATCATGCTGCGGTCGCGCGTCACCAGGGTCGGCGGCATCAGCTCGGGGAAATCGGTGACGAGGATTTTTTCGGGCGCATTGCGCACCGCCGCCGGTGGGTTCACCACCAGTACCTTGGGCTCGAGCTTTTCGAGCAGGTGCGTGAGGGTGATGTAGTTCATGTCGAAAGGCGGATCCTGACGCATATGGATCACGTCCTGGGTGGAGAGATCGACGCGGGCCGCTTCGCCCAGCTCGAAATGCTCGCCCTTGGGCTTGTCGAAGACCTTGATCGGCTGCGCCAGCGCCGACACTACCTTGCCACGCAGCGCCAGCGTATCGGGCGTGTAGTGCAGCAGCTCATGGCCACGCGCCTGCGCCTCCAGCATCATGGCGAAGGTGGAATCGCCGCGCGGATTGATGGTGGCGACATGGTCCATCTGGACCGCGACTTTGAGTTTTTTTGCCATTGGCGTCTCTACCAGCCCAGTATCTCAGTAGACCCATCGTGAGGTCTCATGGGTATATGCCTGCGTCGAAGGCACCATGACATGGCGCGAGCTACGCGTGGACGCAAGGGCTTTCGCCTGCGGATTTCTGCCGATTCGCATCCGTCACAATCGCGGCGCATGATGGGGCTGCTGTTGACGCAGGAGGGGCGCCATGAAAATCGCGGCATTCAACGTGGAGAATCTGTTCGACCGGCCCAAGGCCTTCAATCTCGAAGACCATGCCAAGGGCGCCGAGATCACCGATGCGGTGGCCGAAATCAACGTGCTGATCAACAAGGAAGAGTATTCCGCCGCCGACAAGGCGCGCATGCTCGCCTTGATCAAACTGCTCAAGCTGACCTCGCCCAATCCGCCTTTCGTCATCTTCCGCAAGATCAGGGGCGCGTTCTGGAAGCAGCCCAAGAGCGGGCCGCTCGAGATCGTCGCCCATGGCCGCGCCGACTGGGTCGGCTGGGTCGAGCTCAAGACCGAGCCGAACAATGCGGTGGCCGTCATGAATACCGGCCGCGTCATCAAGGAAGTCGGGGCCGATATCCTGGCAGTGATCGAGGCGGAAGATCGCGTGGCGCTCAAGCAATTCTCCGAGCAGGTGCTGCTCAAGCTTGGCGGCGCGCCCTATGACGAGATCATGCTTGTTGATGGCAATGACGATCGCGGCATCGATGTCGGGCTGATGGTCACCAATGGCTATTCGGTGGGGCTGATGCGCAGCCATATCGCCGACATGCTGCCCAATGGCGAACGGGTCTATTCGCGCGATTGCCCGGAATACCAGGTGATCACGCCGAACGGAGAAAGCATCTGGATCCTGCCCAACCACTTCAAGTCGAAATTCGGCGGCAATGACCAGAACTCGGTCGACAAGCGCGCGGCGCAGGCTTTGCGCACCGCCGAGATCTATGAACGCCTGCGCGCCGAACATCACGACAAGATCGTGGTGCTGGGCGACCTCAACGACACACCGGACTCAGCACCCCTGCAGCGGCTGCTTGATCAGACCGACCTCAGGGAGATCACCGACCATCCGAACTTTTCGCCCGGACAGTTCGAGGGCACCGGCACCTATGGCCTGGGCAACAAGACCAACAAGATCGATTACCTGCTGCTGTCGCCGGCTTTGTTCGACCGGGTCAAGGCGGCCGGCCTGTTCCGCAAGGGCGCCTGGCCGGGTTCGCGGCCCAAACGCTGGGATGTGTTTCCGGAGCTCGAAAAGGAAATTCACGCCGCCAGCGATCATCACCTGATCTGGGTGGAGATATCGGAGTAAGGCAACAAAATCCCAGTCGACACGCTCCCCCTTGCGGGGAGGGATCAAGGGTGGGGGACGGTTGGCCACGATGCAGATCGTGGCTCTCAACACCCCCTCCTAGCTTCCCCCATCAAGGGGGAGGTACCGCGCGGTGGTTTTGGGTAGATCCCACCGCATCACTAGAAACCCTCACTCCCAAACGCGTTCCGCAAATGCCGCGGCCAGCGGCCTGGCGTCAGGAACACCACATCGAACCGCAGCGGCGTTTCCGCTTTGGCTGGATTGCGCGCCAGCCAGTATTGCGCCGCGCGGACGATGCGTTGCTGGTTCACGGCCTCCAGCGTTTCGCCTTCGCTGGCCGCCTTGCTGCGCGCCTTGACCTCGACGAATACCGTGACCCCGAAGCGTTCGACGATGAGGTCGATCTCGCCGACCGGGGTTTTGTAGCGACGCTCCACCACCCGGTAGAGCTTGAGCCGCAGGAACAGCGCCGCCAGCGCCTCGCCGCGGTGCCCACCGAGTTGTGCCGCGATGCGGGCGCTACTTTTCGACTTTGAGGGCGAGGGCGGCATCGTAGACTTCCTTGCGCTTGAGCCCATATTGCCCCGTGATAGCGTCGACGGCGGCACGCAAGGGCTGATCTGCCATGGCGACCAGCAGCGCGGCCTGCCAGTCGGCGGCATCGGGTGCACTGGCCTCGGCGGCCCCGGCAACGACGATCACCGCTTCGCCCTTGGTTTCGCTAGCGGCAAATTCGGCGGCCAGTTCGGCCAGTGTGCCGCGATGCACGCGCTCGAAGCGCTTGGTCAGCTCCAGCGCCACGGCAGCCTGCCGTTCGCCCAGATGTTCCGCCATGGCCGCCAGCGTGTCGTCAAGGCGGCGCGGGCTTTCGTAAAACACCAAAGTTTCACGTGAATCCCTCAGCGCCACAATCGCATTGGCGCGGGCGCCGGCCTTTGGCGGCAGGAAGCCGTGAAAAGCGAAGGCATCGGTGGGCAGGCCAGCGACGACCAAAGCCGAGAGCAAAGCCGAGGGGCCGGGGATAGCAAAGACCGGCAGGTTGGCCTCGGCCAGTGCCCTGATCAGTGGAAAGCCGGGATCGGAGAGCAGCGGCGTGCCCGCATCCGAAATCAGTGCCAGTGCCTGCCCGGCGGCAATGCGGTTGACGATATCCTCGGCCTTGGCGCGCTCATTGTGCTCGTGCAGCGCCACACGGCGCCCCTTGATGCCGTAATGATCGAGCAGCCGCGCCGACATGCGGGTATCTTCGCAGAGGATCGCGTCGGCGGCGGCCAGTGTCTCCAGCGCCCGAATGGTGATGTCGCGCAGATTGCCGATCGGCGTCGCCACCACATAAAGTCCCGGCGCCAGCGGGGGCGCGGGAAATACGGTTCCGGCGATGAAATAGTGCTTGTCGTCCACGAGCCGTTTTTCTCCAGCGCCAGGGCTGTTTTAGCAGCCGCGGCGCCTATGTATAGGGACAACAAAAAACGGAGGACACCCATGACCACCTGGATCTGCAAGACCTGCGCCGCGCATTTTCCTGACAGCGTCAGCCCGCCCGCCCATTGCCCGATCTGCGAGGACGAGCGGCAGTATCTGGGACCGAACGGACAGGAATGGGTCGCGCGCGACGCGATCGAGACCACCCACGCCAACGATTGGCGGGAACTCGAACCGGGCCTTGCCGGTGTTGGCGTGACTCCCGGTCTTGGCATTGGCCAGCGCGCACTGCTGATCCAGGCAACCGAGGGCAATGTGCTCTGGGACTGCGTGCCGATGCTGGACGATGCGACGGCCGAGCGGATCAAGGCGCTCGGCGGTCTCAAGGCGATCTGTTTCTCGCATCCGCATTTCTACACGGGGATGGCCGAGTGGAGCGCCAAGCTGGGCAATGTGCCGATCCTGCTGCCCGAGGCCGATCTGGCGCATGTGATGTGCCAGACGGACAACATCGTCCCATGGAGCGGCGATCATCACGAAGTGCTGCCCGGCGTCACCATCCATCGCCTGGCCGGGCATTTCGAGGGCAGCAGCGTGCTCGAATGGTCTCATGGTGCCAACGGCAAGGGCGCATTGATGGTCGGCGATACTATCCAGGTGGCACCCGCGGCCGGTTGGGTCAGCTTCATGCGCTCCTATCCCAACATGATCCCGCTGCCGGCGCGCGAAGTCCGCCGCATCGCCGACCGGGCGGCGACGCTCCGCTTCGACCGCATCTATGGCGGCTGGTGGGACCGGGTCATCCTCGCGGACGCCAAGGCTGCGGTAGCACGATCCGCCGATCGCTACATCAAGGCGCTGGACTGATCGGGCGGTTGAGAATTGGTTAAGCAATGACGTTCAAAGTGTTAACAGTCTGCTAGCACTTTGAGGGCAAGCGTGGCCTTGGATCGAGTGACCCGCCATGGCATGCGGCGCGCTTTCGGCGCGGCGATCCTGCTCGTGCTGACGGCCTGCTCGCCCACCGATTTCCAGTTTGGCTCGCGCACATTGAGCTTCGGCGGCGACGCGCCGATGCAGCCGGGGCAGGGGCAAGTGATCCCCAACCAGCCCATGCTGCCGGCCGGCCCGAGCGAGAGTTTCGGCCGCGGCCCGGTCAAGGTGGCGCTGCTGCTGCCATTGAGCGGTGACCCAGGACTGGCCTCGGTCGGTATGTCGCTGGCCAATGCTTCGAAGCTGGCAGTAGCCTTCATCGAGGCCAATCCCAACATCGCCGAGAATGTCACCTTCACCCTGCGCGACACCGGCGCAACGGTGCAGGGCGCGACCAGTGCGGCAAGCGCCGCCGTCGCCGATGGCGCCAAGCTGATCCTCGGACCCTTGCGCGCCGATCAGGTGACTGCCGCCGGAGCGGTGGCGCGCGCCGCCGGCCTGCCGCTGATCGGATTTTCCAACAATCCAACGGCAGCCAGCCCCGGTGTTTATCTGCTCAGCGTCCTGCCTGATGCTGAGATGAAACGTTCGCTCAACTGGGTCAAGATCCAAGGCCGGCGCGGTGTTGCCGGGATTTTCCCCGCAACCGAGTTCGGCCAGGCGCAGGAAACGGCCTTCCGTCAGCAGGCGGCCGCCGCCGGGTTCGCGCCCCAGGCCATCTACACCTTCTCTGATATCAACGAGGCCAAGCAGATCGTCGATCAGGCGCTGCCAATGATTCAGAAGAGCCTGATCGATACACTCTACCTGCCCGATCGCTCGACCGCGCCGAGTTTCGGCGCGTTGCTCAGCCAGGCGGGCGTGAGCGCAGATATGGTACAGATCGTGGGCTCGGCCGATTGGGAAGGCGACCCGGCGATCATGACCGCCAGCCAATTGAGCGGCGCCATTTACCCAACCGTCGATGGTGCCGGCATGGCGGCGATCCGTGGCGACTACCAGGCACGCTTCGGGGGCCAGCCGCATGCGCTGGCCACCATTGCCTACACGGCGACGGTGCTTGCCAATGTGAATGCCCTGTCCATGGCCAACCCGCCCTACAATGCGGGGCTGCTGACGGCAGCAACGGGGTTCAACGGGCGCGATGGCGTGTTCCGGTTCCTCGGCAATGGCCGCAGCGAATACGCGCTGGCGATCAAGAAGATCGGGCAGGGTGGGGCGGTGCAGATCGAGGGTGCGAAGCTCTAGCTTTCTTACCTCTCCCTTTGGGGGAGAGGTAAAGAAGCCTTAAGCCGCCAGGTCGGCGACCACGGCGTCCAGCACCGGGAAGCCCTTGTCGGTTACGCGCAGATTGCCGTTGGGCAGGCTTTCGACGAAGCCATAGCCCTTGAGCGCTTCGATCTGGGTCTTGCTGATCTGCCGCCCGGAAATCGAGGTGAAGCGTGCCGGCGAAATGCCTTCCTTGAGGCGCAGGCCCATGACGAGGAACTCGTCGCCCTGCTCCTCCCAGGTCAACACATCGTCGACCACCATGCCGTGGCCTTTGGTCTTCACCAGCTTTTGCCAGTCGAAGGGCAGTTTTTCGGCGGCGGTGGCATGGCGCTGGTTGTTGATCATCAAGCGGCCATGGGCGCCCGGGCCGATGCCGGCATATTCGCCATAGCGCCAGTAGAGCATGTTGTGGGTGCTCTCCTGGCCGGGGCGGGCGTGGTTGGAAATCTCATAGGCCGGCAGCCCGGCCGACGCCGTCAGCTCCTGGGTCAGCTCATAGAAATCGGCCGCCAGGTCTTCGTTGGGCATGGCCAGTTTGCCAGCCTTATGCAGGTCGAAATAGCGCGTGCCCTGCTCGATGGTCAGCTGGTAGAGGCTGATATGGCCCCGCGCCATCCACAAAGCTTCCTTGAGCTCGTCTTCCCAATCCTCGAGTGTCTGCTTGGGGCGGGCGTAGATGAGATCGAAGCTGCTGCGATCGAAAACGCTCTGCGCGATGCGCACAGCGGCGATCGCCTCATCCACCGTATGGCGGCGGCCGAGTTCGGCCAGCGGCCCTTCGCGCAGGGATTGCACGCCCAGCGACACGCGGTTCACCCCGGCACTGCGGTAACCCTTGAAGCGATCGACCTCGACGCTGGTCGGGTTGGCCTCGAGCGTGATTTCGGCGTTCTTCTCTACCGTCCAGTGCTTGGCGATCGCATCGATGATACGGCCCGTCGATTGCGGGTTCATCAGCGAGGGCGTACCGCCGCCAAAGAAGATGGATTGCACCACGCGGCCCGGCGCCAATTGCGCGGCCGTGGCGATTTCGCGCTCATAGGCGGCGACATAGTCGATCTCGTCGAACGGGCCGCGATGGACATGGGAGTTGAAATCGCAATAGGGGCACTTGGCCGCGCAGAAGGGCCAGTGCACGTAAACCCCGAACATGTCGTTGGGGTTACTGCTCAATCTGGTTCTCCACGAACAGCGCAAAGGCGCGGGCGCGGTGGCTCAGTCCCTGTTCGCCGGGCGACCAGGAATGCTTCATCTCAGCCGGCATCTGGCCGAATGTGATGTCATAGCCATCGGGCATGAAGACCGGATCATAGCCATGGCCGCGATCGCCGCGCGGCGGCCAGACCAGCGTGCCATTACACTTGCCGGCATAGATCACGTCGCGCCCATCGGGATGGGCGAGGCAGAGCGTGGCGTTGAACGAGCCCTTGCGCTGGCCGGGCGAGGTCGCATTGGCAGCCTGCAGCGCATCTTCGAGGCGCTTCATGGCGTGGTTGAAATCGCGCGGCACCCCCGCCCAGTCGGCGGTGTAAACACCGGGCTCGCCATTAAGCGCGTCGACGCAGAGGCCGGAATCATCGCTCAGAGCCAGCATGCCGGAGCCCTGTGCCGCGGCATGCGCTTTGAGGCGGGCGTTTTCGGCAAAGGTAGTACCGGTCTCTTCGGGCTCGGGCAGGCCGAGTTCGCCAGCCGAAACCAGTTCGAGGCCAAACGGCTCGAACAGTTCCTGAAATTCCTTCAGCTTGCCCGCATTATGCGTGGCCAGCACCAGGCGATCGCCTTCGCGGAGCCGAGGGATGCTCATCGGGCCACGCCCTTGCTCTTGGTGCGCGCGGCAGCGCGGGACGATTGATCGAGGGCGCGCGCGACGTCATGCCAGAGGGCGCAGTTTTCGCCCGGGACCGAGCGCACGGGCTCTGCCGGCTTGGCGGCAGGCTGACGCGCGACTTTCTTGAGGAGCCAACCGATCATGCTTGCAGCGCCACCTGTTGCATCAGGGTCAATTCGCCAACGCCCTGTTCGGCCAATTCCATCAGCGCATTGAGCTCGTCGCGGCTGAACGGCGCCTGTTCGGCAGTGCCCTGGATTTCGACGAACTTGCCTGACCCGGTCATGACGAAGTTGGCGTCGGTATGGGCTTCGACGTCTTCGAGATAGTCGAGATCGAGCACCGGCGCCCCGCGATAGATGCCGCAGGATACGGCGGCGACCGAATCGCGCAGGGCCTTGCCCTTGGTCAGCTTGCGCTCATCCATCCAGGCGATCGCGTCGGCCAGCGCCACATAGGCGCCGGTGATTGAAGCGGTGCGGGTGCCGCCATCGGCTTCGAGCACGTCGCAATCGATGGTCACCTGGTTTTCGCCAAGCAGCTGCATATCGACCACGGCGCGGAGCGAGCGGCCGATGAGACGCTGGATTTCCTGGGTGCGTCCGGACTGCTTGCCTGCCGTGGCTTCACGACGGGTGCGCGAGCCGGTGGCGCGGGGCAGCATGCCATATTCGGCGGTGACCCAGCCCTGGCCCTTGCCGCGCAGCCAGCCCGGCAGGCTGGTTTCGACCGATGCGGTGACCAACACCTTGGTATTTCCGAACGAGACGAGGCAGGAGCCTTCGGCCTTCTGGGCCACGTTGCGCTCGATGGTCACTGATCGCATCTGGTTGGGTTCACGTCCGGAAGGGCGCATCAAGAATCCGCTTGGAAATTTCTATTAACCGCCTCTTAACCCTCCTCAGCCCCGCTCACAAGCGGCGGTGGCTTGGCGTAGGGGCGCAATGCGCTTAAATGAGACGCCAGGGTTAAAGTGGACGATTTTATCGAAACGGCATGAGCAAGCCTCCCGAAGATTTTTTGAGCGTGCTCAATGCCCGCAGCCAGGACATCTTTCGGCGGCTGGTGGAACGCTATCTCGATACCGGCACGCCGGTGGGCTCGCGCGACCTCAGCCGCATGCTGCAGACGGGGCTGTCGCCGGCTTCGGTGCGCAATGTCATGGCCGATCTCGAAGATCTGGGGCTCATCGCGGCACCGCATACTTCGGCGGGCCGGGCGCCGACGCAGGAGGGCTTGCGGTTTTTTGTCGACGCCATGCTGGAGGTCGGCGCGGTCAACGAAAGCGAACGCAGCCAGATCGCCAAATCGATCGAGGGCCAGCGCCAGGGGCAAGTCGAGGATGTGCTGACCGAGGCCAGCCAATTGCTCAGCGGCCTGAGCCAGGGCGCTGGCGTGGTGATCGCCACCAAGGCCGACATGATCCTGCGCCACATCGAATTCGTGCGGCTCGATTCGACCCGCGCCATGGCGATCATGGTCGGGCAGGACGGGCAGGTGGAAAACCGCATCATGGATACGCCGCCGGGACTAACGGCGAGTGCGCTGGCTCAGGCGGGCAATTACCTGGCCCATCATGTGGTGGGGCGCACCATAGCCGAAGCGCGCAAGGTGCTGGCCGAACAGCGCGCCGAGCAACGGGCCGAGCTCGACGAGCTGACGCAGAAGCTGGTGGATGCTGGGATCGCGACCCTCAGCCAGGCCTCGGCAACCAGCGCGCCGACAGTGATCGTGCGCGGCCGCGCCAACCTCATCAACGACACGATGGCATCGGACGAATTGCTGCGCATGCGGCAATTGTTCGACGAGCTCGAAAGCAAGGATGGCCTGCTGGAGCTGCTGGGCGATGCCGAGAAGGCGCAAGGCGTGCGCATCTTCATCGGTTCGGAGAACAAGCTGTTCTCGCTTTCGGGCTCCTCGGTCATCCTCTCGCCCTACAAGGATGCCAATGACAAGGTGGTGGGCGTGCTGGGCGTGATCGGGCCGACCCGACTCAATTACGCCCGCATCGTGCCGGTGGTGGACTATACCGCCAATGTGATCACGGCGATGATGGCGCGGAAGCGATGATGGCGCGGAAGCGATGATTTTGACCTTTGGCGCCGGTGGAGCAATGGCCTCGGCGTCACGGTGAGCGTTGCCGGTCCGGTGCACTATGACTTGAAAAGGACACTGGTTTGGCCGATATGCGGGGCAAATTCTTTGGTTTTTGCGGAATAGAACAATGATGAGCGACGAGAACGCCGCCTCGGGCGAGACGCCTGAAGTCGAAATCACCAGTGAGCAGCCGGCGGTTGACCCGGTCGAGGCGCTGCGCGTTGAGAATGCTGAGCTCAAGGACCGCGTGCTGCGGACCATTGCCGAGATGGAAAACTTGCGCAAGCGGACCGAGCGCGACGTCGCCGATACGCGCAGCTACGCCATTGCCGGCTTTGCCCGCGACATGCTCTCGGCCACCGACGCGCTGAGCCGCGCCCTGATGGTGCTGCCGGCGGAAGCGCGCGAAAATGGCGATGCGACCACCAAGAGCCTGATCGAAGGCATCGAGATGACCGAGCGCGAAATGCAGCGCCTCTTGGCCAAGCACGGCGTCAAGCCGATCGAGGCCGAGGGCCAGAAATTCGATCCGCACAAGCACCAGGCCATGTTCGAAGTCCCCGATCCGAGCCGGCCGGAAGGTACGGTGGTGCAGGTGGTGCAGGCCGGTTTCGCTATCGGCGACAGGGTTTTGCGCCCCGCCATGGTCGGCGTCGCCAAGGGCGGCCCGAGCCACGCTCCGGCGGACGAGGCAATCGACAAGAGCGTCTGAGACGCGACGAAGCGTTTCACGTGAATCCCCGCGCAAGCGGGGATTTTCGTTTGGGCTTGAGTTGCACGCCGTACACACTCGATCGTCACCCTCGGGTCAAGCCGAGGATGACGTGCAGTGGGCGGGGGAGGGGTGCCCGCCTACCCCAGAATTTGCTTGCTCATCACCCGCTCCACCCCAGCCTCGGCCATATCGGCCCAGGCCTTGGCGAGACTTCCCGCATTGTCGATGGCCCGCGTCGCATCCTCGATCACGGTCACGTCGAACCCGGCGGCCGCCGCATCGATGGCGGTCCAGCCGACGCAGAAATCGGTGGCGAGGCCCACCACATAGAGCCGACCGAGATCGCGCTCGTTGAGATAACCAGCCAGGCCGGTCAGCGTTTCGCGATCGGCTTCCTGGAAGCCGGAATAGGAATCGATCAACCGGTTGTACCCCTTACGGATAATGAGTTGCCCGTGGGGAATGTCGAGATCGGCTGACAGTGCCGCGCCTTGCGTGTTCCACACGCAGTGGTCGGGCCACAGCACCTGCGTGCCATAGGGCAGTTCCACGGTCTCGAACGGCGCCTTGCCGGGATGCTGGCTGGCAAAGGAAATGTGGTCGGCCGGATGCCAGTCCTGGGTGAACACGACATTGGTAAAATGGCGCGCCAGCGTGTTGATCAGCGGCACGATCTCATCGCCGCCGGCTACCGCAAGGTTGCCGCCGGGCAGGAAGTCGTACTGCATGTCGACGACGACCAGCACGTCCCGCGGGGTGATTTCGATCGTCATCGGCTTGTCTCCTAGGTCTTGATCCACTCGGCGCGCATCAGGCCGCGCACCGAATTGCCCAGCCAGATTGCCTCGGCGGTTTCGAGATCGGCAAGGGTCAAACGCTGCTCGACAGCCTTGCCGGTAGCGATGAGCTCGGCCCGCAGCGTGCCGGGCAGCAGACCGGCGGACAAAGGCGGGGTAAGCAGCATGCCGTCGCGTTCGACAAAGAGGTTGGTGATCGAACCTTCGGTGAGTTCGCCCCGCTCATTGCGGAACACCACCTCATCGACGCCAAGCTCGGCATGGGCGCGCTGGCGCGGCTCGTCGTAGAAGGCGCGATTGGTCGTCTTGTGCGCCAGCCAGCGGCTTTGCGAATCGAGCGGTTCGGCGGCGATGGCGAAGCGGAACACCGCCGGATTGGCCGGCAGCGGCACGGCGGAGACGGCGGGGCCGGATGCGTCAAGAGTCAGCCGCACGCGCATGCGATCGGCCGTCATGGTGACGCCGCGAAGCGTTGCGGTGATGGCTTCCCGGTCGCAGGGCAATTCGAAATAGCGCGCGGACAGCTCCAGCCGTGCCATGTGCCGGTCAAGCAGCCAATAGCCCTTGTCCCGTTCCCAGAGCAGGGTTTCGATCAGCGTGACCGGAGCAGCCGGTTCGGTGAAGAACGCCATCTTGAGCAGCGCCTCGCGATACTCGTCCTCGGCGACACTGTCGGCCACGATACCGCCGCCGATACCAATCTGGCCGTGACCATCGCTGTCGATAACCGCAGTGCGAATGGCGACGTTGAGGGCCAGGTCGCCATTGGGGGCAAAATAGCCGATCGAGCCGGTATAAAGCCCGCGCGGCCCGGTCTCGACTTCGTCGATGATTTCCATGGCGCGCAGTTTCGGGGCGCCGGTGATTGAACCACAGGGGAAGAGATTGGCAAGCAGGCCGGTCGTGGTCACCCCCGGGCGGCGTTGGGCTGTTATGCCCGAGGTCATGGTGTGGAGCGTCTTGTAGGTCTCGACGGTGAAGAGGTCTGTGACCTTGACCGAGCCGATTTCGGAGATGCGACCCAGATCGTTGCGCAGCAGGTCGACGATCATCAGGTTTTCGGCGCGGTTCTTTTCGTCCGCCGCCAGGGCGGCACGGCCGGCTTCGTCCTCGGCCAGCGTCCGCCCGCGCGGGGCCGTGCCCTTCATCGGCCGGGCCGACAGCGTACCGGCGTCATTGCTGACGAACAGCTCGGGCGAGCGCGATAGCACCCAATGCTCGCCGGTATTGATCAGCGCGCCATAGGCCACGGGCTGCTTGCGCACCAGCTCGCGGTAGAGCGCCACCGGATCGCCTTCGAGACGAAAGCGCGCCTTGAAGGTGAGGTTGACCTGATAGGTATCGCCAGCGGCGATCAGCGCTTTGACCTGGTCAAAGGCAGTGCCATAGCTGGCGAAGTCGCGGCTCGGCACGATATCGACGGCGCGGCCTTCCAAGCCCGCGGCTGCGGCTGTCAGGCGGTGATCGACCTCGGCAGTGTCCAGCCGCTCGGGGGCGTCGTAAAGGCCGAGCCAGAGCAGGGGCGTTGCGCCGGGCGCGGGCAGCCGGGACAGCAGCCGCTCCTCGAATACGAAGCCCAGCTCGTAGGCCAGATATCCGGCCGCCCACAGGCCGCGCTCGGCCGCCGTTTCCAGCCGGGACAGTGCAGCAGTTGCCTCGGCGGCATTATGGGCGACCAGGATTTCGCGCGGGCCAGTGAACAGCAGGTTCTGCCCCCCGGGGTCGAGGGTATCGTGAAGCAGCACTGTGCCGGGGGCGAACATGGCAGCTTTCTAGGGCGGCGGCGCGACAAAGGAAAGTCGCAACCTAGCTGAGATTGATCGCGACCACTGGCCGTCGCTGCCGGCCAGAATTCCCCGATGTACCGGTATCTCGAAACCCCGTGAAGCGGGGTCGGATACGTTCTATGTCGGAAAGCCGCAATCCCGCAGGCGCGGGGCCATCGGCATCGGGACCCAAGAGCAATGAACATCATTATCAAAAGCGGTATTGCCGTCCTGGCAGTGGCGGGCACGACGCTGCCCACCATGGCTGAAGACATCTATTTTACCCTGATCAACTCGGCGTCTCGCTCGTTGCAGTATTTTTACGTCGCGCCAGTCAATGACCGTTATTGGAGCCACGACCTGCTCGGGTCCGACCAGACCCTGGCGCCGGGCTATCAGAGCACGGTGATCATCGCCGACGGCTCGACCGCGTGCCTCTATGACTTCAAGATGATAATGACCGGCGGCACTGAGATCGTGGTCAGCAACATCAACATCTGCGACCTCAACAGCTACACGCTGTACTAGCTCGAATCTCGATCCCTGCCATTTCGCATACGGCGCCATTGCAACAGTGGCGCCGCTATCACTTTTGGCTTTCGTCAGCTGAATGACCCAAACCCGCGGCAAATGTGCCTTTTGCGCGCTTGAAGCCTTAGGGCCACCCCCCTATATACGCCGCAGGCCCAGCGATGGGCACATTTGAGTTGCAAGGAACCCGGCCCGTGTCAGGCCACGGGGCTGCCTCGCGAGAGGGGTCTCATCATGGGTTTGCTGAAAGAGAGGCTAGTATAATGGCAAAAGTCATCGGTATCGACCTGGGCACCACCAATAGCTGCGTTGCAGTCATGGACGGTGCGAATCCGAAGGTCATCGAAAACGCGGAAGGGGCGCGTACCACCCCCTCGATGGTCGCTTTCTCCAAGGATGGCGAACGTCTCGTCGGCCAGCCGGCCAAGCGCCAGGCGGTCACCAATCCCGAAAATACCCTGTTTGCCGTCAAGCGCCTGATCGGGCGCCGGTTTGATGATGCCGTCGTCGCCAAGGACAAGAACCTGGTGCCGTTCAAGATCGTCAAGGCCGACAATGGCGATGCATGGGTGGAAGCCTCGGGCGACAAGTATTCACCCTCGCAGGTTTCGGCCATGATCCTGCAGAAGATGAAGGAAACCGCCGAGTCCTATCTCGGCGAAACCGTCACGCAGGCCGTCATCACGGTTCCCGCCTATTTCAACGACAGCCAGCGCCAGGCCACCAAGGATGCGGGCAAGATTGCCGGCCTTGAAGTGCTGCGCATCATCAACGAGCCGACCGCTGCGGCGCTCGCCTACGGCCTCGACAAGAAGGCCGCCGGTACGATCGCGGTCTATGACCTTGGCGGCGGCACCTTCGACGTGTCGATCCTGGAGATCGGCGATGGCGTGTTCGAAGTGAAGTCCACCAATGGCGACACGTTCCTGGGTGGCGAAGACTTCGACATGCGCCTGGTCGACTACCTGGCCGACGAGTTCAAGAAGGAACAGGGCATCGACCTGCGCGGCGACAAGCTCGCCTTGCAGCGCCTCAAGGAAGCGGCCGAAAAGGCCAAGATCGAACTGTCGAGCTCGACCCAGACCGAAATCAACCTGCCCTTCATCACCGCCGATGCCTCGGGCCCGAAGCACCTGACGCTCAAGCTCAGCCGCTCCAAGCTCGAAACTCTGGTCGACGACCTGATCCAGAAGACCATCGAGCCGTGCAAGCTGGCGATGAAGGATGCCGGCGTGACCGCAGCCCAGATCGACGAAGTCGTGCTGGTGGGCGGCATGAGCCGCATGCCCAAGGTGCAGGAAGTCGTCAAGCAGCTGTTCGGCAAGGAGCCGCACAAGGGCGTCAATCCGGACGAAGTCGTGGCGCTTGGCGCTGCGATCCAGGCCGGCGTGTTGCAGGGTGACGTCAAGGACGTGCTGCTGCTCGACGTGACCCCGCTTAGCCTGGGTATCGAAACCCTGGGTGGCGTGTTCACCCGCCTGATCGACCGCAACACCACGATCCCGACCAAAAAGAGCCAGACCTTCTCGACCGCCGAGGACAGCCAGAGCGCCGTGACCATCCGCGTGTTCCAGGGTGAACGCGAAATGGCCGCCAACAACAAGCTCTTGGGCAATTTCGACCTGACCGGCATTCCGCCCGCACCGCGCGGCGTGCCGCAGATCGAAGTGACCTTCGATATCGACGCCAACGGCATCGTGCAGGTTTCGGCCAAGGACAAGGGCACGGGCAAGGAGCAGCAGATCCGCATCCAGGCCTCGGGTGGTCTTTCGGACGCCGACATCGAGAAGATGGTCAAGGAAGCCGAGCAGAATGCCGAGGCCGACAAGGCCAAGCGCGAGGCCGTGGAAGCCAAGAACCAGGGCGAGAGCCTGATCCACTCGACCGAGAAATCGCTCAAGGAATATGGCGACAAGGTCACGGCGGAGGACAAGACCGCCATCGAAACCGCGATTGCCGACCTCAAGGCGGTGATCGAAGGCGACGACGGCGAGCTGATCAAGGAAAAGACCGGCGCCCTCGCCGAAGCTTCGATGAAGCTGGGCGAAGCCATGTACAAGGCCAGCCAGGCGGAAGCCGAGGCCAAGGCCAACGGCACCGCCGATGAGGATGAAGACGACGTCGTCGACGCCGACTTCGAAGAGGTCAAGGACGACGACGACAAGAAGTCGGCCTAAGTTTCGACCGAATGGAATTGAACGGGGTCCGGCGCGAGCCGGGCCCTTTTTGTTTGGTGCTTCTCCTCTCTCCCCTTGATGGAGAGGGACGACCTGACGCGCTCAGCGACAGGTCAGGGTGAGGGGTGCTGCGTTCGCCCATGCCAGACGCCAGGAAAAGACCCTCGTTCGCCCTTCGGGCACCTTCTCTCACGAGAGGAGCAGGGGACCACTACGAACGCCATCGCCAGCCACTCGCGCATAGCGCTCATGGCCTTCTCGCCTCAAATCGCTCCACTGGAGCGATTTGCCCTGCGGGGCGGCTCGAAGCATTCGCTATTTCCCGCCATATGGCCTATGGTGACGAATGAACATCCCAGACCCCCAGACCTTCACCGACCCCGAAAAGCTGCGCAAGCTCATGGCCAATGCCGTGCGCCTGGGCTATGACGACCTTGCTTTTGGGTGCCAGATGCGCATTGCCGAGATTGCCGGATCGACCCATGAGGCGGGCGTCGAACGCCTGTTTTGGACCGGCCTCGTTGCCGCCGAAGAATTCCGCACGGCCGACAATGGCCGGGCGACCAAGCTGATCAAGATCCGTTCCAAGCACAAGCGCGTCGGCGCCATCAAGGTGCTGTCCGACCAGATGATGGAAGCCGATATCAGCGACGGCTTTGCCAAGCTGGTGGCCCATGGCCGTACCGACCTGACCGGCGAAGCGATCGTGTTGAACCACGAAGACGAGTTCAGCGTCGACGTCGTCAACGCTGCCCGCAAGAAGCTGATGGAGCACGGCGTCTCGATGACCGAGGCGGCGTAAGCCGGCTCGAAGTTTCACGTGAATCCCTGTTTGCGGCCCTGGAGCGATCCGGGGCCTTTCCTTTGCCTGCCCCAAAATGCCCATGATTGAGCCAAACTGCCGGCCGGTTTTCGCGATCCAACGGGATCACGGAAAAGCGAGGGCCACTCCATGACCGATACCAGCAGCGACGCACAGCCGAACCCGGCGCAGATCGATTCGATCGGTCGTTTGGGTGAACTGATCTCTGGTAATCCAATGGCCCGGATCGACGCCGACATGAAGCATGTGCTCGATACGCTGGGCGAGCTGGGCGCCCGCCCGCTAGAGCATTGCTCGCCGCAGGCGGCCCGCCGTCAGCCCAAGGCCAGCGACGCCATAGTCGCGATCCTGGCGCGGCAGAACCGGCCGACCGGCGATGACGGCGTCGAGGTCGAGGACATCACCATCGCCAATGGTGACAACGAAGCGCTGCCGGCGCGGGTCTATCGACCGATGGGCCTGCTGAGCCGGCTCAATCCGCTGGCACTCTACTTCCATGGCGGCGGTTTCGTCACCGGCGACCTCGGTAGCCATGACGCTTCCGCCCGCGCCATTGCCCGGCGAAGCGGCGCTATCGTCGTGTCGGTCGCCTACCGGCTGGCGCCCGAGCATCGCTTTCCGGCGGCCCATGACGATGCCTGGACGGCATGGAAATGGCTGGCCGAGCGGATCGGCGAGTTCGGTGGCGATCCGCGCCGGCTGGTCGTTGCCGGCGAGGATGCCGGGGCCAATCTCGCCGCGCATGTGGCGCTGCGGGCTCGCGATGAGCACGTGACCCGCCCGGTTCACCAATTGCTGATCCACCCGATCGCGGGCAGCGATCTGGCGACGCCGTCCTACGGCGAAACGTTGCGGGCCAGGCCGATCGGATTGCCAGCCATGCGCTGGCGCTTTCGGCAATTGCTGGAAGACGAGGCCGCGATTAGCGATCCCCGCATCGATCTTGTGTCGCGCCACGATCTGGCCGGCGCTGCCCCGGCGACCATAATTCTTGCCGGCATCGACCCGCTGCGTTCCGAGGGCGAAGCCCTGGCGGAGGCTTTCGAGCAGGCTGGCGTTCCGGTCAATTGCTGGACCTATCAAGGTGTGACGCAAGGCTTTTTCGGGCTTGGGGTGATCGTCACCAAGGCCCTGTTCGCGCAGAGCGACGCCGCCGATGCCTTGGCCAAGGCCTTTGCGCCGGGACGGCAGAGCTAGACGGCGGCGGCACTTGCCGATCAGCAATATTGAAGCACGTGCCCGCTCTTGCTACATGAGCGGGCAATTGGTTTGCCTTGTCGGCCCCAGACCCCTTGCGGGGCGTGGGGTCGATTGCCATTTAGAACTGGCTCGGGGCTTGGAATTTGCGGGGCGCGCGCGACGCGACCGGCAGCGCATGGAGACTTAGTTTTTGGCCAAACGGGATTTCTACGAGGTGCTCGGCGTACAAAAGGGCGCCGACGATGCGGCGCTCAAGGGCGCCTATCGCAAGCTCGCCATGGTGCATCACCCCGACCGTAACCCGGGCAATGCCGAGGCGGAGGCCAAGTTCAAGGAAATCAACGAAGCCTACGATACGCTCAAGGACGGCCAGAAGCGCGCCGCCTATGACCGGTTTGGCCATGCCGCCTTCGAAAATGGCGGCGGCCGCGGACCGGGCGGTGGCTTTGGTCCCGAATTCACCTCGTCCATGTCCGATATCTTCGACGACATTTTTGGCGACTTCATGGGTGGACGCCGGGGCGGCGGTGGCGGCGGGGCCGCCAAGCTGCGCGGTTCGGACCTGCGCTACAATCTGGAGATCAGTCTCGAGGAGAGTTTTGAGGGTCGCACGGTCGAGATCGACGTGCCGACCCTGGTGGGCTGCACCACCTGTGATGGCTCCGGCGCCAAGCCGGGCACCGGTACTCATACCTGCCGGCAGTGCAATGGCCATGGCAAGGTGCGTGCCGCACAGGGCTTCTTCACCATCGAACGCACCTGCCCGGTCTGCCAGGGCCGGGGCCAGATGATGGACCAGCCCTGCACCGATTGCGGTGGCCAGGGTCGCCGGCAGGAAAACCGCAAGCTCTCCGTCGATATCCCCAAGGGCATTGAAGACGGCACCCGCATCCGCCTCGCCAATGAGGGTGAGGCCGGCCTTCGCGGCGGACCACCGGGCGATCTCTACATCTTCATTTCCATCCGCCCGCATGATCTGTTCCAGCGCGACGGTGCCGATCTTTATGCGCGCGTGCCGATCGCCATGACCACCGCCGCTCTGGGCGGCGAGTTCGAAGTGCCGACGCTCGACAGCGCCCGCGCCAAGGTCAAGGTGGCGGCTGGTACCCAGCCCGGCCAGCGCGTCCGCCTCAAGGGCAAGGGCATGCCAGTGCTGCGCAGCAAGGATGTCGGCGACCTCTATGTGCAGCTCGACATCGAGACGCCGCAGGCCCTGAGCCGCCGGCAGCGCGAATTGCTCGAAGAGTTCGCCAAGCTCGAAACCGAGGAAACCAACCCAACCTCAGGCGGCTTCTTCGCCAAGATCAAGAAGATGTTCGAGGCTTAAGGCGGAAAAGAAGTCGCTCCGGTGGAGCGATTTCCCGCCGAAAAGCCATGAGAGCTACGCTCGAATGGCGCGAACGCTCGGTGCCCAATTCCTTGCGCGGTGTCACCCCGGCGCAGGACTTCGCGATTGACGCAACAGGCCAACGCTCCGGGGCAAAACAAAGATCGCCAGTCCCTTGCGCCGCCGCAGCGTCACGGGCACAGTCGCCTGATCCAAAACGGACTTTTCTCATGACCACCGCGCTCACTCTTTCCGGTTCCATTCGCAAGGGATCGTATAACCGGATGCTGCAGGCGCATGTTGGCCGCAAGCTCGAAGCGGCCGGCGTCACGGTCAATGCCATCGACCTCAGCGATTTCGAGATGCCGATCTTCAACGAGGACCTGGAGCCGGACAACGTGCCCGAGGCCGCGGGACGCCTGGCCGAGCTGTGGCGGACGCACGACATCGTCTTCATCGCCACGCCCGAATATAATGGTGGACTGCCACCGCTGCTGGTCAATGTCCTTGCCTGGCTCAGCCGGCAGAAGCCGAGCCCGTTCCGCCAGGCGGTATTCGGCATTGGCGGCGTGAGCTCGGGCAAGTACGGCACCATCTGGGCGCTGAGCCACCTGCGCGACAGCCTCAGCAAAGTGGGGGGCCTGGTGGCGCCGGGCCTGCTTGGCATCGGCCCCGATAGCGAGGTGTTCGACGCCAATGGCGATTTCGTCGAGCCGGCCATCATCCGCAAGGTCGATAGCCTCGTGCACGACCTCACCCACATGAGCCGGGGATAGCCGCCGATGCGCGCCCTCTATGTGACGCATCCGCAGGTGCAGATCGATGCCAATGTGCCCGTGCCGCTCTGGGGGTTGAGCCAGGATGGGCGGCTGCGGGCCGAAGCATTTGCCGCGCGCTGCGTGGTGCCTGATGGCGCCATGATCTTTTCCAGCAGCGAGACCAAGGCGATGCAGCTCGCAACTATCCTGGCCGAGCCAATCGGGGCCACAGTGGTGAGCACGCATACGATGGGCGAGAACGACCGCAGCGCGACCGGCTTTTTGCCCCCGACGCAATTCGAGGAGATGGCGGATCGGTTCTTCGCCCGGCCCGAAGTCAGCGCTCAGGGTTGGGAGCGGGCCATCGACGCCCAGGCCCGCATCGTTGCCGCGGTCCAGGCGGCGCTCGAAACCGTGCCGGCGGGTGTTCCGGCCGTATTCTGCGGTCACGGCGCCGTTGGCACCTTGCTCAAATGCCATGTCGGCCGCCGGGCCATTGCCCGTAGCGAGGACCAGAGCCGTCACGCCCATCGCGGCGGCGGCAATTGCTTCGCCTTCGATCTCGACGCCATGAAACTGGGCGGCGAGTGGGCAGCGATGGAAGATTTCGCTCCGGGCTGGTTCCGCTAGGCCGGGTTGCGGCGCGACCCGTTTTGGTCTAGGTCCACCAGAACATCGACATCGGAGGAAGACTCATGGCTGGCCAATTGATCGTGGGCCTCGACGTTTCGTCACGCGCACGCGCGGAAGAACTGGTGTCCCTGCTCGGCGATAGCGTCGAGTTCTACAAGATCGGCTACCAGTGTTTCTACGGCGCCGACGGTTTCGCGCTGGGCAAGGAGATGCTCAAAGCGGGCAAGAAGGTGTTCTTCGATCTCAAGCTGCTCGATATCGACAACACGGTCGAAAAGGGCGTCGCCGCCATCGCCGAAACCGGCGCGACCATGCTGACCGTGCATGCCTATCCCCAGTGCATGCGCGCCGCGGTGCGAGGTGCTGCCGGGTCAGACCTCTGCGTACTGGGCGTGTCTGTGTTGACGTCGATGGACGACGCCGACGTTGCCGAGGCTGGCTTTGCCCGCGACACCGCCGGCCTCGTGGCCCTACGCGCGCAGCAGGCGCGTGACGCTGGCATTGGCGGGGTCGTCGCTTCACCCCATGAAGCCGAAATGGTCCGCACCATTGTGGGCCCGAAGATGGCGATCGTGACGCCCGGCATCCGCCCCGCCGGCAGTGCGCTGGGCGACCAGAAGCGCGTCATGGGTCCGCGCGAGGCGCTATCCGCCGGCGCCAGCCATCTCGTCGTCGGCCGCCCGATTATCGACGCGGCCAATCCGGCGGCGGCGGCGCGCGCCATCCTGGCCGAAATGAACGCCGGATTGCGGGTCGCCTGATGCGCTACTCCGCCTGTGTCGACATGCTTTTCGTCCGCGAGACTATGGACGTGGCGCGGCGCATCCGGCTGGCCAAGGCGGCAGGCCTGGATGCGGTGGAGTTCTGGCTGTGGTCCAACAAGGACCTCGGCGCCATCGAGGATGCGCTGAACGAAACCGGCCTCACCCTGGCCGGCATCGTCGCCGAACCCTTCGCCGAACTGACCCGCAGCAGCGATCACGACCGCTTTCTCGACGGCCTCGCCAAAAGCCTCGAGGTCGCGCAGCGGCTGGGCACAAAAGTGATGATTGCGCAGGCCGGGCCGGAGCTGGCGGGCATTTCACGCCAACGGCAGCACGATGCCCTGGTCGAGGCCATGGCGCGGTCGGCCGATGTGCTCAGGGGTTCCGGCGTCCGGCTGGCGCTCGAACCGCTCAATACGCTGGTCGATCACCAGGGCTACTTCTTGCCATCGACAGCGGAAGGCCTCGACATCATCGACGCCGTCAACCGCCCGGAAATCGCCGTTCTCTACGACCTCTACCATTCCATGGTGATGGGCGAGGACACCGCCACCGTGCTAGCTGATCGCGTCGACCGCATCGCCCACATCCACGTCGCCGATCACCCCGGACGCAACCAGCCCGGCACCGGCCACTTGCCGCTCAAGACAAGCCTCGAATGGCTCTTCGCCAATGGCTATGATGGCTTCGTGGGCCTGGAGTTCAAGCCAACCGACGAAACAGCTCTGGCACTGGTCGAAACGCGGGCGGGGCTGGGGTAACCCAGTTGCACTGGGAGCGCCGTTGGTTCCCAAAGATGTTCGATGCCAAGCTCGCCCACCCGATCCTGCTCCCAGGTTCGCAGCAGGGCGCCGTCGGCCTTGCCCGATCAGGGGATCGCCATCCACATTTTTGATGGCGCATATCTGCTGCTGGAGACGCATTCCCCCGAATGCGCCTTGCTGATGGCTGACTTCGTCCGCAACGTCACTGTTGGTACCGGCGCCGGGTCCTAGCCGGCAAGACCATGCTGGCGGCTGAGGTCTTCGAGATCGAGCTGTGGGCGCGCGCCGATGTGGCTGATGACTTCGCTGGCCGCAAGACAGCCGGTCTTGAGCGCCGATTCCAGCGTCTGGCCACGGGCCATGCCGAGCAGGAAGCCCGAGGCGAACAGGTCGCCGGCGCCGGTGGCGTCGACCACCTTGTCGATCGGGAAGGCGGGCACTGAGGTCACTTCGCCATTGTATACGGCCATGGCGCCCTCGGCGCCCATGGTGATGGCGGCGAGTTCGGCATCCTTGGCGATTTCGCGCACGGCTTCGCCCAGATCATCGGTCTGGTAGAGCGACTTGAGCTCATGCACATTGGCGAAGACGTAGTCGATGGTCTTGCTGCGGATCAGGTCGAGGAATTCGGCGCGATAGCGATCGACGCAGAATGGGTCGCTGAGGGTGAACGCCGCCGCGCGCTCGTTCTTGTGGGCATAGTGGGCGGCCAGCACGAAGGCCTTCTTGGCCTCGACCGGGTCCCACAGGAAGCCTTCCATATAGGTGATGGCGGCGGCGCCGATCTCGTCGGGCTTGATATCCTGTTCGGTCAGCTGGTGGCAGGCGCCGAGATAGGTATTCATCGTCCGCTCGCCGTCCTCGCTGAGGAAGATCATCGAGCGGGCGGTGAGGGCGCCATTCTTGAGGCGGCTGGTGGCGTAGTGCACGCCGATGGCGTCGAGATCGGCCTCGAACACGTCGCCCAATGGATCATCGGCGACCTTGCCGACAAAGGCGGCGCGGCCGCCAAGCGAGGCAACGCCCGCAGCAGTATTGGCGGCGCTGCCGCCGGAAATCTGCTGCCGGCTGAGCGGCATCTTGCCATAGAGGTCCTCGGCCCGATCGGTATCGATCAGGTGCATGATGCCCTCGCTCATGCCTTCGCGCTCGATAAAGCCCGCCTCCACCGGTGCGATGATATCGACAATGGCGTTGCCGATGGTGAGGACGTCGAAGCGAGTATGGGTCATGGATGGGTCCGGCAGAGGAAAAAGCCGTGAGTCGGTTTAGAGGAATGGCTGGATCAGCGCAACCAAGGGCTAGTGTTTGCCGATGATCTCACTGATCAGCGCCTCGATATCCTCACCCGCCTGCACGGCGATCTGGCCATCGAGCAGCAACACCGCCAGCCCGTGCACCCGGGCCCAGGCGGCCAGCGCGGCCACGCGACCGGCCTTGGTATTGCCGCCGCTGACCTGGCGCAGCGTATCGAAGGCGGCATCGGCCGCCATGCGCAGGCCGGGCCGGTTGTCGCGCTTGACTTGCGGGGAAAACATCAGCCGGAACAGGCCCTTATTGTTGAGCGCAAACAGCACGTAGGTCTTGCCCATGGCCGCCAGCATGTCGGGCGGATTGGCGGCTGCCACATCCTCCATGGCCGTGGTGAAGCGCTGGAAGCCGGTCACCGCCAACGCCTCGAGCAGCGCAGCGCGGCTGTCGAAATGCCGGTAGGGCGCACCGGCCGAGACGCCGACGGCACGCGCCAGGTCGCGCAATTGCAGCCCGGCCTCGCCGTCGCGTTCCAGAATGAGCAGGGCCGCTTCGAGCAAAGCCCGCCGCAGATCGCCGTGATGGTAGGGAGAATTCGTCGATGTTGACATTGCTTACTTTAGATCAGATATATGTAAGCGTTGATAACATGGAGCGTTGAGGGCTCGCAAATGGATATCGATCTGCTTTTGGCCATTGCCCACCACTTGGCGGTGTTTACTCTGGTCGGCATCCTGGCTGCCGAGTTCGCGCTGTTGCGGCCCGGTTTGGCCGGCGGGCGCATCACCCAGTTGGCACGCATCGATGCCGCCTATGGTGGCGTCGCGACGCTGGTCATTCTTGTCGGCGTGCTGCGGGTCATATTTGGCGCCAGCGGCTGGGAGTACTACGTCGCCAATTATGCCTTCTGGGCCAAGATGGTGGCTTTCCTCGTCATGGGCCTGCTGACCATTCAGCCGACTATCGCGATCCGGCGGTGGGCCAAGGCCGGCAGGGGCGAAGCAGGCTATGCACCGCCCGCGGGGGAAATCGCGGCAAGCCGCCGGTTCATCCACCTGCAGGCCGGCATTCTAGTGCTGATCCCGATCTTCGCAGCGGCGATGGCACGCGGCTATGGCGTCAGCTAGGGCTAAATCCACGGTACAGGACGAGTATCTATCGATCGTCATTGCCCGGCCTGTCCGGGCAATCCATCTCCCACACGCACTAAACATGGATCACCCGGACAAGCCGGGTGATGACGGTAGAGTGGAGGTCGGTTCGGTCCCGATAACGGGTCCTGACCCTAGCTGCCCTTGGGCAGTGGTGTCTTCGGTTCGAAGCGACACCATTCGCGGATAGCGCAGCGCCAGCATTCCGGCTTGCGGGCCTTGCAGACATAGCGCCCGTGCAGGATCAGCCAGTGGTGTGCGTGCAGCATATATTGCGCGGGGATGATCTTGAGCAGCTTTTGCTCCACCGCCAGCGGCGTTGCGGCGACGGCCATGCCGGTGCGGTTGCCGACGCGGAACAGATGCGTATCGACCGCGATGGTGGGCTGCTTGAACCAGATATTGAGCACCACATTGGCGGTCTTGCGGCCAACGCCGGGCAGGGCTTCCAGCGCCTCGCGGTCGTTGGGCACGTCGCCGCCATGCTTGTCGAGCAATTGCTGGCTGAGCAGGAAGACGTTCTTGGCCTTATTGCGATAGAGGCCGATAGTCTTGATCTGGTTTTCGATTTCGGCCTGGCCCAGCGCCACCATGGCGGTGGGGGAGGGCGCCAGCTCGAACAGGCGCTTGGTCGCCTTGTTGACCCCGGCATCGGTCGCCTGGGCCGACAGCACCACGGCAACCAGCAGCGTGAAGACGTTGACGTAATCAAGCTCGCCTTTGGGCTCGGGTTCGATCTCATGGAAGCGGGCGAAAATGGATTCCACGTCCGCCGGCGGCAGCCCCTTCACTTTTTTCGTCGCGGCCATTCTCTCGCCTCTGATTCTGCGCCTATAGTGTCGGGGAGTTCACCATGCCCATGCAAGCCACAACCACCACGCCGTTGTTCGCGGCGGAACTGACACCAAACCGCTCGCTCGGTTCGCGGGGCGTCTGGGTGGTGGTTGGCCTCTGCGCGCTGTTCGCTGCGCTGCCGACCCTGATCTTCCTGTCGCTGGGCGCCTGGCCGATTGTCGGCTTCATGGCCCTCGACGTCGTCGCCATTGCGGTCGCGCTCTATGTGTCGCTGCGCCGAGGCAAAAGGCGCGAGCACGTGACCGTATGGGCCGACCAGCTCGAATGGGCCGCCATCGATGCCAAGGGCGGCAAGACGCTGCGCCGGTTCAATCCGAAGACCGTGCGACTGGTGCTGGATCGCGACGCCGACGAGAAGACCGTGGCCCT
The DNA here is from genome assembly GCF_022429625.1 of Devosia lacusdianchii. Taxonomy (NCBI): domain Bacteria; kingdom Pseudomonadati; phylum Pseudomonadota; class Alphaproteobacteria; order Hyphomicrobiales; family Devosiaceae; genus Devosia; species Devosia lacusdianchii. The sequence continues at coordinate 4,245,719 of NZ_CP092483.1, read as the reverse complement.
GCGCCTGCGTCACGGCAAGGACGAGCTCGAGGTGGGGAGCTTCCTTAATCCCGACGACAAGTCGAGCTTTGCCAAGGCCCTCGGCACGGCACTCCGCAAGGCCCGGCTAGCCTGAAGATTCCTCGTCAAAACCGGGTCGCATCCGCGTCTCGTCACGCCTAGATAAACATCCAAGACATGACGAACGAAATGGGTGTTCCGATGAACCAGATGATCCAGATGACCCCGGCCACCGATTACGACACTATCCAGGCCGCGATCCGCTATCTCAGCGAGAACGGTCCTGACGTCGCCGACCTGCCGCGCTTTGCGCGTGCCATCGGGCTTACCGAGCGGCAGTTGACCGACCTGTTCCGGCGCTGGTGCGGGCTCAGCCCCAAGAGTTTCGCGCAGGCGGTGGCGCTTGACCACGCAAAGTCGCTGCTCCGCGCCAAGGAAAGCGTACTCGATACCACCTACGAGGTGGGCCTCAGCTCGACCTCGCGCCTGCACGACTTGTTCGTGGCCTATGAAGCCATGCCGCCCGGCATTTTCCGCGCTGGCGGGGAGGGGCTCGACATGGTCTGGGGCGCTGCACCCTCGCCCTTCGGTACCGCCGTGGTCACGGCCACCGAATACGGCATGTCCGGCCTTGGCTTTGCCGACGAGAACACCACCATCGAGGAAGCCTTCCAGGACTTGGCCAACCGGTGGCCCAATGCCCGGTTCACGCGCGACGACGCCAAAGTGGCGCCGATGATCGCGCAGGCTTTCGATCCGGCCCGCTGGTCACCCGAGCACCCGGTTCGCGTCGTGCTGATCGGCACCGATTTCGAGGTCAAGGTGTGGGAGACGCTGCTCAAGATTCCCTGCGGCAAGGCCACGACCTACCAGACCGTCGCCAATCACATCGGCCGGCCGACGGCGTCACGCGCGGTCGGCGCGGCAGTGGGGAAAAACCCGATCTCGTTCGTCGTCCCCTGCCACCGCGTCGTCGGCAGCAGCGGCGCCCTGACCGGCTACCACTGGGGCGTGCCGCGCAAGCGGGCGATTTTGGGCTGGGAGGCCGGAGTGATTTCTGCGGCGCATTAGCCATTCGAGCGTAGCCCTCATGGCCTTCTCACCTAAAATCGCTCCACCGGAGCGATTTTGCCTGTGGCACGACTCGAAGTTTCACGTGAATCGGTCGGAAGCGAAGGCGCTCACGCCGCCACATCCTCCGCACGCCATCCTCGGGCTTGACCCGAGGGTTCTTTACTTACTGCGATCTCGAAAAGTGTAGGGCCCTCGGGTCAAGACCGAGGGTGACGATAGACCGCGGGACGGATGCGGAGTCTACCACCCCTAAATCTCCACCCGCTCCACCAACTTCCCATCGGTCCCAATCTTGTAGACCGTCGGCTGGCCCGTCGCGATTTCGCGCTTCAGAATCTGTTCCGGGGTTAGTCCTTCGATGGCCATGACCATGGCGCGCAGCGAATTGCCATGGGCGGCGACCAGCACCGTCTTGCCTGCCTTGAGCAGCGGTACGATCTCGGCATCGTAATAGGGCAGGGTGCGGGCGGCCGTGTCCTTCAGCGACTCCCCGCCCGGCGGCGGCACGTCGAAACTGCGGCGCCAGATCAGCACCTGTTCCTCGCCCCACTTGGCGCGCGCGTCATCCTTGTTGAGACCGCTGAGGTCGCCATAGTCGCGTTCGTTGAGCGCGATGTTCCTGGTGATGGTCACATTGAGAATGCCCATCTCTTCAAGCATCAGGTCCAGCGTGTGCTGGGCGCGGCGCAGGGCCGAGGTGTAATAGAGATCGGGCACGATGCCCTTGGCCTTGAGCGCCTTGCCGGTGGCGCGGGCCTCGCCGATACCCTTCTCGGTCAGGTCCGGATTGCGCCAGCCGGTGAAGAGGTTCTTGAGGTTCCACTCGCTTTCGCCATGGCGCACGAGGATCAGGGTGCCGGTCATCACTAGTCTCCGAGATTGAATTGCGGGCCGACACCCATGGCGTCGGCAATGCGGGAAAAGTCCGCGGCGCTGGTCTTGAACAGCGACTTGCGGAAATACATGCCCCAATGGGCCGGGTCAGTCACAAAATCGAACTGCGGCAGCAGGAGGTAAATGTCGGCCTCCTGCACATCCAGATAAGTTGCGCGCCGCATCCAGGCTTCGATCGTGCCGCCCATCATCTGCGTCGGCTCGGGTTCGCCCGGATCGATGGTGCCGATACCGACAAAGCGGCGGACGGTATCCTTGCCGCCTAGCGTCTCGGTCGGTGCGTAATAGGCAAACCAGTCCCCGGGCCGGAGTTGCTTGACCGCACTATGCTTGCCATGGGCGAACATGACGAAACCGTCGGCTTTGCCCACCATGACATGGGCACGGGCGGCAACGCCGATCCAGCAGGTCGGCGCGGTCATGGTCAGAGCCCCAAAACGTCGTTCATGGAATAAAGGCCCGGCTTCTGGCCGCTGGCCCACAGCGCGGCGCGTGCGGCGCCATTGGCGAAAATGCCACGATCCTCGGCGCGATGGTTGAGCTCGATCCGCTCGGACGGCCCGGCCATGATCACCGAGTGATCGCCGACCACCGTGCCGCCGCGCAGCGTGGCAAAGCCGATCGTGCCGGCTTCGCGCGGCCCGGTATGGCCATCGCGGACACGGACCGAATGCTCCCGAAGGGCAATGTCGCGACCAGCAGCCGCGGCCTGCCCGAGCAGCAGCGCGGTACCCGAGGGTGCGTCGACCTTCTTGTTGTGGTGCATTTCGAGGATTTCGATGTCGTAGTCGGCAAGGATGGCGGCGGCCTTCTTGACCAGGCTCGCCAGCACCACGACGCCCATGGAGAAATTGCCCGACTTGACCACGCGGGCGCCGTCCTTGCCCGCCTGGGCAATCGCCGCGTCGTCAGCTTCCGAACAGCCGGTCGTGCCGATAATGTGGACCAATCCGAGGGCGGCTGCTTTCTTGGCCAAGGCCACGCTGGCGCCGGGCGCGGTGAAGTCGATGATGGCGTCTGCGCCGACCAACGCCGCGTCCATGTCGTCAGTGATGACGACGCCCAGCGCCGCAATGCCGGCAAAAAGACCGGCATCCTGGCCGATGGCTGTGGTGCCTGGCCGATCGACTGCCGCATGCAGCTTCATGCCGGCGGCGTTGGCCACTGCGCCATGCAGGCTCAGCCCCGAAAGGGCGGCGACGGCCCGAATATTGGCGGCGCCCATGCGTCCGCCGGCCCCCGCCACCACGACCTTGAGTTCGCTCATGCGCTGCTCCCGAATTCGTTCCGCCTATAGCAGCGCCATGACGAAACGCCAACAGCCGTGCCCCAATGCGGTCACCATGCTAGGGTCTTGCTTGGTGTTCACAAGGGACTGCTGATTTGACTATCACCAACGCGCTGGCGGGGATCGCGGTGGACGATCTGGGCGAAGCGCTCGATTTCTACGAGAGGCTATTCGGTCGCAAGGCCGATGCGCGTCCGATGGGTGAGGTCGCCGAATGGAAGCTGCCGGGTGGTGGCTGGGTGCAGGTCTTCACCGATGCCGACCGCGCCGGCGCATCCTCGCTGACGCTGATTGTTGATGACCTCGGCGAGGAGCTGGGCCGGCTCAGCCTCTATGGCCTGATGCCGGTGTCCAAGGCGATGGGCGACTTCTTCAAGACCGCCAAATTCCGCGACGGCGACGGCAACCAGATCACCTTCAGCCAGCCACAGCCGGGGACGTATTGAGGTTTTTCTCTCCCTTTGGGGGAGAGGTCGATGCGAAGCAGCGGGTGAAGGGGGCCTTACTGGGATCAGGCGAACGGCAGGCCCCCTCGCCCGAAAAGGGAGAGGTGAAGACCTAAACCCGCCTGAGCTGCACCGTCTCGATCAGATGGCTCTTACCCTTTTTGAGGATCAGATCTGCCCGGCCGCGCGTTGGCAGCACGTTCTCGAGCAGGTTGGGCAAGTTGATGGTGCGCCAGACCATCTTGCCGTATTCGCCGGCCTCTTCCTGGCTCATTTCGGCGAAGCGGCGAAAGAACGAGGTCGGATCCTTGAACGCCGTCTCGCGCAGGCGGAAGAAGCGCTCCATGAACCAGCCTTCGAGATCGTCGGTGTCGGCGTCGATATAGACCGAGAAATCGAGGAAATCGGAGGCGAACAGGATAGGCTTGCCCGTCTTGGGCAGTTCGCCCGGCTGCAGGATGTTGAGCCCTTCGACGATGAGAATATCGGGGCGATCGATGATGACGTCGCCACCGGCAACCACGTCATAGACCAGGTGCGAATAGACCGGCACCTGCACCTTGCCCTTGCCCGATTTGATATCGGCCAGGAACTGCACGAAGCGCGGCCGGTCGTAGCTTTCGGGAAAACCCTTGCGCTGCATGATGCCGCGTTCCTGCAGCACGGCATTGGGATGGAGAAAGCCGTCCGTGGTCACCAGATCGACCTTGGGGCTCGATGGCCAGCGCTGCAGCAGCGCCTGCAGGATGCGCGCCGTGGTCGACTTGCCCACCGCCACCGAACCGGCGACGCCGATGATGAAGGGCACCTTCTGGTCGGGCGTTTCGAGGAAGCGGGTCGAGACGTTGTGCAGGCCCTGGATGGCCTCGACATAGAAAGACAACAGGCGCGTCAGCGGCAGGTAGATTTCCTCTGCCTCTTCGAGCGAGATCGGATCGCTCAGCGTGCGCAGCCGGGAGATGTCCTCGCGCGTCAGCGTCATCGGCTCGTCGGCGCGCAAGGCACTCCATTGCGCCTTGGTGAAATGGTGGTAGGGCGCGAGAACGGGTGGACGCTTGGCCATTAGTTTTGCTCCGTCCGCGAGGCCTTTTCCGCCAGGCCTGATTGCGCCGTACGGCTGTCGAGCTCGGCCATCACGTCAGCCAGCGATACATCGGCAGCGCGCAGCACCACCAGCAGGTGATAGAGCACGTCGGCTGATTCCTTGACCAGTTCCGGCTTGTTGCCCGTCACCGCAGCGATGACAGCCTCGGTGGCTTCCTCACCCAGCTTCTGCGCACATTTTTCTATGCCGCGGGCGATGAGCTTGGCGGTGTAGCTCTCGTCAGGCGAGGCGACGGCGCGCAAGGCAATGCGCGCATTGAGGTCTTCGAGGGTCATGGGCATGCAAGGTCCTTCCGCACCCGCGATGTCATTCCGGCAAAGCCGGAATCCTTTTGAGATCTCAGGATGGACCCCGGCCTGCGCCGGGGTGACATCGCTATTTGGGGCAGGCTTAGAGCAGAAAACCCGGGCTGGGTCACTACGACCTAGGCTGCACGGTCCATGCGAACCGGCACGCCATGGTCGCGCAGGTACTGCTTGGCCTGCGGGATGGTGAAGGTGCCGAAGTGGAAGATCGAGGCGGCCAGCACGGCGCTGGCGTGACCCTCGGTGACGCCGTCGACCAGGTCCTGCAGCTTGCCGACGCCGCCCGAGGCAATGACAGGGACTTCCACTTCATCGGCGATGGCACGGGTCAACTTGAGATCGAAGCCCGACTTGGTACCGTCGCGATCCATCGAGGTCACCAGCAGTTCGCCCGCGCCACGCTCGACCATCCGCGCGGCGAACTCCACCGCGTCGAGCCCGGAGGGCTTGCGGCCGCCATGGGTGAAGATTTCCCACTCGCTGCGGTTGTCGCCACCGACGCGCCGATCGAGCCGCTGCTTGGCATCGACCGAAACCACGATGCATTGATTGCCGAACTTGTCGGCGGCCCGCGAGATAAAATCGGGGTCGTTTACCGCCGCCGAATTGATGGCCACCTTGTCGGCCCCGGCCAGCAGGAGCTTCCTGATATCCTCGATAGTCCGGACACCGCCACCCACCGTCACCGGCATGAAGCAGTGTTCCGCGGTGCGCGCCACGACGTCGAAAATGGTGTCGCGGCCCTCGTGGCTGGCGGTGATATCGAGGAAGGTCAGCTCGTCGGCGCCAGCAGCGTCATAGGCGATGGCCGCCTCCACCGGATCACCGGCATCGCGCAGGTCGACGAATTGCACGCCCTTGACCACACGGCCGCCCATGACGTCGAGGCAAGGAATAAGACGAGTTTTCAGCGTCATTGACGGGGCTCCTTGGCCTTGCGCGTCAGCACCGCAAAAGCGGTGAACAGCAGCGAGAACAGCCACATGAAAAAGGCGAAGACGGCGACAAGCAGCGCCCAGGACGGCAGGGCATTGACCAGCGCGCCATAGCCAACCAGCAAGATGGGGAGGATGGGGGCGAGATACCACCACCAGTTGACCTTGCGGATCATGATGTGGCGCGGCGTGGCCATCAGGCGGCGGCTCTCAGCAAAGCCAGTGCTTCACGTGAATCAATCCGTCCGTCGTAAAGCGCACGGCCGGAAATCGCGCCCTCGAGCACGGCGGCATCAGGCTGGGTGAGCCGCTCGATGTCGGCCATCGAAGCCAGGCCGCCGGAAGCGATGACCGGGATCGCGGTCGAGCGGGCCAGCTCCAGCGTCGAGGTCCAGTTGATGCCGGCCAGAATGCCGTCGCGGTCTATGTCGGTATAGATGATCGCCGCGACGCCAGCGCCCTCGAAGCGCTTGGCCAGCTCGATGATCGACAGCTGCGAGGTCTCGGCCCAACCCTCCACCGCCACCATGCCGCCCTTGGCATCGGTGCCGACGGCGACCCGGCCGGGCCATTTTTTCGCGGCTTCCTTGACCAGTTCCGGATCGCGCACAGCCACGGTGCCGAGAATGACGCGGGCTAGGCCCTTGTCGAGCCAGCTTTCGATATGGGCCAGCGTGCGGATGCCGCCGCCGAGCTGCACGGGGAACTTCACCGTCTTGAGGATGGCCTCCACCGCCGCGCCATTGACGCTCTCGCCGGCAAAGGCGCCGTTGAGGTCGACGACATGCAGGTATTCGAAGCCCTGGTCCTCAAACGACTTGGCCTGCGCGGCCGGGTCGTCGTTGAACACGGTGGCCTGATCCATGTCGCCGAGTTTGAGGCGCACGCATTGACCATCCTTGAGGTCGATGGCGGGGAAAAGGATCACGGGGTCCACCTCAGGAAATTCTCGATCAGCTTCAGTCCCAGCGCCTGGCTTTTTTCCGGGTGGAACTGCGTGCCGAACATGTTATCGCGACCGACACAGGCGGTGACCTGCCCACCATAATCGGTGGTGGCCAGCAACGTGTCGGCGCTCTCGGTCACCAGGTGATAGGAGTGCACGAAATAGGCGTGCAGCCCATCGGGACCATCGGAAATGCCGGCGAAGAGCGGATGCGGCTTTGTCACCGAGATGGTGTTCCAGCCCATATGCGGAATCTTCAGTGCCGGATCGGCCGGCCTGATCTTTTCGACCGCGCCGGGGATCCAGCCGAGACCCGGCGTCACCACCTTCTCACGGCCCTCGGACGCCATCAACTGCATACCGACGCAAACGCCGAGAAAGGGCACACCGCCACGGATGACGCGCTCTTCAAGCACATCCACCATGCCCTCGACAGCATCGAGTCCCGCCTTGCAATCGGCGAAGGCGCCGACGCCGGGCAGCATGATGCGATCGGCGCGGCGCACCAGACCGGGGTCGGCGGTCACGACGATGTCGATGCCGCTGCCCGCGGCCACCCGGCGAAAGGCGTTGGCCGCCGAGGCCAGATTGCCAGCGCCGTAATCGATGATGGTGACGAGGCTCACTGCAGCGCCCCCAATTGTGCGAGGTCCGGGGTCGCGGCGACGCGTTCGCCGCGATGGGTCCAGCCGCGCCAGGCCAGTGCGTGACGGCGCAGGCCGGACGCGGCAAAGCCGAGCCAGATCGCCGCCAGCAGGTAGAGAGCGAAGGCCGCATCACCGCCGATAAATGCCGCGAGAACGATCAGCGCCACCACCTTCAGCAGCCACGCGACCAGCTCCAGCCAGAGCCCATGCGCCATCAGGAAGAATGGCGGCAGCAGCGCCGCGAACCAGGAGAATTTTTCCGGAATCGCAGCCGGCAGGTCGGGCCTGCCCGGCCTGGGGTCGAAAATGGCGTAGAGGGTCACCGGACGCTCCAAAAATACGCGATGTCATTCCGGCGCAGGCCGGAATCCATCTTGAGATCTCGGGATGGACCCCTGCTTGCGCCGGGGTGACACCGTGTCTGTGGCTGAATTAGTGCAAAAGGCCGGAAAACAAAAGCCTACAGCGTGCCCTTGGTACTCGGCACCCGGTCACCCACGCGCGGATCGATCTCCACCGCCACCCGCAAAGCCCGCGCGACAGCCTTGAATATCGACTCGGCCAGATGGTGGTTGTTGTCGGTGTAGAAGTTTTCGATGTGCAGCGTGATGCCGGCATTCATGGCGAAGGCCTGGAAGAATTCGCGGAACAGCTCGGTGTCCATCTCGCCGACCTTGTCGCGCGAGAACTCGGCCCGGAACACCAGGAACGGCCGGCCGGACACGTCCAGCGCCGCGCGGGTCAGCGTGCCATCCATGGGCAGGTCAGCCGAGCCATAGCGGCGGATGCCGCGTTTATCGCCAAGGGCCTTCGAAATGGCCTGGCCCAGCGCGATGCCGACGTCTTCGGCCGTGTGGTGGAAGTCGATGTGCAAGTCGCCCTTGCAGCTCACGTCCATATCGATGAGCGAGTGGCGGCTGAGCTGGTCGAGCATGTGATCGAGAAAGCCGATGCCGGTCGCCATGGCATGCGCACCCGACCCGTCGAGGTTTACCGAGACATTGATCTCGGTCTCGTTGGTCTTGCGGGCGATGGTGGCGGTGCGCATGGCGGTCTCCAGAATAGAGCGGCTCAGTAGCAGATAGGCACAACCTCGTGAAGATTGGGTTGAGGCGGACAAAACCCGCACGCATTGCATTCCTGGGCCGGTCTCCTAAATATCAGCCAACAGTTCGGAGTACCTTCCCAAAATGAGTGACAACAATTTCCCCGGCTGGCACGGGACGACGATCGTTTCCGTGCGCAAGGGCAATAAGGTCGTGGTGGCTGGCGATGGCCAGGTGTCCATGGGCCAGACGGTGATGAAGCATGGCGCCAAGAAAGTGCGGCGCCTGGCCGGTGGCAAGGTGATCGGCGGCTTTGCCGGCTCCACCGCCGATGCCTTCACTTTGTTCGAGCGCCTCGAGGCTCGTCTCGAGCAATATCCCGACCAGTTGATGCGCGCCGCCGTGGAACTGGCCAAGGACTGGCGCACCGATCGTTACCTGCGCAAGCTCGAAGCCATGATGATCGTGGCCGACAAGAAGGAAACCCTGGTGCTGACCGGTACCGGCGACGTGCTGACCCCTGATCATGGCGTCACCGCCATCGGTTCGGGCGGCAATTACGCCCTCAGCGCCGCGCTGGCCCTTCATCAGGCAACCGATATGGATGCCGAAGAAGTCGCCCGTCGCGCCATGAAGATCGCCGAGGAAATCTGCGTCTATACCAATGGCAATGTGACCCTCGAAGCTATCGAGCTCGACGCGTGAGCTATTCCATCCGACCCCTGACGCCGGAAGATGCCGAGGCCTATCGGGAGTTGCGGCTGGAAAGCCTTAGGCAGCATCCGGAGGCCTTTGCCTCCACCTATGAGAGTGCGGTGCAGCGGCCCGACAGCGCCTGGCGTACGACACTGGAACAGCTGACCTTCTTCGGCGCCTTTGCCGATGAGGGCCGGCCCGTAGGTCTGGTCGCGTTCGACCAGAGCGACGGCGACAAGGACAAACATCGCGGCTGGTTGCTGCAAATGTATGTCCGGCCCGAAATGCGGGGCACCGGTTGCGCCCAGGCGCTGGTCGAAACGCTGCTCGAGCATGCCCGTGGCAAGGTGCTGCAGGTGCATCTGGGGGTCTGGTCGGAAAACCAGCCGGCGATCCGGCTCTACGAAAAGACGGGGTTCGTGACCTACGCCACCGATCCCCGGGCCTTTTATGTCAACGGTCGATTTATCGATGACCACTTGATGGTGCGCTTCCTGGATAAGGCACCTGGAGACTACAAATGAGTGAAACCAATTTCTCCCCGCGCGAGATCGTCAGCGAGCTCGATCGCAATATCGTCGGCCAGAATGACGCCAAGCGCGCCGTGGCCGTGGCCCTGCGCAATCGCTGGCGCCGGCAGCAGCTCAGCCCCGAGCTGCGCCGCGAGGTAACGCCCAAGAATATCCTGATGATCGGGCCGACCGGCGTCGGCAAGACCGAGATTTCGCGCCGCCTGGCGCGTTTGGCGCAGGCTCCGTTCATCAAGGTGGAAGCCACCAAGTTCACCGAAGTGGGCTATGTCGGCCGCGATGTCGAACAGATCATCCGCGACCTGGTCGAAGCCGGCATCGCCGTTTTGCGCGACAAGCGCCGCGCCGATGTCCAGGCCCAGGCGCATCAGAATGCTGAAAACCGCGTGCTCGACGCGCTGGTCGGCAATTCGGCGGCACCTTCGACGCGCGATAGCTTCCGCAAGAAGCTGCGCAATAACGAGCTCGACGACAGCGAAATCGAGATCGAGATGACGCCGTCGACCAATACCGGCGGCTTTGAAATCCCTGGCATGCCCAATGGGGGCATCGGCATGATCAATCTTTCCGACATGTTCAAGTCGGCGATGGGCGGGCGCGGCGTCAAGCGCAAGATCAAGGTCAAGGATGCCTATGAGCCCCTGATCGCCGAAGAGGCTGACAAGCTGCTCGATCAGGAACAGCTCAAGAGCGAAGCCATCGAGCTGGTGGAAAACCACGGCATCGTCTTCATCGACGAGATCGACAAGGTTGCCGCCCGCGATGGCGGCGCGCAGGGCGGTCCGTCGCGCGAAGGGGTGCAGCGCGACCTGCTGCCGTTGATCGAAGGCACCACCGTTTCCACCAAATATGGTCCGGTCAAAACCGACCATATCCTGTTCATCGCTTCGGGCGCTTTCCATGTTTCCAAGCCCAGCGACCTGCTGCCGGAATTGCAGGGCCGCTTGCCGATCCGCGTCGAGCTCAAGGCACTGACGCGCGAGGATTTCATCCGCATCCTCAACGACACCGAGGCGAGCCTCATCAAGCAATATGTGGCGTTGATGGGCACCGAAGGCGTGACGCTGGACTTTACCCAGGACGCCATCGAGGCCATTGCCGATGCGGCGGTCAAGGTCAACAATTCGGTCGAGAATATCGGCGCCCGGCGCCTGCAGACGGTGATGGAGCGGCTGGTCGAAGACATCAGCTTCGAAGCCCCCGACAAGCAGGGCCAGACCATCACCATCAACGCGGCCTTCGTCGCCGAGAAAGTGGGCGTCCTGGCGGCCGATCAGGATTTGAGCAAGTTCGTGCTGTAGGCCATCGCACCGCTCCCTCTCCCCTTGAGGGAGAGGGACGACCTGACGCGTTCAGCGGAAGGTCAGGGTGAGGGGTGCTGCGTCCAGGCATGCCCAGAGACGCAGAAGAGACCCCTCATCCGCCCTTCGGGCACCTTCTCCCTCAAGGGGAGAAGGGAAGACCAGCTACAATCAGAGCAACGCCGAAATTCGTGCATCGCTCAGCGAATGCAGGCACGCATCGCGGGCCTGGCTCAATGCCGGGTCCATCACGGCGGCGACTTTCACCAAGGCCTGATCGATGAACTTCACCGCATCGGTCACCGACACCTCGACATCGTTGGCCGCGCAGATATCAGCGGCGGAATAGTGATCGTTGGTCAGCACGTTCAGCACGCCTTGGGGGTTGGCACGCAGCGCTCGCGAAAGCGCAATGCTAACGCCTTCGGCAGCATCGGCATCGGCGCCGGGCGCCAGCAGCGGCACGAGATCGATCCAGCCGCGGTCGCCGGCTTCGACATGGGCCAGGAACGCCGTCCAGGACGGCTCATCAAGCGATTGCACCACCGCCCTTGCGTCCTGCCCTTCAAGCAGGGCCAGAATAGCGCTGGGCGTCAGATCGGCGGATAGGGTGGGCATGGTCAACGCGGCAAGGATGGCCGCGACACTCAAAGTGCGCATGGGAACCTCCTCCAGCATAGGCGCCTAAAATACGCCTCCGCCCGAGGGTTTGCCAGCGTCTCCTAGGGTCGCGGCTTGCTGGAGCGGCGGACCAGTTCGGTGTGCAGAAACCTCAGATCCTCGGCGTCGAGCTTGCCGATATCGGCAGCCAGCCGATTGGTCAGCTCGGTCGCCTCGGGCACCAGGCCCCCGGTGTCGATGGTGACCTTAGGATCGCTCATCTCGGCCAGGCGCTGCAATTCTTCCGCCTCGTCCCAGATGACGTTGAAGAAGGCGATCATGCGATGGAGCAGAAATCCGGTCGGCCGGCCGCGGTGACCATGCTCCAGCGCCGACAGATAGGCGCTCGACACATTGAGCGCCGTGGCCATTTCCTTGAGAGAAATGCCGCGCGCCTCGCGCAGTTCACGGATCTTGGCGCCGAGCGGGGTCATAGGCGACGCAGGCGTACATACCACGCCCCCTCTCCGCCATGGCCGCGCGCGGCCACGCTCCAGCCCGACACCAGGGGCGCCAAACTCGGTTCGCTCAGCCAGATCGGCAGCATGGTGCGCAGGATGCCGCGCTCGCTCATGGCGGCGATGTAGTCATTGTCGGTCTTGAGGCCCTTGCCGGTGATGACGAGGATGGTGCGGTCACCGCGCCCGACGCGGGCATGGAGGTAGCGGTGCAGGGCACCGCGCGCCTCGTTCTGGGTCATGCCGTGCAGGTCGATGGTGCCATCGATCTCGATGCGGCCGCGCCCGAGCTTCCGGCGGATAGATGGATCGACTGCCTTTTCCGGCAGGGAAGCCGAGGGCAGGGGTGCCTGATAGGGCGGCAGGAAAGGTTTTCGCGGAGTCTGCCGGGCGGGCGGCGCCTTGATGACGGTCGCGGCCGGCTCGTCCACCGGCAGCGGCAGCGGCCCTAGTTTCAGCAGACCCTTGCGCCGCAGCGGATCGACCGTGGATGCCACGGCCGTCCACAGGTGGAAGTCGTGCGGCAGGCGCTTTGGGTCACGCTTGGACATTGCAATGAACCGGAAACCCGCCGCCTCAGATCAGTCGAGCTGGCTGGTGGTGACGACTTTCCAATTGGGGTCGCGCGACTTGGGGTTGCGCGCAAAGGTCCATTCGTCGGCGATGGTCTGCACCTGGTCGGCATTGCCATCGACCAGATTGCCGTCCTTGTCACGCGTGGCCGAAACCACTTCGGCATGGAAGCGGACGGTGATCAGCACGTTCTTCTTGTCGTATTCGGCGTCGGAGATTTCGATCTTAGGCAGGCCGACAAAGGTAAAGTCCACCTTCTGGCCGGCAGCCTCGCGATCAGCGATGGCGCGCTGGAAGCCCTCGAACACGTCCTTTTCGAGCAGGTTCCGGAGCATGGCCCGATCGCCGCTGGCATAGGCGGTGACGACCATCTCATAGGCCTGCTTGGCGCCATCGAGGAAGGATTTGGGGGTAAAGCTGGGGTCGGCCTCGGCGACAGAACGGAAGCCGGCGGCCAGTTCGTCATTGCCCTTGGCGAATTGCTCGATTTCGGCGTCGAGCTTGCGGCTGCGCCGTTCGTCATCGAGGTCAGGATTGCCGGCGCCGCGCGGACGCATCGGCACCACGGTTTCATCAGTGGGCGCCACGGCGTCGGCCGGCTTGCGCCGCTCGACCGGTGGGCGTTCATTGCCGGTCCGGGTGCCCAGCACCGACCGCAACCGAAACAGCACGAAAACCGCCACGGCGATCACGATGAGGGTGGGCAGATCGAAGAATTCGTCCATGGGCAATGCACCTTACCGTCGGCTGCGTCGATAAATGACGCGGGAACGCTCGCTGAGCGGAACAATTGACCTATATATAGGCAAAGGCTCACCCCAAAACCAGTTCACAAGGGGGCGAGTACCGTTTTGTCGCGCCAAACGCGAGAAGGAAATCCAGACCTTGGGACGATTTATTGCTCTTGGCCTGATCGCATTGCCGATCATCGAGATCGCTATCTTCATCAAGGTGGGCCAGACCATTGGTCTGTTGCCCACTTTGGCACTGGTCATCGGCGCGGCCATACTGGGCGGCGTGCTGCTGCGTTATCAGGGCCTGTCGGTGATCGGGCAGCTGCGCAGCAATGTTAATTCAGGCCGCTTGCCGGGCAAGACCATAGCCGACGCGATGATGATCGGGCTGGCGGCGCTGTTCCTGGTGCTGCCGGGTTTTCTCAGCGATGTGGTCGCGCTCGCCTTGCTGCTGCCGCCGGTGCGAAACTGGATCTATGCCGGTCTCGCCAGCCGGGTAACGGTGGTCAATACCAGCGGCTATGGCCCGGCGAACGATCCCTATGATCCCCGCATCAAGGGACCGGGCACGATCGATCTCGACGAGGACGATTACCGGCCGCAGTAATCGTCGGGTGGGCCTACTGCTTGTGAGCGCCCGGCAAAGATGCTAGCCAGCCGCAACGTTTTTTTCGGCAAAGGATCCGAATATGTCTGACGAGACCCAGGGCGGCGCAGCAGCAGCACCGGCCAATCCGCCCTCGATGAACATGGTTGGCCAGTATATTCGCGACCTCTCGTTCGAAAATCCGGGCGCGCCGGGCTCGATCATGGCCGGCGGCGGCAATCCGGCGTTCAACGTCTCGATTTCGGTGGCGGTCAAGAAGCAGGCCGACGACATCTATGCCGTCGAGCTGACGCTCAATGCCAAGGCCAACCGCGAAGCCACCGTGCTGTTCAACGTGGAACTGGTCTATGGCGGTGTGTTCCGCCTCAAGAATGTGCCGGAAGCGACGCTCAGCCAGTTGCTGATGATCGAATGCCCGCGCCTGATTTTCCCGTTTGCCCGCCAGGTCCTGGCCAGCGTCACCCAGCAGGGCGGTTTCCCGCCACTGATGATGGAGCCGGTCGACTTTGCCGCCATCTATCGCCAGAATCTGGCAGCCCTTGCCGCCAAGCAGGGTGCAGGCCCGCTGACGCCTCCGACCAATGGCAGCGGCCAGCCGAACTGATTTTCCGTCTATCGGAACGACAAAGCCCCGGACCAGCGCCGGGGCTTTTGTTATTCGGCGGCAGCCGTGTGGCCCTCACCGGCATATTGCGACCAGATGGCCTCGTCGCCCATCTTCGCGACTAAAGCGGCGTGGGCGGCCAGTTCCGCCTCGGTAACGCGCGGCGCCAGCGGTACCGGACGGCGGGCGGCGATGGTGCGGGTGGCAATGGCGTCGGCGCCCGAGACTCGGGTCTCGGCGATCAGGGCCAGGCTTACCTGCTTGCCACCGATCAGCTCGAGATAGACTTCAGCCAGGATCTCGCTGTCGAGCAGGGCGCCGTGGAGGGTCCGGCGGGAATTGTCGATGCCGTAATGCTTGCAGAGCGCATCCAAGCTGACGCGAGCACCGGGGTGCTTGTCGCGCGCCAGCATGACGGTATCGATCACCGTATTGGTCAGCCGACCCTGGCCGGCCCGCTCAAGCTCGGCATTGAGAAAGCCCATATCGAAGGGCGCATTGTGGATGATCAGGGTGGCGTCGCCGATAAAGGCGCGAAAATCCTCAGCCACGGCCTTGAAGACCGGCTTGTCAGCGAGGAATTCGTCGCTCAGTCCATGTACCCGGAAAGCCTCTTCGGGCATGGAGCGCAGCGGATTGATATAGACGTGATAGTGCCGGCCGGACGGGATGTGGTTGATCAGTTCGACGCAGCCGATTTCCACCAGCCGATCGCCGGTCGCCGGCGACAGGCCTGTGGTTTCGGTATCGAGCACGATCTCGCGATTCAAATTCCTGGCCCTTTGGCTCGAATGGCCGCCACCAGCGCAGCGACCATGTCGCGGGTCTTATCGACCGGTATGCTGGTATCGAACAGGTAGGTGGCACGTGCCTTCTTTTCGGCCTGCGACATCTGGCGGGCAAGGATGCTGTTGAGCTTTTCCCCGCTCATTCCGGGTCGCGCCAGGGCACGCTGCCGCTGGATCGCCTCGTCCACCCAGGTGACGCCGACGGCGTCGAAGCCATAGTCATAGCCGCTTTCGAACAGCAGCGGCACTTCCACCACCGCCAAGGCGTGGCCGTTCGCCTCGGCCTTATCCATGAACCGGGCGATACGAGCACGCACCAGCGGATGCACCACGGCCTCGAGCCGCTTGAACCCGGTGGGGTCGGCGGCCAGCTTTTGCGACAGCGCCGTCTTGTCGATGATGCCGTTCTTGGCGACACCGGGAAACAAAGCTTCGACAGGCGCCACGGCCTCGCCGGCATAGAGTTCGGCCACGGCCTCGTCGGCGGAAAACACCGGTACGCCAAGATCGGCAAAGGCTCGGAGCACGGTGGATTTGCCGGTAGCAATCGATCCGGTAATGCCGATGCGCCACATGCTCAATGCTCCAGCGTCGCTTCGATCCGAGCCTGCAGCGCCGTGTTGACCGAGGGGCGGATGCCGAACCAGGCTTCGAAGCCCGGCACTGCCTGATGCAGCAGCATGCCCAGCCCATCGACCGTTCGCAGTCCCAGCGCCCGCGCATCCGCCAGCAGCGGCGTTTCCAGCGGCACATAGACAATGTCAGTCACCAAGGCGTCGGGACGTAGCAAGCCCAGATTGATGCCGTCGAACCGGCTGCCATGCATGCCGATCGATGTCGTGTTGACGACAAGGCCCGCGGCCGGTGCGATATCGTTGAAGGCATCGAGCTCGGCCACGCTGATATTGCCCGGCAGTTCGGCCGCCAGGCGGTCTGCGGTGGCCCGCGTGCGATTGAGCAGGATGATCGAGCCTATGCCCCGGCTCTGTAGCGCCACCAGCACGGCGCGCGAGGCGCCACCGGCGCCCAGGACAATTGCGGTTTCGAGGCCATCGGACCAACCTGGGGCCCCGGCATCGAGATTGCCCAGGAAGCCCAGATAGTCGGTATTGGTGCCGTGCACCTTGCCGCGTTCGACGATCAGCGTGTTAACGGCACCAATCGTGGTGGCCAGCGGATCGACGCTGTCGCACAGCGCGAACACCGCTTCCTTATGGGGAATTGTTACATTGCCCCCGGCAAATTCCCCCGAGCGAAGGCGCTCGAAAAAGCCTGACAGGGCCTCGGGCGCGACGTCGATGGCATCATAGCGGCCATCAATCCCGTGTTCCGCCAGCCAGGTACCGTGGATCAGCGGTGAGCGGGAATGGGCGATGGGGTGGCCGATGACGAAGGCTTTACGGGTCACGTCAGGGTCTCGGGGGCGAAGCTGCGCAATGCCGCCAGCAACGGCAGCAAGGGCAGGCCCAATATGGTGAAGTAGTCGCCGGTGACGGTTTCGAAGAGGCGGATGGATGGGCCCTCGAGCCGATAGCCGCCCACCGAAGACAATATCGCCGCGCCCTCGCGATCGAGCACGTCGTCGCGCTCGGTATCGGAAAAATCGCGCATGGTCAGCTCGGCGGTCTGCACATCGGCCCACAGAATCTCGCCACCGCGCGCTAGGCTCACTGCCGCATGCAGGCGATGCGTCTTGCCCTTGAGGCGATCAAGCTGCATGACCGCGGCCGACCGATCCTCCGGCTTGTGCAAAAGCTCGGTGCCCAGGCTCAGGGTCTGGTCGGCGCCAATGACAAAGGCACCCTTATGGGCAGCGGCAACGTTCGCCGCTTTCTTCTGCGCCAGCAGCAAAGCGACGTCGCGACCATCGCCGCCAGCCTCGATTGCGGCTGTTTCGATGGCCCGCTCGTCGATGTCAGCCGGTACACTGGAAAAGTGCAATCCGGCCTGCTGCAGCAAGGCTTTGCGGGTCTGACTCTGCGACGCAAGGATCAACATGGATCAGATGTTTTCCACACTGTCATCCCCAGCTCAAGCCCGCGCTGTGACAATGACTCATGACTTTGGCGAAGCCGCCAACTTGTTCGACTTGGTTACCAAAACATTAACAGGCCGACTTCTGTGGTCTCGTGACCAGGGCTATGGATAGGTCTGGGGAAAAGCTCGAAGGAGGCAATACCCGCCGCCAAGCGCTTTTGCACAGCGGCACACGAATCATTGACTCCGGACTCGGCCAGTTAACGCCTCGTTAACTATTGTCGGGCATGCGCCGTGGCAAATCACTCACAGACCCCGTTAACACCACGTTTACCATAAGCCTGCGCGCTTGTGCCGCCACCATGCCGATTGTGGAGAGCGCTGAATTGGCCCAAAACACCGCCATGATGATACAAATACTAAGTCAGAAAGACTCTTTTGGGGTTTGGAAGGGAAGGACGTGGTGACCCACAAACCTCTGCTGGCAACCGTTTTAGGAGAACGTCAGGAACGGCCGCCGATCTGGATCATGCGCCAGGCTGGCCGCTATCTGCCCGAGTATCGAGAGATCCGGACCAAGGCGAAGAACTTCCTCGAACTCTGCTACACGCCGGACCTTGCAACCGAGGTGACGCTGCAGCCACTGCGGCGCTTCGATCTCGATGCTGCGATCCTCTTCTCCGACATTCTGGTGGTACCCGATGCACTGGGACAGTCGGTTCGCTTCGAGCAGGGCGAAGGACCGGTTCTCGATCCAGTTTCTGCCGAAAGCATTGGGGCACTCAAGCCGGAACGGGCTTTGGACCATCTGGCGCCGGTGCTGGAGACCGTGCGGCGGCTACGTGCAGCGCTGACCCCGGAGAAGACGCTGATCGGCTTCTGCGGCTCTCCCTGGACGGTCGCGACCTATATGATCGGCGGACGCGGTTCGACCGATCAGGCCGCCGCGCGTCTTTTTGCCTTGCGTCATCCGGACGCCTTCGCCGCGCTGATCGATATCCTTGTCGCCACCAGCATCGATTATCTGGTGGCGCAGCTCGAAGCGGGCGCCGATGTGGTGCAGCTGTTCGAAAGCTGGGCGCTGAACCTTGATGACCAGGCTTTTGAAGCGCGGGTGATCGAACCCAATCGCCGGATCGTCGACGGTGTGCGGGCGCGCGTGCCCAATGCGCCGATTATCGGCTTTCCGCGCGGTGCTGCCGGCAATCTGGCCAACTATGCCGCGCGAACGGGTGTCAACGCGCTGGGTCTCGACTACGCGACACCGCTCGATTTTGCCGCAAGGCACCTGCCTGCCGATTTGCCGGTACAGGGCAATCTCGATCCACTTCGGCTCGTGGCCGGCGGTGCACAGCTCGATGAGCGGATCGACGCCATCCTCGCTGCCTTCCAGGGCCGCCCGCATATCTTCAATCTGGGCCACGGCATCGTTCCGGAAACGCCGATCGAGCACGTGGCCGGGCTGGTGGAGCGGGTCAAGAATGGCTAGTGCCGGATTGAACTGTTGAGGAGTTCAAAGAATGTACGAATGGGTCAAGGCCCTGCACGTTATCTCGGTTATCGCCTGGATGAGTGGCATGATGTATCTGCCGCGCCTGTTTGTTTATCACGCCCAGTCCGAAGTCGGTTCCGACAAGTCAGAGACGTTCAAGGTCATGGAGCGGCGGCTCTATCGCGGCATCATCACGCCGGCGATGATCGCCACCTGGGTCTTCGGCCTGTGGCTGGCCTTCGGCTTCGGCATTGTCGATTTTTCGATGGGCTGGATGTGGCTCAAGGCGGCGCTGGTTATCGCGCTGAGTGGGATTCACGGGTGGTACGGCTCGCTGCTGCGGTCTTTCCAGCAGGACAAGAATACCAGGCCGCATACCTTCTTCCGGGCGATCAACGAAATCCCGTTCGTCATCGCCATCATCATCGTCATCGCCGTGATCGTTAAGCCGTTCTGAAACCACTATCCACTGCGCGTCACCCTCGGGCTTGACCCGAGGGTTCCGTATGTTGTGACTGCCATTGATCCGAGTTGCCACTCGAGCATAGCTCCCATGGCCTTCTCGCCTCAAATCGCTCCACCGGAGCGATTTGCCCTGCGGGACGGGCTCGAAGTTTCACGTGAATCGCCCGGCACTGCGCGGTTTCAATCTTGAAACTGGCCCCGGATCACGCTACATCAGCGTCAACGCATCCCAAAAATGAGCGGACCTCCCCGGTCGCTGCGCGGTGCCTACCCCTCCCAAATACGACTAGCCTCCAGATTTCCCTCAAGGGTTTATCCGCTACATGCAGAATATGAAGCTCAGCGAGCTCAAGGCCAAATCCCCGGCCGAACTTTTGGTGTTCGCCGAAGAACACGAGGTCGAGAACGCCTCGACCATGCGCAAACAGGAATTGATGTTTGCGATCCTCAAGGAACTGGCCGCCCAGGAAGTGGACATCACCGGCGAAGGCGTCGTTGAAGTTCTACCCGACGGTTTCGGTTTCCTGCGTTCCCCGGACGCAAACTATCTCCCGGGTCCCGATGATATCTATGTCAGCCCATCCCAGATTCGCCGTTTTGGTCTACGGACCGGCGATACGGTCGAAGGCCAGATCCGGTCTCCCAAGGATGGCGAGCGCTACTTCGCGCTGCTCAAGGTCAATACCATCAATTTCGAAGACCCCGAGGCGGTCCGCCACAAGGTCAACTTCGACAACCTCACCCCGCTTTACCCCGAAGAACGGCTCCGCATGGAGCTGCCCGATCCAACCCTCAAGGATCGCTCGGCCCGCCTGCTCGACCTGGTGGCGCCGCTCGGCAAGGGTCAGCGCGCGCTGATTGTTGCGCCGCCGCGTACCGGTAAAACTGTACTGTTGCAGAATATTGCACAGTCGATCGCGACCAATCACCCGGAATGCTATCTGATCGTGCTGCTCATCGACGAGCGGCCGGAAGAAGTGACCGATATGCAGCGCTCGGTGCGCGGCGAAGTCATCTCCTCGACCTTCGATGAGCCAGCATCGCGCCACGTCCAGGTCGCCGAAATGGTGATCGAAAAGGCCAAGCGCCTGGTCGAACACAAGCGCGACGTGGTTATCCTGCTTGACTCGATCACCCGCCTTGGCCGCGCCTACAACACCGTCGTGCCAAGCTCCGGCAAGGTGCTCACCGGCGGTGTGGATGCCAATGCCTTGCAGCGCCCGAAGCGCTTCTTCGGCGCCGCCCGCAATATCGAGGATGGCGGTTCGCTGACCATCATTTCCACGGCGCTGATCGATACCGGCTCGCGCATGGACGAAGTGATCTTCGAAGAATTCAAGGGTACGGGCAACTCCGAAATCATCCTGGATCGAAAGGTCGCCGACAAGCGCATCTTCCCGGCGCTCGACATCACCAAGTCGGGCACCCGCAAGGAAGAGCTGCTGGTCGAGCCGGATATCCTCAAGAAGATGTATGTCCTGCGCCGCATCCTCAATCCAATGGGGACGATTGACGCCATGGAATTCCTGATGGACAAGGTCCGCCAGACCAAGACCAATTCAGACTTCTTCGACTCGATGAACACCTAACAGGCGTAGCCTGTTGTATTTAAAGGGCGGCCGGCGCAAGCAGGCCGCTTTTTGCTTTACTCGCCGGGGGGTATGTTGGCGCGCCGCTGTTTGATTACCTCCTGGTAGCTCGATGACCCATACCGACACCATCGTTGCCCTTTCCTCCGGTGCCCCGCCATCCGGCGTTGCGGTTATTCGATTGTCCGGCCCCCGCACACGCGAGCTGCTTGAGAATGTAAGCGGTGCTATTCCCACCCCTCGAAACCTGTCACTCCGCCCGATAGGCCGTGAATCACTTCTCGACCGTGGTCTTGTTGCCTGGTTCCCGGCGCCACACAGTTTCACCGGCGAAGACTGCGGCGAACTGCAGGTCCATGGCTCTCCTGCTGGCGTCCGCGCCATCCTCAACCTGCTGACATCGATGGGCGCGCGCTTAGCCGAAGCCGGCGAGTTCACGCGTCGCGCCTTTGAAAATGGCAAGCTGGATCTCGTCGAGATCGAAGGGCTGGGCGACCTGCTGGAGGCAGAAACAGAAAACCAGCGCCGGCAGGCCCTTGCGCGGTTCGAGGGTGGTCTGTCGCAGCGGATCGATGGCTGGCGCGATCAGTTGCTCGATCTACGGGCGGAAATTGAGGCGCGGCTGGATTTCTCCGATGAAGGCGACGTTGCCGATGCCCTGCCGGCCACATTCGGTGACAGCATCACGGCATTGCGGACCGACATTGGTGCCGCGCTCGCGTCGATCGAACATGGGCGTATCGTCCGCGAGGGCATAAGAGTGGCGCTGGCCGGTGCACCCAATGTTGGAAAATCCAGCCTGCTCAACGCCTTGGCCAAATCAGACATTGCAATCGTGACCGATGAGGCGGGCACGACGCGCGATGTGCGCGAGGTGCCGCTCGATATTGGCGGGCAGCTCTATCTGTTGCTCGACCTTGCGGGTCTTCGTGACACCGATAGCAAGGCCGAAGCCGAAGGCGTCCGGCGCGCGAGACTGGCGATTGACCAGGCGGATATCGTACTTTGGCTGGTGGCGCCCGATATCGCGGGCGCTATTCCGACCACGCCATCTCAGAAACACATTCGCGTCGGCACCAAGCGCGACCTTGCAGAGGTAAGCGACGTGGATGTCTCGGTGTCGGCATCCTCGGGCGAAGGGCTCGCGGAACTGCTGGCCCGGATCGAGTCTATCGGTGGCACTCTGGCGACGGGCGAACCGGCCCTGCTTAGTCGTGAGCGTGACCGCGTCGCCCTCAGTGAGGCCGTTGGCGCCCTCGACGCTGCGAGCCGACAGCTCGCCATGCCCGAACTCGCGGCCGAGAGCCTGCGAATAGCGTCACAAGCCCTCGAACGACTGGTTGGGCGGCTCGATGCCGAACGCGTGCTCGATCGCCTGTTTGCGAGCTTCTGCATCGGCAAATGATTCACGTGAAACACGCTGGACTGGTGGCTTGAAGCGAGCGGCCAGCACCGTGGAATTGATTCACGTGAAACATTGGCCTATTGAGCCGTCCTGGAGAGACTTACCATGACCGACTATGCCGTCATCGTTGTAGGGGGTGGTCACGCCGGCTGTGAGGCTGCCGCGGCCTCCGCGCGTCTGGGCGCTGCAACGGCACTGGTGACTCACAAGTTCGCCACGATAGGCGAAATGAGCTGCAATCCGGCCATTGGCGGGCTGGGCAAGGGCCATCTGGTTCGCGAGATCGATGCGCTCGACGGTCTCATGGGCCGTGTTGCTGACCAGGCCGGCATCCAGTTTCGCGTCCTCAACCGACGCAAAGGGCCGGCCGTGCGCGGGCCCCGTGCTCAGGCCGACCGCAAGCTCTATCGTCAAGCCATGCAAGCGGCGATCAGCGCTCAGCCCAATCTCGACGTCATCGAGGGTGAGGTCGACGATATCGAGGTCACTAACGGCGTGGTGTCCGGGGTTATCCTGCTCGACGGCCGTCGCATCGGCACCAAGGCGGTGGTACTGACCACTGGCACTTTCCTGCGCGGCCTTATCCATCGCGGGGAGGAAACGACGCCGGCAGGGCGGGTTGGCGAGAAGCCGGTCCTGGGTCTCTCCACTCGACTTGAAGCGTTGGGCCTGCAACTCGGTCGGCTGAAGACTGGTACACCGGCCCGTCTCGACGCCACCACCATCAACTTTTCTGTGCTCGAGGAGCAGCCTGGAGACACGCCGCCCGAGGCCTTCTCCTCGCTGACGCGCGCCATTACCACGCCGCAGGTTTCCTGCCATATTACGCGGACGACGGCCGAAACACATCGGATCATCTCGGAAAACCTGCATCGTTCCGCCATGTATTCCGGCCGCATCCAGAGCCGCGGCCCGCGCTATTGCCCGTCGATCGAGGATAAGGTGGTCCGCTTCGCCGATCGCGACAGCCACCAGATTTTCCTTGAGCCTGAAGGACTTGATGATCCGACCATCTATCCAAATGGTCTGTCCACCTCGCTCCCGGCGGACGTACAGGAGGCGTTCCTGCGCTCCATGCCGGGGCTGGAAAATGTGCGTATTGTTCGCCCCGGCTACGCGATCGAGTATGACTATGTCGATCCCCGCGAACTGCGTGCCACGCTCGAGGTGAAGCGCCAGCCCGGGCTCTATCTTGCCGGCCAGATCAACGGCACCACCGGGTACGAAGAGGCCGGCGCGCAGGGGCTACTGGCCGGCGCCAATGCCGCACTGGCCGCCGCCGGTCGTGGGCCTATGATCTTATCTCGCACCGAGAGCTATCTTGGCGTCATGGTGGACGACCTGGTGACCCGCGGCGTGTCCGAGCCTTATCGCATGTTTACCTCCCGGGCCGAGTTCCGGCTCCATCTGCGCGCCGACAATGCGGATCAGAGGCTCACGCCGCTTGGCGTCAGCAACGGCCTGGTGCAGGAAGAGCGGCGTGAAATGTTCGGTCGCAAGGCCATAGCGCTTGAACATGGGCGCGCACTGCTGACGACGCTCAAAACCTCGCCAAACGCGGCACGCAAGGCCGGCATTGCGGTCAACGAGGACGGAAAATCCCGTTCGGCGTTCGACCTGCTTTCTTATCCCGACGTCAATCCGGATGACGTGATCCGGCTGTGGCCAGAAATTGGCGCCATCGATAGCGGGGTCATCGAGCAGCTCGTGGTCGACGCGCAGTATGCTGTATATCTCGACCGCCAGCGCGACGACATCGATGCGGTGCGACGGGACGAGCAACGACCGATCCCCGAAACGATCGACTATGCGGCGATTCCGAGCCTATCGATGGAGTTGCGGCAGAAGCTGGCGCAGCACCGGCCACAGACCATCGCGCAGGCCCAGGCCATGGACGGCATGACGCCGGCCGCCATCACACTGCTCCTGGCAGTGATTCGGCGCGGCGAACTCCGCAAGGCGAGTTGATGCTGGATCCAGTCGAACGTTATGCCAGGTATTTCACCCGGCCGCTCGCCAGTGTGGCTGCGGATTTGGAATCCTATGCCCAGTTGCTGCGCAAATGGCAGGCGGTGCAGAATCTTGTTTCACGTGAAACACTGGATGAGGTTTGGACGCGGCATTTTGCCGACAGCCTGCAAGTTCTCGCGCTGCTTAAGGCCGAGGATCAGACGTTTCTGGACCTGGGCAGCGGCGGAGGATTTCCTGCACTGCCGCTGGCTATCGCTTTCAAAGGCAGCAACCGCCATTTCACGCTTGTCGAACCGAATGGGCGAAAGGTCAGCTTTCTGCGGACAGTGGCCCGAGAACTTGGCCTGCTGGTCGTCGTTGAAGGCGCGCGCAGCGACCAGATTGATTCACGTGAAACACCGGCGCCGGATGTCATCACGTCGCGCGCGCTGGCCTCGCTCCCGCAATTGTGTAGCTGGATGAGCCCGTTCTTCGCCCCGCAAACGCGGGCGATCCTGCACAAAGGCAGGGAACATGTTGAAGAACTCACGGAAACGGCTACGCGCTGGGACTCCGACGTGCTAATAACACCAAGTGATGCCGATCCAAGCGGTGTCCTGCTCACGCTCTCGAATTTGCGTGCGAAAACAGTTAGTTAGCGGCGAACGAGCTGGAGGCCTGTTGTGGCGCCCCGTATCCTGACACTGGCCAATCAAAAGGGTGGCGTGGGCAAGACCACGACCGCCATCAACCTCGCAACGGCGCTTGCCGCCATTGGCGAGCGCGTGCTCATCGTCGATCTCGACCCTCAAGGGAACGCCTCGACGGGCTTGGGCATCTCGCGCACTGATCGCGAAGTGTCATCCTACGATTTGCTGGTGGGTGAGGCCACTGTTGCGCAGTCGGCCATCATGACTAGCGTGCCAAACGTTGCCATCGTGCCGTCGACCATGGACCTGCTGGGCGTCGAACTGACCATTGCCGGCCAGGCCGACCGCGCCTTCAAGCTGCGCAACGCCTTCAAGCAGCTCGGCGATTTGACTATCAACGACAAGCCGGTGAGCTACATCCTCATCGATTGCCCGCCGTCGCTGAATCTGCTGACCGTCAATTCTCTGGTTGCTGCCGACGCGGTACTGGTGCCGTTGCAATGCGAGTTCTTCGCGCTGGAAGGCCTTAGCCAACTCCTTCAAACCATTGAACAAATTCGATCCACGCTCAATCCGCGCCTGTCCATCCAGGGCGTGGTCATGACGATGTTCGACAAGCGCAACAACCTCTCCGAGCAGGTTCTGCAGGATGTGCGTAACGAAATGGGCGCGCTGGTCTACGATACCGTCATTCCGCGCAACGTCCGCCTGAGCGAGGCGCCGTCCTACGGCAAGCCGGCTCTGCTCTATGATTTGAAATGTGCCGGCAGCCAGGCCTATCTGCGACTGGCGACCGAAGTGATCCGCCGCGAGCGGCAGCTCAACGCGGCATAGGAGGCCGTCCATGAACGATAGACCCACACGACTCGGCCGCGGGCTGGCAGCCCTGATCGGCGACATGGCGACCATCGAGGGCGCCCGGGTCACCGAATCGGGCGGCGTCAAGCGCTTGCCGGTCGAGTTCATCATTGCCAACCGGGCCAATCCCCGGCGCACGTTCGATAGCGAGCAGCTCGAAGAGCTGACCAATTCGATTCGCGAAAAGGGTGTGATGCAGCCCCTGCTGGTCCGTCCCAGCAATGATCCCAACATCTTCGAGCTGATCGCCGGCGAACGCCGCTGGCGCGCGGCGCAGAAGGCTGGCCTGCACGACGTGCCGGTCATCGTGCGCGATGTCGGCGACAAGGAAGCGCTTGAACTCGCCATCATCGAGAACGTTCAGCGTGCCGACCTCAATCCGCTTGAAGAAGCAATGGGTTATGGGCAGCTGATCGAACAGTTTGATTATACCCAGCAGGATCTGGCCCAGGTGATTGGCAAGAGCCGGTCGCATGTCGCCAATACGCTGCGGCTGTTGCGCCTGCCCGAGGACGTGCGCGACATGGTGGCGAGCGGTACCCTGACCGCCGGCCATGCCCGCACGCTGATTACCGCCGAGGACCCGGCTACGCTGGCCCGGCAGATCGTGTCGGGTGGTTTGTCGGTGCGAGAGGCGGAAGCGCTGAGCCAGCAGCGCGATGTGGCTGGTAAGAAGCCGGCTGCTTCGAGCCAGCCCGATCGCGATCCCGATACGCTGGCGCTGGAGCGCCGCTTGTCGGACGCGCTTGGTCTGTCGGTATCCCTGGCCCATGGCGAGCGCGGTGGCAAGCTTGAGATTCGCTACAAGACGCTGGAGCAACTCGACGGCATCTGCCTCAAGCTCACCGGGTCAAGTTAGCGTTTCACGTGAAACGCCGGGCGGGCCGGCTGTTAGTGCGCCGCCGCCATCATGCAGATGGCCAATAGCGTGCGACGCAGGCCGGCTTCGGCCAACGCGGGGCGGCGTCGGCTGTCGGCTGTTGCCTGGTAGATTCGCTCCGAAGCCGTCGCCAGAGCGCTATCCGACCATAAGCGCAATTGCTGTTCCAAGGCCGAGGCGCGCGAAAAGTGTGGCTTGGGCCGCAGATTGTCGAGCACCATGCGCGGGCTTTTGCCAGTATCGACCTCGGTGCGCCAGCGTCGCAGATTGGCGAAGTGGATCGTGCACATGGCCAGGAGGCGCTGCGGATCAACCGCCGACGACAGCGCGCGGTTGAGCGCCATTTCGAGCTTTTCGGCGTGACCGCTGCCGGTGGCATCCAATATGGCATCGATGACCAGCATGCCGTTATCGGCACACAGCAACAGCACGTCCTCGCGAGTCAGCGTCTTGCTGTTGGCCGCGTAGAGGCTGAGCTTTTCGAGCTCGCGGCGCGTGATCTCGCGGTCATTGCCCAGGATTTCGCGCAGGGTGGTGACAACGTCGGCATCGACCCGGATACCGTTCTGATTGAAGGTCTCGCGAATCAGCGCCTGCAGCGTCTCGTCGCTATCGGGATAGCAGGGCAGGGCCCGGCCGAGCTTGGCGGCTTCTACCAGCGCCCGTAAGGCGTCCTTGGGGGCAAGATTGCCGGCCTCGAGGATGATCGCAGCGCCGCCGGGGTCGTCGCGTAGCTCAGTAAGGGTCATGACCAGCGATTTGCTGGCGCCGCGTACGCGCACGATGCGCTTGCCGCCGAAGAGCGACATGGTCTTGGCTTCGACCGCCAGTATGGACGGGTCGGCGTCCACATCGGCGCCTTCCAGGCTCACCACGCTGGCCGATTCGGGGTCGTCGCCACTGAGCTGGCGCACCAGGCGTTGCGCCGTTTCACGCACCAGGCCCGCATCGGGACCATAGGCGAGGAAAATGCCTTCGCTCAGGTCGGGCCGGGCCAGAAAGCGGGCCACTTCATGGGCCTTGAGCGCGGTCATCCGCGGCTGAGCGCAGCCAGAACTGCCAAGCGCAGAGACTCGGCGGCCACCTTGGCCGCCCGTTCGCTAGCCTCGGCGGCGGCGGTGTTGTCCGCCAGAACCTGGCCGCTGCGGGTATAGTTGGCGGTGGCCTTGCGGGTGAAGGTCATGGGCGGCGTCGTGCTGCCATCGCGGCGGGCGATGGTGAGCGTTGCGGTTACCGTGACTTCCATGGGCTTGCTGGGATTGGCGGTCGCCGCCATGGTCATATCGGCAGCGCTGGAGCCCACGGACACGGTGGCCAGCGGCGCGGTCTCAGCCTCCGAGGAGGGGCCGAAGCGCAGCGCCAGCTCCTGGTAGACCACCTGTTCCAGCCGGCTATTGGGCTTGCCATAGGCAAGGTTGAGATCGGGCTGGCTGGCCAGCGCGCCGCTATAGACCGGCGTGAAGCTGCAGGCGCCCAGCACCGGGCCAAGGCCCAGCGCGAGGCCGATGACAGCAGTCCGGCGGAGGGTCTTAGACCACGACATTGACGATCCTGTCCGGGACGATGACGATCTTCTTGGGTGCCTTGCCGTCGAGAATGCGGACAATCTCGTCCAAAGACAAGACGAGCTTTTCGACTTCCGCCGCAGGCATGCCCTTGGCGACCGTAATCTCGCCGCGCCGCTTGCCGTTGACCTGAATTGGCAGGGTGACGCTGTCATCGACCAGCAGAGCCGGATCGACTTCGGGCCATAGGGCATCGGCGACGAGCCCGGGCTTGCCAAGGGCCTCCCAGCAGGTTTCGGCCAAGTGGGGCATCATTGGCGCCACGAGTTGGATCAGGTACTCCACGCCCTGCTGCAAGGCGCTGAGGCGGCCTGCAGGGCCAGCCGAGACGAGCCCGGCCGAACGAACCAGGGCATTGGTCAGTTCGTAAATCTGGGCAACGGCGCGGTTGAAGCGCAGGCCTTCAATGTCGGCGCCGACATTGTGGACGGCGCGATGCACAATCTTGCGCAAAGCCAAGCCTTCATCGTCGTCGGAAACGTGAACGATGTCCAACGACTGTTTCGTCAACTCGATCGTTTCGCTGACCAGGCGCCAGATGCGCTGCTGGAAGCGGCTGGCGCCTTCAACGCCGGCCTCGGTCCATTGCACATCGCGTTCCGGCGGCGAGTCCGACAGCATGAACCAGCGCGCCGTGTCGGCACCGTAGGTGGCGACGATTTCGTCGGGATCGACCACGTTCTTCTTGGATTTGCTCATCTTTTCGACTGAACCGATCGAAATCGGCTGGCCGGTCGAGGCCTGAAAATAGCGCTTCATGCCAACGACTTCTCTGACGTCGTCGGCAGCGATCGCCGTGCCGTCCTCGGTGACGACGCGCAGTTCGGACGGGTCGACCCAGTCGCCATCGGCGTTCTTGTAGGTCTCGTGGGTCACCATGCCCTGGGTGAACAGGCCCTTGAACGGCTCATCCAGCCCGATATGGCCGGTGGCCTTCATGGCGCGGGTGAAGAAGCGCGAATAGAGCAGGTGCAGAATCGCGTGCTCGACGCCGCCGATATACTGATCGACCGGCAGCCAGCGATTGACGACATCGGGAATAGTCGGCGTTTCCGCCTGTGGCGCGGTGAATCGGGCGAAATACCACGACGAATCGACGAAGGTGTCCATGGTGTCGGTTTCACGGCGCGCCGCTGCTCCGCATTGCGGGCAGTTGACGTGCTTCCACGTCGGATGGTGATCCAAGGCGTTGCCGGGACGATCAAAGGTCACGTCTGTGGGCAGCACCACTGGCAGGTCCTTCTTGGGTACCGGAATGGTGCCGCAGACCTCGCAATGGATGATCGGGATCGGCGCGCCCCAATAACGCTGGCGCGACAGGCCCCAGTCGCGCAGGCGATAATTGACCTCAACCTCACCTTGCGGGTGGCCGTCAATCTGGCGGGCGGCAAAGTGAGCGGTCGCCGCCTTTTTGGCGTCTTCGATGCTCAAGCCGTCGAGGAAACCGGAGTTGAAGATGGTCCCAGCATCGGTATAGGCGATGTCAGCCACGGAAAATGCCGAGGCGTCGCCGCCCTGTGGCAGCACCACCGGCAAGACCGGCAGGTCGTATTTGCGGGCAAAGTCCAGGTCGCGCTGGTCATGCGCCGGGCAGCCAAAAATGGCGCCGCTGCCATAGTCCATCAGCACGAAATTGGCGACGTAGACGGGCAGCACCGCACCTTCGACGGCCGGATGCTTCACGCTGAGTGCAGTGCGATAGCCGCGCTTCTCGGCGGTTTCGATCGCCTCGGTGGCGGTGCCCATGCGGCGGCATTCGGCAACGAATTCAGCCAGTTCGGGGTTGTTCGCGGCCAGTTCGGCGGTCAGCGGGTGATCGGGCGACAGGGCGACAAACGATGCGCCGAAAATCGTATCGGGACGGGTGGTGAACACCTCGATGCTGCGGGCGGCGGTGGCATTGCCTGGCACCAGTTCGAAGCGCAGGCGCAGGCCTTCGGACTTGCCGATCCAGTTGCGCTGCATGGTGCGCACTTTCTCGGGCCACTCGGTCAGCCCGTCCAGGGCTTCCAGCAGTTCCTCGGCAAAATCGGAAATCTTGAAGAACCACTGCGTCAGCTCGCGCTGCTCGACCACAGCGCCCGAGCGCCAGCCCTTGCCGTCAATGACCTGCTCGTTGGCCAGTACGGTCATATCCACCGGATCCCAGTTGACCTTGGACTTCTTGCGGGTAATCAGCCCGGCGGCCAGCATGTCGATGAACATCGATTGCTGATGCTGGTAATATTCGGGCTCGCAGGTGGCAATCTCGCGCGTCCAGTCGATGGCCAGGCCCATGGATTTGAGCTGGGCCTTCATCGAGGTGATGTTCTGGCGCGTCCAGACGCCGGGATTGAGCCCGCGCTCGATCGCGGCGTTCTCGGCGGGCAGGCCGAAGGCGTCCCAGCCCATGGGGTGCAGAACATTCTTACCCTTGGCGCGATGATAGCGCGCCACCACGTCGCCCATGGCGTAGTTGCGCACGTGGCCCATATGGATGCGGCCCGATGGGTAGGGGAACATCTCGAGGACGTAATAGGGTTCGCGCGGATCGTCATTGGAGCTGACAAAGCTCTGGGCGTCGGCCCAGACCTGCTGCCATTTGGGTTCCATTTCGCGCGGATTGTAGCGTTCGCCGCTCACTTATGTCGTCCTTGGGTGATTTGCCGGAAGCGGCGCCAAACTGGTCGCATCGCTTGCGTTTATGGGGGATTTTGGCTACCGGACCATCACCAGAAATCACCTCCAAGGTCAACAGGAACAGGGCGAAAGCATGGACGCAGATGCCGCGAGCCAACTTGCCGCCATCAAGGGGCGCATCCAGAAGGCCCAGGAGCGGTTCGGACCGCCGGCGCCTGATGTGACGCTGGTCGCCGTTTCCAAGACCTTCGCCGCCGATGCCGTCGAGCCGTTTCTCGCGGCCGGTCAGCGCATCTTCGGCGAGAACCGGGTGCAGGAAGCCAAGGACAAGTGGCCGGCCTTGCGCGAGCGCTACCCGGATGTGCAATTGCACCTGATCGGTCCGCTGCAAACCAACAAGGTGCGCGAGGCGGTGGCGCTGTTCGACGTCATCCAGACCGTCGATCGCGAGAAACTCGCCAGCATGCTGGCAGCAGAAATGCAGAAATCGGGCCGCAAGCTGCCATGCTTCGTCCAGGTCAATATTGGCGGCGAAGACCAGAAGGCGGGCATCGCCACGGACGAGGCCGTTGCCTTCGTGGCGCGTTGCCGCGACGTGCATGGGCTCGATATCGTCGGGCTGATGTGTATTCCGCCCGACGGCCAGCCGGCTGGTCCTTATTTTGCTCATCTGGCTACCCTGGCGCGCGACGCGGGCGTCACTGGCCTGTCCATGGGCATGAGCGGCGATTTCGAGACCGGCATTGCCATGGGCGCCACCCATGTTCGGGTCGGCTCGGCCCTGTTTGGCACGCGCCCGCCGATCGTCTAGGCCGCCGCGGCCGCCATGCCAGGCGCGGTACCGCTTTTACTGCAACTTGTTGCCGCTCTTCTTCGTTGCTCCTGCCTGTAACGCCCTTGTGATTAGCAGGCCAAAAACCGGTCGCAATACTGTGACCCATGGGCGGGCTGAGGTAAAAAGACCGGAGAAAACAATGAACAAGCGACGCATCCTGCTGGTGGACGATGATGCGGATCTGCGCAAGACCCTGGTCGAACAACTTGAGACGCATGAAGAATTCGAAATCCTGCAGGCCGGAACGGCCAATGATGCGCTCAAGGCAACTCGCCAGAACAATATTGACCTGATGATCCTGGATGTCGGCCTGCCCGATATGGATGGTCGCGAGGCGGTCAAGATTTTGCGCACCGAGGGCTACAAGAGCCCGATCCTGATGCTTACCGGGCACGACACGGATGCCGACCAGATCCGGGGGCTCGACTCGGGGGCCAATGACTACCTGACCAAACCCTTCCGCTTTCCGGTGCTGCTGGCGCGTATCAACGCCGCCCTGCGCCAGCATGATCAGAGCGAGGACGTGGTTTTTACCATCGGTCAATACAGCTTCCAGCCATCGGCCAAGCTCCTTGAGGCCAATGACGGCGGCAAGGTTCGCCTGACCGACAAGGAAACTTCCATCCTGAAGTATCTCTATCGCCAGGGCCCCAAGACTATCACCCGCGATGTGCTGCTCAAGGAAGTGTGGGGCTACAATAACCGCGTCACCACCCACACGCTCGAGACCCATATCTATCGCTTGCGCCAGAAGATCGAGCGGGATCCGTCCAATGCCCGCCTGCTCGTGACAGAAGATGGCGGCTATCGCCTCGTCCCCTAAAAGCGGTGGATGGCGGGACCGCTCGGTTCCGCCACAGCAAAATCCGGTACAAAGCGACGCAAAATGCCCTATAGGATGATGCGGCTCCGCTCCCGCGGGGCCGATCGTGTTTGTCGCAAGCCGCGTTGAAGGCCGCCATCGGACCTTTAGGGCTTGCCGTGGCGCATCCGGATTGGGGCTTATGATCAGGGACGATGCGGCCGAGGCGCTGGCGCAGGCCGAATTCTTCGATATCTGCGATGACGAGCAGCGGCGCATGCTGGCCTTTGCCGGCGACCAGCAGCATTTCGACTCCGACGCGGTGCTCTACAAGGCTGGCGACGTGCCCGCCGGCGCGTTCGTGCTGATGTCGGGCACCCTCAGGGCCAAGCCGGAGGGGCCGGGAGCCGGCAAGCCCTATGCGATTTCCGAGCCGGGCAGCGTGGTGTCTGCCATGGCGCTGATTCTGGCAAAGCCGCGACCGGTGACCATCACTGCTGTCACCGATTGCGAGACTCTGTTCGTGCCGCGGCATGCCTTCATGAAGCTGGTGCAGCAATCGCCCGAGCTGGCGCAGCGCGCCGTGGCGCGGATCGAGCGCGATCTGGGCAATTATCTTGGCGCACTTGAGCCGGCGCGGCGCAAGATGAAGGGCGACTAAGCCGGGGCCCGCAAAGAGCCTTAAACGCCGCGAATGGTTCTGCGCGCGATGGACCAGCCAGAGATCATCACAAGTTCAGTCCGTTGGACATTGCCGCTGTCGCTGGCCGTGCATGGCTTTGTCTTATTCATCCTGGTTTGGGGTGCCATGCCACGCCAGTTGCAGGCGCCCGTATTGCGCGCCATTACCGTCGACCTGGTCAGTCCTAAACAGCTCGCTGCCATGGTTGCCCCGACGCCTGAGCCTGAGGAGCCGCCAGTCCCGGCCCAGGTGACACCCATTGCGCCGCCGGTAATGCCACCGCCATTGGACGAGATGGTGCGCGCGACGGATTTCTTTGCCGCGGACATCCTCGCCGATCCTGATAATGCCGAGGTGCGGGACAATTTTCCAATGCTCGCCGGCAGCGAGCAGGTGGTGCAATTGTGCAATATGGAGGCGTTGGAGCAGCTTCGCCTGGCTGACGCGAACCTCGTTCCAGACGCCCTGGTCGGCTACGCCTTCGACGACCTTTCGGTCAGCGGCCATACCCTTACGGCCGAGGGCGGCGCCTTTCGCAGCCAGGGCCGCTGGTTTCACTTGCGCTATCGCTGCACCGTCTCGCCCGATGTGAGGGCGGTGGCGGCATTCGAATATGCCATTGGCGATCCCGTGCCCGAGAGCCAATGGGAGGAGCATTTTCTCAACAGCGATGACGACTGGCTCGACTAGACCCCGGCAAAGCGCGCGATGACCGGCACGTGGTCGCTGGGCTGCTTGGCGTAGCCGCGGAATGACTTGACGATCTCGGTGCCAATGCAGTGCTCGGCCACATCAGCGGTGGACCAGATATGGTCGAGGCGGCGGCCCTTGTTGGCGTTTTCCCAATCGGCGCTGCGATAGCTCCACCACGAATAGAGCTTCTGGTCATGCGGCACATGCTTGCGCACCAGGTCGGTCCAGCCATGACCGCCATTGAGGATGGCGTTGAGCGCTTCGGTCTCGACCGGGGTGTGGCTGACCACCTTGAGCAATTGCTTGTGGCTCCAGACGTCGTTCTCGTGCGGAGCAATGTTGAAATCGCCCGCAATGAGGTGGCCGCGCTGGAATGCCGGTTCGTTGAACCAGCTCGTCAACTCGCTGAGGAAACCCAGCTTGTGCTTGAATTTGGGGTTGATCTCGGGATCGGCCTCGTCGCCGCCGGCCGGAATATAGAAATTGTGCACGGTCAGCGGGCCGCGACCAAAATCCAGCAGGGCGGAGACGTGGCGCGATTCGGGAATCTCGCAGAAGACGCGGCTCGAAATGTCGGTCAGCGGGAACTTCGAGACGATGGCGACGCCGTGATAGCCCTTCTGCCCATGTACCGCCTGGTGCGGATAGCCGGCCTCGATGAAGGCATTGGTGGGGAACTGGTCGTTGGTGCATTTGATTTCCTGCAGCATCAGCACGTCGGGCTGATACTGGGCGATGAAATCAAGGACCATGGGCAAGCGCAGCCGAACCGAATTGATGTTCCAGGTGACGATCGAGACGGACATGATGGAGACTCAGCAAGGGTAGGCGGGGCTTCTTATCGCGGAGCGCGTTGGTATGGTAAAGCCGGATTCTACCGTGGCTCTGCCTTCCAGGCCTCTAGCTCGGCAAGCGTCGCGCCGGCGCGGGACAGCACGAACTGGTAGATGTCCCAGCTGCCGGCAATGATGCCGTAATAATCCGGACGTGCCCGCGCCTCGGTCTTGAGCCGCAGGATGAGATCGCGATCGGCATTGGCCAGTTGGGCGATGAGTTCGGCGTCGCGGGCTTGGCGTCTGGCATAGTCGTCGGGCTCCCAGCCCCAGATGTCGGATTTCCACGCCGTGCCATCGGCCTCGACGAACTGGATGCCCCAATAGAGCCCCGCGCCGAGCGGATGAGGATCGACATAATCGTCCCACATCTGCGCCTTGTGCAGCCGCAATCCGGCTTGTTCCAGCCCAGCATTGAGTGCAGGCAGCATGGCGGCCCATTCGATGCGGTAGCTGGCCGGTACCGGCATGTGGATGTCGATATCAGGCCAGACCATCAAGTCATAGCGAGCGCTGCCGGTCAGCGCGTGCTCGCCGAAACGCGCCGTGAAGAGGTTTGGCCAGCCGGTGGCGTCGAGAATGGCCTGGGCCTTGTGGCGCAGCAGTACGGACGTTTCACGTGAATCCATGGGAGTATCCTCCTTCCTCGGTCGACGAAAAAGCCCGGCTCCTTGCGGGGCCGGGCTCTGATATTTGATCAGGCAAGGGCGGGTATGAAACCCGGTCTTACTCTGCCTTGGGCTCTTCGCTGGCGGCAGCTTCTGCAGCAGCGGCGGCTTCGGCTGCCTTGGCAGCGGCTGCGGCCTCAGCGTCCTTGGCGGCCTGCTCGGCGGCAAAAGCCTCGGCAGCGGCGACCTTCTCGGCTTCGCGTGCTTCACGGGCAGCCTGGGCGGCAGTGCGCTCGGTAGCCTCGATCTTCTTGGTGCGCGAGTTGGTCGATTCGAAAATACGAGCCGACTTACCGCGACGGTCGCGCAGGTAGTACAGCTTGGCGCGACGGACCTTACCGCGCTTGAGGACTTCGACCGAAGCCACGTTGGGGGAATAGAGCGGGAACACGCGTTCCACGCCTTCGCCATACGAAATCTTGCGAACGGTGAAGGAGGCGGTGATGCCGCCGCCATTGAGGGCGATCACGACGCCTTCATAGGCCTGGAGGCGCTCTTTTTCGCCTTCGCGGATCTTGACCCACACCTTGATGGTATCGCCGTGGGTAAAGTCGGGAAGTTCGCGCTTGGCGGCGAGGGCCGCAACCTGCTCGGCTTCAAGCTGTTCGATAATATTGGTCATGTCGATTCCGTTCTGAATCTTTTCATAGGAGCGTTTGCGGGCCTTTCGGCTCGTTCGCCCGGTCTTGGTTGGTAACGGAGGTGGTCGTCTTTTTATTGGTGCGCGGCGGGTCCGATTAGCCCGGCCACGCGGATAGTGGCGCGGCTATAGGGGAAAAACGCCCAAGAGTCTAGGCTTTGAGTATCAGCAAACTATCAAAGACGTCATTCCGGTCACTACAGTGCTTGCGGCCTACCCCCACCCTTGATCCTTCCCCCACAAGGGGGAGGGAGACGACTGCACCACCGGAGCCTAAGCCTGCGCCTCCCTCCCCTTGATGGGGAGGGACCGAGGGTGGGGTGGGGCAACGCGCGCCGCGCTTTGTTATCAGCTCCGCTGCTTCAGCAAATCCGGCCGCCGCGCCGCGGTGAGGGCCCGGCTCTGTTCGGAACGCCATCTGGCGATCTTGCCATGGTCGCCCGAGGTCAGCACCTGGGGAATGTCGAGGCCTTCAAAGTTCTGGGGTCTTGTGTATTGCGGATATTCCAACAGGCCGTTCTCGAAGCTCTCGTCGGCATGGCTTTCGGCACCACCCAGTACGCCAGGAATGAGCCGCACGACGGCTTCCAGCAGCACCATGGCGGCGACTTCGCCGCCGGCCAGCACATAGTCGCCGATCGAGATTTCCTCGAGCCCCCTGTTGTCGATGACGCGCTGGTCGATGCCCTCGAAGCGCCCGCAGACGATGACCGCGCCGGGACCCAGCGCCAGGTCGCGCGCCCGCTTCTGCGTCAACGGGGCGCCGCGCGGCGACATCAGGATGCGGGGGCGGGTGTCGCCTTGCGGGGAAACCGCATCGATCGCTTTGGCCAGGATATCGGGCTTGAGCACCATGCCGGCGCCGCCGCCCGATGGGGTGTCATCGACGGTGCGGTGGCGATCGGTGGCGAAGTCGCGCAGATGCGTCGCCTCGAGCGACCACAGGCCATCGGCCATGCCGCGTCCGAGCACCGAGGCGCCCAGGGGGCCGGGAAACAGCTCGGGAAACAGGGTGATGATCGCAGCGGAAAAACTCAATCGGGCTCTTCCTCGCCTTCGGGGGCATCGAGCGGCACGACGATGGTGAGGTAGCCCTCGGCGATATTGATGGTGGGCACTACCGCCTTGGTGAAGGGGTAGAGGAAGGTGTCGCCGGTGCGCGGGTCGCGCACTTCGATCAGGTCGCCGGCGCCGAAATTGGGCAGGGCCGAGACCTGGCCGATGACCACGCCCGATTCAAGCCGTGCATCGAGGCCGAGCAGGTCGGCGTGGTAGAAGTCGTCCTCGTCATCGGGCGCGGGCAACTTCGAGCGATCGACAAAAAGGTTCACGCCATTGAGCTTTTCGGCGGCCGTACGGTCGCTGACGCCCTTGATGTGAGCGATGACAACATTCTTTTGCAGGCGGGCTTTGGTGATGGTCACGGTCAGGCCGGGCCGGTCGGTTTCGAGCGGACCATAGGTGGCGATCGCTTCCGGATCCTGGGTATGGGCGGCGATGCGGACCGCGCCCTTGATGCCATGGGCGGCCCCGATCTGGCCCATCAGAATGCGGTTGGTCTTGGTGGTCATGCTTGCTCCGGCGTGTCAGCCGGTCTTAGCAGGCAGTGGCCGGCTTGGGAATTCCAAGCGAACGGAACCAAGCGCCTCGCGCACGCTTATCCGAGCAGCCAATGTAAGGAGCAGACCATGGCCAAGACCCTCACTAATCGCGATGAAATCCGCCAATGGGCGGAGGCACGCGGCGGCAATCCCATGCTGATGGATACGCCCGACGGCACCGGCATTCGCACCCTGCTGCAACTGACCTTCGGCCAGCACGCCATCAACACCGATGGCAATGAGGGCCCCGATCGCATCGGCGGCTTTCATCTGGTCAGCTGGGAAGAATGGTTCGCGGCTCTCGAGGAGGGCAATCTGGCAGTCAGAGTGTCGGATGACCTGGCCGGAGGCAACGAGGCGGAGTTCGAGTTCGTCGAGCGGGGCTAGGCCCCGCGGGCGGTTTCCGTCGGGTTGCCCCCGGCAGGGGGCGGACGCTCACTGTGCCGGAGCCGGCAGCGAGTTCAGGCCACCTTCGTAGAGCCGCATGGTCGCTTCGATATCCTCGATATGCATGGTCAGGCCCTGTTCCACGGCCTCGGCCTGCCGACGCAGCAGGTCGCGACGCGAGATCAGGTCGAAACGCTCGCTTTCCAGTTCCTTGACGGCCAGGTCGATCCGGTCGCGATGCGCCGCGAGGCGCTGCACCATTGGAGCGGCTTGCTTGGCCGCATCCTGCATCACGGCCTCCATCTGCTCGATTTCGGGTTGTACAATCTTCAGCGCGGTCTTTGAGCGCATGGTCATTTCTTACCTCACACCAACTGATCAAGAGCTGCTCCAAACCGATCACCTTCGGCGAGGATCTGAGCATTGATGTGAATTAGTAGACGGTTAAGTAGATTTCCAAAGATTTACCCGAAATTTACCTTAACGGCGTGGCCGTCTACCAAGCCAACTTGAGTATCAACTGGGGTTTACTGCTCGTCTGCAGCAGCTTCGATGGCGTCCATGTCTTCGTCGGAAAAGCCGAAATGGTGGCCCAGTTCGTGGATCAGCACGTGGGTCACGACTTCGCCCAGCGTGTTGTCGTCATTCTCGGCCCAGTAGTCGAGAATGGCTCGGCGATAAAGAAAGACAGTATTGGGCAGTTGACCGGTCTGCGGCACAGCGCCGTCCTCGGTCATACCGACGCCGGAGAACAGGCCCATGAGCTCGAACGGGCTCTCCATGCCGAAGCCTTCGAGGACGTCGTCTTCGGCGAATTCGGCAACGGAACAGGTGACGTCCGATGCCAGCGAGCGGAACGGTTCGGGCAGCTCCTTGAGAGCCTGACTGGCCAGAGCCTCGAGGTCGTCGAGGGTGGGCGCGAACCGCGCCCCCCAGTCGGAATGGCTTACTGCCACTCGCGGATATCGACGAAATGGCCGGCAATGGCGGCGGCAGCGGCCATGGCAGGCGACACGAGGTGGGTGCGACCCTTGAAGCCCTGACGACCCTCGAAATTGCGATTGCTGGTCGAAGCGCAGCGCTCTTGCGGCTTGAGCTTGTCGGGGTTCATGGCCAGGCACATGGAACAGCCCGGTTCGCGCCATTCGAAGCCGGCATCGAGGAAGATGGTGTGCAGGCCTTCAGCCTCGGCCTGATCCTTGACCAGGCCCGAGCCGGGCACGACCATGGCGCTGACCGTGGAAGCGACTTTGCGACCGCCGATCACCGCGGCAGCAGCGCGGAGGTCTTCGATGCGGCCATTGGTGCATGAGCCGATGAAGACGCGGTCGATGCCGATCTCGGTGATCGGGGTGCCGGGCTTGAGGCCCATATAGTCCAGCGCCCGCCACTTGGAGGCGCGCTTGTTTTCGTCGGCGATATCGTCTGGATTGGGGACAGCGCCGGTGACGGTGATGACGTCCTCGGGCGAGGAGCCCCAGGAGACGATCGGCGGCAGCTTGGCGGCGTCGAGCACAACGACCTTGTCGAAATGGGCGCCTTCGTCGGAATAGAGTGTCTTCCAGTAATCGAGCGCCATGTCCCAGGCCTTGCCCTTGGGGGCACGGTTGCGGCCGTTGACGTAGTTGAACGTCGTCTCGTCGGGGGCGATCAGGCCGGCGCGGGCGCCGCCCTCGATGGTCATGTTGCAGACCGTCATGCGGCCTTCCATGCTGAGCGAGCGGATGGCTTCGCCGGCAAATTCGATGACGTGGCCATTGCCGCCGGCGGTGCCGATCTCGCCGATAATGGCGAGGATGATGTCCTTGGCGGTGACATGGGGCGGCAGCTTGCCATCGACCCGCACCAGCATGTTCTTGGCCTTTTGCTGGATCAGTGTCTGGGTCGCGAGAACGTGTTCCACTTCCGAGGTGCCGATACCATGCGCCAGCGCGCCAAAGGCGCCATGGGTGGAGGTGTGGCTATCGCCACAGACAATGGTCATGCCGGGCAGGGTAAAGCCCTGCTCGGGGCCGACGATGTGGACGATGCCCTGGCGCTTGTCGAAGGGGTCGAAATATTCGATGCCGAAATCCTTGGTGTTCTCGGCGAGAGCCGCGATCTGGATCGCGCTTTCCGGATCAGGATTGGGCAGTGAACGGTCGGTGGTGGGCACGTTATGGTCAACCACGGCCAGCGTGCGTTCGGGGTGGCGCACCTTGCGGTTGTTCATGCGCAGGCCTTCGAAAGCCTGGGGGCTCGTAACTTCGTGGACCAGGTGCCTGTCGATATAGAGCAGGCTCGTACCGTCTTCGTTGTTCTGGACCAGATGGTCGTCCCAGATCTTGTCGTAGAGCGTGCGGGCCTTGGTCATGACGATGTTCCAGCAGGGAAGTTTGGAGTGGTTCTAAGCCC
Source organism: Devosia lacusdianchii (assembly GCF_022429625.1). Lineage (NCBI taxonomy): Bacteria > Pseudomonadati > Pseudomonadota > Alphaproteobacteria > Hyphomicrobiales > Devosiaceae > Devosia > Devosia lacusdianchii. Next base: position 4,205,097 of record NZ_CP092483.1, on the reverse strand, counting down.
GGAAGGGGGAGGGGTCAAGCACAACCGTACTCGGCGGTACGGTTGTAGTGGGCGGCTATTGCGAGCTCTGGAGCTGCCGGCCCATGCCGCGTAGGCGCAGGACACCGAATATGGTGGGATCCACCCCCACCTTTGCGATGCACCAGAAGGCCATGAAGACCTGTGACACGAGCCGGGCGATCATGTTCACCGCGGCGACGCCCACCAGGCCATAGGTCGGCAGGACGAGCGCCTGTATCACAAGGCTTACCAGGGTCACGGCGCCCAGCGAGTAGGCGAAGACGCGTTCCTGGCCAGTGGTGGTCATCAGGGTGAGGGTAGGGCCGGTCGCGGCGTCCACCAGCAGACCGGCTGACAGCAGCACCAGGACCAGATGGGCATCGCCGTAGACGGGGCCAAACAGGGAGAGGATGGGCTCCCCAAACAGGACAAAAAGTCCGAAGGTGCAGACAGCGAAGGCGAAGCCGGCCCATGCGCCGGCAGCGGTCACCAGTTGGGTCTGGAAACGGTCGCCCGCATAGTAATGCCGGGTAATGACCGGCGCCATCACCAGCACGATAGCGTAGCTGATCAGCGTCATCAGTCCGGCGGTGCGCATGGCGTTGAAGTAAAGGGCCGAGCTCTCAAGGCCGGCCATCAGACCGACCAAGACCACATCGGCGTTCAGGGCAGCCGATTCGATCAGGGCGCCCAGCAACAGCCACGCGCCGATGCTGCCCCGCTCGCGCAAGTATTGGGCCGTGCCGCCCCAGCCGGCCCGCAGTTCATAACCCTGCTGGTGCGCCACCCAATACTGCAGGACCAGCGAGCCGACCAGCAGTGCGGAGTAGAGGGCCAGCGCATCCGCGCCACTCAGGATGACGCCAGCAGCGAACAGCGCAACGGTAGCGGCCGGCATGGCCAGCCGCCACAGGATGTCGCGCGGCAGCAGCGCCGTCCACAGCGAGCCCTGGGCTCGCAGGGCCGACGAATTGTATTCGGCCAGTGCCATCGGCAAAATAAGAAACGCGGCACCATAGAAATGGGTTGTCGTATCGGACAGGGTCACGGTGCCTGTCACCGCGAAGACGCCGACGCAGAGGACAATAGAGATGGCCACTGCAGCAAGCGCGATTAGCGTGGTTCCCGATCGTACGGCCTGCGTGGCCTCCTGCGCCGCAGCCTTCGGTCAACCCAATGCGATCCTGCGCTTCTGGTCCGAGTCGCAGGCCGCAGGCAAACCGACAGCAAGCACGGTCGCCAAAGCCAGACCAAAGGCAAAATGGCCGTACTCGACCTGCGTCATGGTTCGAGCCAGCACAACGAAGGTCAGGTAGGTCAGACCGGCTGTCGCCACCTTGATGCCGAGCGAGCCGACAGCGCGCCATGCGCCTTTCCGGAGCAGGGTCGACAGGTCGGAGGAAATGGAAACTCGCATTGAGCCGTCCCGAGGCTGCAGAGACTGCCCGCAACCCATCCAATCTGTCATTGACCGGTCAAAAAGATATTAACCTTCCGATCCGGGCCCTTATCAACTTTTTGTAAGCGGCGAAGCTAGTGCCGGAAATGGCGCATGCCGGTCATTACCATGGCGATGCCGGCGGCGTCGGCGGCGGCGATAACTTCGTCGTCGCGCATCGAGCCGCCCGGCTGGATGACGGCGGTGGCGCCGGCCGCGACCAGAGCCTCAAGGCCATCGGCAAAGGGGAAAAAGGCGTCGGAGGCAACAACCGACCCCTGGGCCAGGGCACCCTCGATGCCCGCCGCCTTTGCCGCGTCGATCGACTTGCGATGACCGGTCAGCGCGGAATCCACCCGGCTCATCTGGCCCGCACCAATGCCGACCGTGGCGCCGTCCTTGACGTAGACGATGGCGTTGGATTTGACGTGCTTGGCTACCTTGGCGGCGAGGCGCAGGTCGGCCATTTCCTTGTCCGATGGGGCCTTCTTGGTCACCACCTTGAGATCGCAGTCGTCGACATTTCTGTTATCGCGCGACTGGACCAGCAGGCCACCCGCCACTGACTTGACCACGAGGCCATCGGCCTTGGGGTCAGCAATGCCGCCGGTCAGCAACAGGCGCAGGTTCTTCTTGGCCGCAATGATGTCCTGGGCTTCCTGGGTTGCCGACGGCGCCACGATCACCTCGGTGAAGACCTTGACGATCTCGGTGGCGGTGGTGGCGTCGATCTCGCGATTGGTGGCAACGATGCCGCCAAAGGCCGAGACGGGGTCGGTGCGCAGGGCGTTCTGGTAGGCCGTCAGCAGGTTGTCGGCCACGGCAACGCCGCAGGGATTGGCGTGCTTGATGATGGCAACGGCGGCGACCTGCGCCGGGTCGAACTCGGAGACCAGCTCGAAGGCGGCGTCAGTGTCGTTGATATTGTTGTAGCTCAGCGTCTTACCCTGCACCTGCTGCGCAGTGGCGACGCCGGCGCGGCTTTCGCCATTTGCATAGAAGCCGGCCCATTGATGGGGGTTTTCGCCATAGCGCATAACCTCGCGCAGGGTGCCGGCAAAGCTGCGATAGGGAATTTCGGGGTAGTCGATCGCCTTGGCGAACCACGTGGAGATAGCGCTGTCATAGGCGGCGGTGCGGGCATAGGCCTTGGCGGCCAGCCTCTGGCGCAGCTCGAATGGCACGCCGCCAGTGGTGCTGATGGCGTCGAGGATGGCGGGATAGTCGGCGGGGTCGACGACCACGGTGACATAGGCGTGGTTCTTGGCCGCCGACCGCACCATGGCCGGGCCGCCAATGTCGATATTCTCGATGATGTCGTCATAGCTGGCGCCCGATGCGACGGTCTTCTCGAACGGGTAGAGGTTGACTGCGACCAGGTCGATGGCGCCGATCTGATGTTCGTCCATGGAGGCGGCGTGGGATGGGTTGTCCCGTACCGAAAGAAGTCCGCCATGCACCTTGGGATGCAGCGTCTTGACGCGGCCATCCATCATTTCGGGGAAGCCGGTGAGGTCGGAAATCTCGCGGACCGGGAGACCGGCATCCCTGATCAGCTTGTGCGTACCGCCCGTCGAAACCAGCTCGACACCGGCCGCGCTGAGCCCCCTGGCGAAGTCGGCCATGCCAGACTTGTCGAATACCGAAAGCAGCGCCCGCCCGACCTTGACCGTCTTGCCCATGAGGATGTGTCGCCCTGTGATGTGGTTTGCGCGCTCGCTAGCACGAAGTGAGCGGGGGGCCAACTGGGTATCACAGTTTAGAGCACGGAACCTGCTAGCGCCTGTGGAGGGGCAGATGGAGGAGCGCTGCGCTAGTTCTGTTCGAGCGTAAAGATCCAGGCGATCTCGGCATTGGCTGCGACCTCGGTTTCCAGCACCAGTTGCCGCGTCTTGTGCAGACCGACATAGGCCGATTGGCGGACGCTTTCCTCCTCGTGGAACTCGGCGCCTTCCCAGAGGAAGCTCCAGACCGCGCCATTGGGCAGGACCAGCCGCACGATGCCCTCGCCGCGATTGCGCCGCACCATCACGCCAGGCGCCAGGTGGAAGCGCACCGAAAGGTGGCCGGACGGGGTCCCATGGCCGATCAGGCGGTCCTGCCCGACCAGGGTCGTGCCGCCCGACAGCAGGGTGATCCGCCGCTCGATATCGACGCCGAAGCGCTTGGCATAGCCTGACGTGGTGAGGCTGAGCAGGTGATCGGCGGTGTCGAGCGTCATGATCGGGCTGGTGACACCGGGCGCATTTTCCGCGTCGATGGTCGGGGCCGAATGGGCCACACCCTGGCGAAACAGCGCCTTGCTCTCAGGCAGGTCGGAGGGCGCGGGGCCACAGGAGCCCAGGATCAGTTCGCTGCCATGGGAGAATTCGAAGGCCAGCGCGCTGGCATGGCTGTCGCCATCGAGACCGGCAGGCGGCAGCAGGCCGGAATCGGCGACCACCACCGCATCGCCGTCACGCAGGATGCCATAGCCGCCCAGGAGCATGGAGCGCCGGCGGCGGCTGGGTCCGTTGGACTGGATGGCGATCAAGACGTCATGGGGCAGGTGCCCGGCGCCATTGAAATAGACCGGTTCGCCGCTGGAAAGCGTGAGGGCGTCGAGGCTTTCATGCATACGGTCGATCTGGGCGCCCAGCTCGTTGGCGGCCTCGGATTTGATCGAGCCGGCAACGCGACGGACGCTGACGAGTTCGACGAGCAGTTGCAACTGCATTTTGGGGCTGCGCGAGCGATGGAGGCCATCGGCATCCAATTGCTGGGCCAGCAAGGCGTTGAGCTTCTCCACCCGCGCTGGAATGTCGGTCTGGTCGCCTTGTTCGCAATATTCGGCGCCGAGCAGGGCAATGGCGGCGAACAGGGCTTCGCTGGGATCGCTGGACAATGGTCCGCGCACCTTGAGGCTCTGGATTTGGGCGCCGAGCACACGCTGGATGGTCTTGGCCTGCTCGGGTGTGGCGCTATCGAGCAGCAAGGGCAAATGGCGCAGCCAGTTGAGCACGCGCTGGGCGGTGACCGCTGGGGCCCAGGTATCGCGTTCGAATTGGCCCTCGCGGCCGATCCAGTCAAGCACCAGGGTACGAGCAAAGCGGCGCTCGCCATTGTCGCGCACGTCGCGGAAATGGCGCAGCCAGGAGAAGCTGTGGAGGTTGAGCCACCAATCAAGATGGTAGACATCGAGGCCGAACGGCGAGGTGCCGCCGGTTTCGACCAGTTTGCTGGCCAGCAAGTAGCGGCCAGCCATCATGTCGCGCACGGCTTCGCGGTCGGCCGGGCGGAACTCGGGCAATTCACCGGCAAAGGCGTCGTCGGCCAGCCCGCGCCAGGTCCAGCGCAGGATGGGCAGTGTCACCATGGTATCGGCAAAACCATAGGCAAGGCGGCGCAGCGCGTGGCCGGGACGCGTCACCATCGGGCCGCTTCCGCTCGCCATGCGGCCAAAGCCGGCGTGGTTTCATCTCTGCCCGTCAACGACCCAATTCCTCGTTTGGCACCCTTCCCCATGGCGCCCAATCGACATTGCTCTTAGCGGCGACGGAACCGCGCCACAAAAAATCCGTCCATGCCCCCATCGCGTCCGCCCGGCGCCAGGCCCGGATGGGTGCGTACCAGGCCGGTCGCCGAAACGGCCGACTCAAGGCCCGCAAGCTCGTCCTTGTCCACCGGCCAGAGCTCCAGACCCGGCAACGAATCAAGGGCCCAAGCGACCTGATCCTCGCCCTCGGCGGGCTCGAGCGAACAGACGCAATAGATCAGGACTCCGCCCGTATCAAGGCAACGGAAGGCATTGGTGAGCAGGGCCCGCTGCAGACGCACACGTCCGGCGACATCGTTGACCGAGCGGTGCCAGATCACTTCGGGGTGGCGGCGGAAGGTGCCGGTAGCCGAGCAGGGCGCATCGAGCAGCACGCCCTGATAGGGCGAATTGGGCGCGAACGTACCGGCATCGCCGACGATGATCTCGGCGGTGTAGTCGAGGCGTGCGAGGTTTTCCTTGAGCCGCTCCATGCGCTTGGCGTCGCTGTCGAGCGCCGTCACCAGATGGCCGGCCTTGATCAGTTGCGCGGTCTTGCCACCGGGGGCGGCGCAGAGGTCGAGCACGCGGGCGCCAGCCGGCAGACCCAGCAGTCGCGCCGGAATGGCTGATGCGGCGTCCTGCACCCACCAGCGGCCCTCGGCATAGCCGGGCAGGGCTTCCACGGGCCGGTCGCGCTGGTCGATGCGCACGGTGTCGGCAATGACCCGCTCGGCGCCCAGAGAATCGATCAGGTCCTGATCATCATCCTTAAGCGTCAGGTCGAGTGGCGCGCCTGATAGCAGGGCGTCGGAGAAAGCATCGATGGCGTCCTCGCCATAGGCTTCGAGCCAGGTGTCGCCAAAGGTGTCGGGAATCAGCAGGTCATCGCTCAGCATGCTGAACTTGGCCGAATTGGCCTGCGCATTGCGCAGCACCGCATTCATCAGGCCGCTGAGATGGCGGGCCTTGGGGTCGCGCTTGGTGGCTTCGACGGCGAGGAACAGGGCGCTGTGGGCGCCAAGATCGGGCAAAAATACCAGTTGCGCCAGCGACAGCCGCAGCACGGCTTCGAACGTGCCGGACTTGCCGGGCATGCCCTTGTCGAGCAAAGCGTGGATAATGAAATTGAGCTGGCCCTGACGGCGCAAGGCAGTGGTGATCAGCCGATTGGCCAGGGCGCGATCCCGCCCATCGGCCAGGTCGCTGGCGGTCAGGGGCGAGAAGTTATCGCCCGCCAGTACGGATTTCAGCCGCTGTGCAGCAACGAGGCGAAGCTTGAGCCCCGCCGGATCAGGTTTGTTATGCGCCACGCTTTTATTCTATCCCCAGGGACCGCGTTGTCCGCCGTCCTCGTCGGTCCGTCCGACGGTCGGCACGCGCCAGCCACCGCCGATGTCGCGACCGGTACTGGTCGGGGCTGGGCGAGGCTGAGGCCTGCGGCCCTTATCGTCCACCTGCATCTCGGCTGCAAGCTTGCGCAAAGCTTCGATGCGGTTGCCGGTATCGGGATGGGTGGAAAAGAGGTTGTCCATCCGCTGCCCGGATAGGGGGTTGATGATGTACATATGGGCCATGGCCGGGTTGCGCTCGGCCGCGATATTGACCTGCCGGCCGGCCAGGGTCGCGATCTTCTGCAGCGCCGAAGCGAGCGCCAGCGGGTCGCCGGAAATCTCGGCGCCGTCGCGGTCGGCTTCGTATTCGCGGGTGCGGCTCACCGCCATTTGCACCAGCATGGCCGCGACCGGCGCGAGGAAAACCATCAGCAGCGCGCCGACACCGCCCAGCGGATTGTCGCGATTATTGCCGCCACCAAAGAACAGGCCGAACTGCGCCAGGGCCGAAATGGCGCCGGCAAAGGTGGCGGTAATGGTCATGGTCAGCGTGTCGCGGCTGCGGATATGGGCCAGTTCATGCGCGACCACGGCCGCGACTTCACGGGTTTCGAGATGCTTGAGCAGGCCGGCAGACACGGCGACGGCGGCGTTTTGCGGGTTACGGCCGGTGGCGAATGCGTTGGGCTGCTCGGACTGGATGACATAGACCTTGGGCGTGGGTATGCCGGCCTTGCGCGACAGGATGTCGACCATGTCGTAAAGCTCGGGCACGCGGGAGCGTTCGACCGGCACGGCATTCTGCATGCGCAGTACCAGCTTGTCGGAATTCCAGTAGCCGAAGAGATTGGTCACCAGTGCAAAGACGAAGGCGATCATCATGCCGGATGTGCCGCCGATGAAATAGCCGACAGCCATGAACAGCGCGGTCAGCGCTGCAAGCAGGACAGTGGTGCGAAACGCATTGAACACGGGGAGACCTTGGGTTCGAGTTCTCGACTAATTATGTTGTGCACCCAGAGGTTCCATGCAAGCGGCATGACCAAATCGTAACCTGGACCAGACAATGAGCGACGAAGATATCCCAGAGGAAACGCCACGGCCGCCCCTAAGCGACGCCGCCAAGCGCGCGCTGGCCGAAGCCGAGGCGCGCCGCCGGGCGATCGATGCGAAGGGAGCCTTTGCCCCCAAGGAGAAAGGCGGTCGCGGCGGATTGGAGCCCGGGCGCTATGGCGATTGGGAAATCAAGGGCCTGACCAGCGACTTCTGAGCGAGGGCCCTTGGGTCAAGCTCGAGCGAACGGCGGTGGGCTTATTGAATACGCCAATAGCGGGTCAGCGATCACCACCGCCAACAATGTCTGTGAGACTGAAGCCTGCGGCCGACACTGCGACCGTCGTCGCCACCATGATAATCGCTGCGATCAAGCCGTATTCGACAGGGGTCACGCCGGCTTCATCGTGGGCGAAATTTATCAGGGTACGCAACATACAAAATACTTCCGGCACTTGGACTGCGGGCGATACTGCCAATCGCAGCCTGAACATAATCTGAATGAATATGGTAAATCAGCGCGTTAAGGCCGCTGGCCGATCACATCTTAGCCGCGGGCCATCTCGATTGCCGGCAGCAGCTCGGTCTCGATGTCCCTTGGTGTCAGGGGGCCGACATGCTTGAAGGTGATGATGCCCTTGGCATCGACCACGAAGGTTTCCGGCACGCCATAGACGCCCCAGTCGATTGAGACGCGGCGGTCACGATCGGCGCCGACAGCATCATAGGGATTGCCCAGCTCGGCGAGAAACGCGCGGGCGTTTTCCGGCGCGTCACTCTGGTTGATGCCGAACAGCCTGACGCCGCTGACCTCCTTGAGCGCCACCAGCAGTGGATGCTCGTCGCGGCAGGGGATGCACCAGCTGGCAAAGACGTTGACCACTGTTACCTCGCCCATCAGCGCGGCGGTATCGAAGCCGGGCACACCCAGTTCGGGGACTGCGGGCATGGCGAAGGTCGGGACGGGCTTATCGATCAAGACCGAGCGCACGAGGCCAGGATCGCGGTCAATGGAGAAGGCGAAAACCGCCACCAGCGCCACCAGCGCGATCAGCGGCAGGCCGAAAAGGGCGTAGCGCATCAATTGGCCGGCCGCCCGCGCGGGTTGCGCGCTTCGAGTTCGGCCAGTTTGCGCGCCGTACGGCGCCCGTCATAAAGCGTCCAGGTAATCAGGCCGCCAACCGCGATGGCGACACCCAGATAGGCCGAGATGATGAAAACGGCATGGGGTCCCAGCTCGATCATGCTCCGGCTCCCTGTGCGGCCTTGCGCTGCAGTGTCGCGACGCGCCGGCGCTTGACCTCGGTATGCATGGCCTTGAGATGCAAAACCAGGAACAGGAATGTAAACGCGAAGAACATGACAAAAAGCGGCGTCAGGATCGAGCCGGGCATGCGCGGACCGTCGGCACGGAAGACACTGGCCGGTTGGTGCAGGGTGCTCCACCAGTCGACCGAGAATTTGATGATGGGGATGTTGACCGCGCCGACCAGCGTGAAGACGGCAATGACGCGCGCGGCGCGCAACTGATCGTCGAAAGCGCGCCATAGCGCGATGATGCCGAGATAGATGAACAGCAACACCAGGGTGGAGGTCATGCGCCCGTCCCATTCCCAGAACGTGCCCCAGGTCGGGCGGCCCCAAAGCGAGCCGGTGAACAGAGCAAGGGTGGTGAAAAGCGCACCCAAGGGCGCAGCGGCCTTCATCGACACGTCGGCCATGGGGTGGCGCCAGACCAGCGTACCAAGGGCCGAAACCGCCATGACGCCATAGACGAACTGGCTGAGCCAGGCATTGGGTACGTGGACATACATGATGCGCACGGTATCGCCCATCTGGTAGTCCTCGGGCGAATTGAAGAAGGCAAAATACAGCCCGACGACGAACAGCAAAGCCGTCACGATCGTCAACGGCCACAGCAGTGGCGTCGTCCAGGCGACGAACTGCCCGGGATGGGCGATGCGGTTCCACCAGCTTTGCTTGGGTGTGGTGTCTATGCTCATGGGCTCATGGCTCTAGTCTTCGGCCGAACTTATCGCAAGGGCGGCGGCAAAGGGAGCCAGCGCCACCGCCATGAGGCTCAATGCCGCAAGAAACAGCATGGCGGCACCGGACTGCGTATTGGTGATGGAGCCGACGCCGAAGATCAGCACAGGAATGGATAAAGGTGCGATGAGAATGGGCGCAATCAGCCCGCCGCGCCGGATCGCCACGGTTACCGCCGCGCCGATCGCCGCGAAAGCGGCCAGGGCCGGAGTGCCGACGAGCAGTGAAATCAGCGTCCGCCAGAAGGCGTCAGGCTCCATGGCCAGCAGCACCGCAAGCAGGGGGCTGGCGACGATCAATGGCAGGGCCGAGACCAGCCAGTGCGCGATCAATTTTGCGGCAATGACGGCGCTGAGCGGCAATTCGGCCTGGCGCAGCAGAACCAGCGAGCCATCCTCGTGATCGGCGCGGAACAGTCGCTCGATGCCCAACAGCATGGCGAGAAAGGCCGCGACCCACACGATGCCGGGCGCGATCCGGGCCAGCAGCACCCGGTCGGGCCCCACGGCGAAGGGTACAATGGCGCCTGTTATGACGAAGAACAGCACCAGCGTCAGCACATCGCCGCCGCCGCGCAGCGATAGCCGCAGTTCGCGCTGGATCATGGCCCTGAAGCTGGTCATAGGCGCGCACCCAGGGCCAGAGTTTCCATCCGCCCGGCATCGGGCAGGGTGATGGGGTCGTGCGTTGCCGCGATCGCCAGCCCGCCCATGTCGAGGTGCCGGTCGATCAGTCGCGTCACCAGTTCGTGCCCTTCGACGTCAAGCGCCGCTGTTGGTTCGTCGAGCAACCACACCGGTCGATGGCTGACCAGCAGGCGCGCCAGCGCCAGACGCCGCGACTGTCCGGCCGAAAGATAGCCGGCATCGAGCGTTTCCAGCCCGCCGAGCCCTATTTCGTCCAGCGCCGCGGCCGGCGGTATGCCCGTCGGGCCGTTGAGCGCCGCCCAGAAGGCCAGGTTTTCGATCACGCTCAGGCGGGGCTTGATGGCGTTGCGATGGCCGCAATAATGCAGGTTCCGAGCCTCATCGTCGGCGCCCTCGAGGTCAAACCGTCCCTCCATGGGCGCGATAATGCCGGCCAGGGTCAGCAGCAGCGTGGTTTTGCCTGATCCATTGGGGCCACGCAGCAGCAGGCAGTGCCCCGCGCCGACCGAAAAATCGAGACTGTCTGCCAGCGCCATGCCGCCGCGACCGCAGGTGAGGCCTTGCGCGCGCAGCACCAGCGGGGGGAACACTTGCCTTGTCGTCATGACCCCTTCTCGTATTGAACCATGGGCAAGGCTGGCAAGCCCAATCGTCTTTCTCTATAAGTCCTTATAGATTAGAGTCATTCCAGGAAAGGCAGCGCCGTTGAGCGGTTTTCGGACGGTCTCGTCCGGGCCGGCGCGCCTGCCGCAACCCATAAGATTAGGGCCGAACACCATGACCTCGGTAAACAGCTTCAAGTCGAAATCAAAACTCACGGTCGGCGGCAAGACCTACACCTATTATTCCATCGCCGAAGCCGAAAAGAACGGCCTCAAGGGTGTCTCGGCACTGCCCGGCTCGATGAAAGTGGTGCTCGAAAACCTGCTGCGCTTCGAGGATAACCGCACCGTTACCAAGGCCGATATCGAGGCTGTGGCCACCTGGCTGGTTACCCGCACCAGCGAGCACGAAATCTCCTACCGCCCGGCCCGTGTGCTGATGCAGGACTTTACCGGCGTACCCGCCGTGGTCGATCTGGCCGCCATGCGTGACGCCACCGCCAAGCTCGGCGCAGATCCGCAGAAGATCAACCCGCTGGTGCCGGTCGATCTGGTCATCGATCACTCGGTCATGGTGGACAGTTTCGGCACGCCGCTGGCCTTTGCGCAAAATGTTGAGCTCGAATACGAGCGCAATGGCGAACGCTACGAGTTCCTGCGCTGGGGCCAGTCGGCCTTCGACAATTTCCGCGTGGTACCGCCGGGCACCGGCATCTGCCATCAGGTGAACCTCGAATACTTGGCCCAGACGGTCTGGACCAAGGACGAGGACGGCGAAACAATCGCCTATCCCGATACGCTTGTCGGCACCGACTCGCACACGACCATGGTCAACGGCTTGGCCGTGCTCGGCTGGGGCGTGGGCGGTATCGAGGCCGAGGCCGCCATGCTCGGCCAGCCGATCACCATGCTGATCCCCGAGGTCGTCGGCTTCAAACTGACCGGCAAGATCAATGAGGGCATTACCGCCACCGACCTGGTGCTGACGGTCACCGAAATGCTGCGCAAGAAGGGCGTCGTCGGCAAGTTCGTGGAATTCTACGGCCCGGGCCTCGATTATCTCAGCCTTGAGGACCAGGCGACTATCGCCAACATGGCCCCTGAATACGGCGCCACCTGCGGCTACTTCCCCGTAGATGCCGATACACTCAAATACCTTATCACTTCCGGCCGTGATGCCGATCGCGTGGCGCTGGTCGAAGCCTATTCCAAGGCACAGGGCATGTTCCGCGAAACCAATTCGCCGGACCCGGTCTTCACCTCGACGCTCGAACTCGATCTCACCACTGTCGTGCCCTCGATCTCGGGCCCCAAGCGCCCGCAGGATCGTATCGCGCTCGACAATGCCAAGGCCGCTTTCGCTGCCGCCCTGCCCAAGGAATTCGGCAAGAGTGACGATCCGAAGGTTCCGGTCGAAGGCACGGACTATGCAATCGGCCACGGCGATGTCGTGATTGCCGCCATCACCTCGTGCACCAATACCTCGAACCCGTCGGTGCTGGTCGCGGCCGGCCTCGTCGCCCGCAAGGCGCGGGCGCTGGGCCTTGATTCCAAACCCTGGGTCAAGACCTCGCTGGCCCCCGGCTCGCAGGTGGTCACCGACTATCTCGATAGCGCCGGGCTCTCGGAAGACCTCGATGCCATCGGCTTCAACCTGGTCGGCTATGGCTGCACCACCTGCATCGGCAATTCCGGCCCGCTGCCGGTGGAGATTTCCAAGGCCGTGCATTCAGGCGACCTGGTCGCCGCCTCGGTGCTATCAGGCAACCGCAATTTCGAAGGCCGCGTGAACCCGGATGTGAAGGCGAACTTCCTGGCATCCCCGCCGCTTGTGGTTGCTTACGCGATCGCGGGCTCGATGAAGATCGATATCACCAAGGATCCGATCGGCACCTCCAAGGACGGCAAGCCGGTTTACCTGAAAGATATCTGGCCCTCGAACCATGAGGTCGCCGAGATCGTGCGCAAGCACGTGACCAAGGAAATGTTCCAGGGGCGTTATTCGGACGTCTTCAAGGGCGACACCAATTGGCAGGGCATCCAGATCGAAGGTGGCGAAACCTATGGCTGGAACGCATCGTCGACCTATGTGCAGAACCCGCCCTATTTCGAAGGCATGACGATGACGCCCAAGCCCATCACCAATGTCGAGAAGGCCAAGGTGCTGGCGCTGTTCCTCGACTCGATCACTACCGACCACATCTCTCCGGCCGGTTCGTTCAAGGCGACCACGCCTGCCGGCAAGTATCTCGAAGAGCGGCAGGTCGCGCCGCGCGATTTCAACTCCTATGGCGCTCGCCGCGGTAATCATGAAGTGATGATGCGCGGCACCTTCGCCAATATCCGCATCAAGAACCAGATGCTCCCGGGCGTCGAGGGTGGCTATACCAAGGGTCCCGATGGCTCGCAGATGGCCATTTACGACGCCGCCATGGCCTATCAGGCCGCCGGCACGCCGCTGGTGATCTTTGCCGGCAAGGAATATGGCACCGGTTCCTCGCGTGACTGGGCCGCCAAGGGCACGAACCTGCTGGGCGTGCGCGCCGTGATCGCTCAGTCCTTCGAGCGCATCCATCGCTCGAACCTGGTCGGCATGGGCGTCATCCCGCTGCAGTTCAAAGACGGCGAGAGCTGGCAGACGCTGGGCCTCGATGGCAGCGAGACCGTGGACATCGAAGGCGTCACCGAGATCGCGCCGCGCGCCATGGTTACCGTCAAGATCACCCGTGCCGATGGCTCGGTGCTCAACGTCGAAACCCGCTGCCGCATCGATACGGCCAACGAGCTCGATTACTACAAGAATGGCGGCATCCTGCACTACGTGCTGCGCAGCCTCGTCGCCGCGTAAGCTACGGCGTTTCCCGATACAGAATGGCGGCCTACTCAGGCATGTCGGGGTGTCGGTGGCCGGCGCTGATCTCGAGCGCCAACCCAAACTCGATGTCACCCCGGCCTTGAGGCGGGGCCCATCCTGGGATGCCGGTTGCCGAGCCGAGGGCGGCATGCTTGGCTGCATCTATGGAGTGCTCTTACTACGTCTACATCCTCGCAAACCGAAAACGCGGAACGCTCTATGTGGGCGTGACCAACGATTTGGTGCGAAGGACGCATGAGCACCGCGAAGGCGTGGCCGCCGGATTCACGAAACGGCACGGCTGCAAGCACCTCGTGTGGTTTGAAACACATACCGACATTGAGGCGGCAATTCTGCGTGAAAAGCGCGTGAAGACGTGGCTGAGACCGTGGAAGGAGGAGCTCGTCGAGGCGAGCAATCCGGATTGGCGGGACTTGTGGTGGGATATCATCGGGCCTCAGCCACCAGATCTCGGGATGGGCCCCGGCTCAAGGCCGGGGTGACATCCGGGGTGGTGTGAGGCCAGTGGCACGCCTCCGCTCCACGCCCCCCGAGAATCTCCGCCTCTCACCCTCTTTTGACTGGCGGGCGTCGTCGGGGGCGGCTTACAACCGTGCCCATGACTTTCCGACCCTTTTCCAGCACCATTCTCGGCGTCATTGCGCTCGCGTTCCTGGTCCATCCGGCTAGCGCCGACAGCACGCGGGTGCGGCCCAAGGCGGTGGTGGAGTTGTTTACCAGCCAGGGCTGCGCATCATGCCCGCCGGCCGATGCATTGCTCACCAGCCTAGCCGAGGATGAGGATGTGGTGGCGCTCGCCTATCACGTCGATTACTGGGACTATGTCGGCTGGCAGGATACGTTCGGCAATGCCGATTACTCCGATCGCCAGCGGGCTTACGCCGAAAGCTGGGGCTCGTCGCGCATCTATACGCCGCAAATGGTGGTCAATGGCGCCAAGGGCGTCGTCGGCTCGCGCCGGGGCGAGGTGCATGGCGCTCTTGCCGAAGCGAGCCTGCCACTATCGGTTGATGTCGTGCGCGACGGCGACATGCTCAAGATCGCCATTCCGCCCAATACCACGCTGGAGAATGCGGTGGTGTGGATGGTCACCTATCTCGACCGCGCCGATGTCAACATCGATACCGGTGATAATGCCGGCAAGTCCATGGTCTACACGCAGGTGGTAACCAACCGCCAGGTGCTGGGCATGTGGGAAGCCACGACCGGCGCCACTATCAAGCTGCCTATTCCCGAAGTGTTGGCCGATACCAGCACCGGCATCGCCGTTATCGTGCAGCAGGAGCGCGACGGGCTGCCAGGCCCGATTCTGGGCGCGGCGGCCTTTGAGCGCTAGGCAGAAAAAATCCCGTCCTTGGGGGCAAGGACGGGATAGAGACTGACTGGTCAACTAACTAATAGGGGCGGCTGACACCCGGGCGTCAAGGTTTGGGGGCTCGGTCGGCCCGGATGCCAGCCACTGGAGGCAATGGCTGTACCCTGGCGGACCAATCTGGCGCGTTCAGGGACAAAGTGTGACCGAAATGGGGAATTTCACCCCAGCGCATTTGCCTGCTCGACGCCCTTGCATCGCATCGCGAATGCCGCAATCATGACATAGCGTTGACAAGTGGAGTTCATCGGAACGGTGCAGGGTCGCACGCCGAACGACAGAAGCGTTCCGCTCTCGCTGGTGCATGCCGGCGAGCCCTCGGCAAATGCCGCATCCAGCAAAATCCCTGCTATCGTCGCCTTCGACCGCAAGGAGCTGGCGCTGATCCTCAACGTCTATGGCCGCAAGGTCGGGCTGGGCGAATGGCGCGACTACGCCATGGACTTTTTGCGCGATCGCGCGGTGTTTTCGATCTATGCGCGTGTGTCGGAACGCCCGCTGTTCATCGTCGAAAAGTCACCGCGCCTGCGCAACAGGCAGGGGCAATACTCAGTCACCAACCAGCAGGGACGCATTCTCAAGCGCGGCCATGAGCTGGGCCAGGTGCTCCGCGTCCTCGATCCGCAACTGGCGGTAGTGGGATAGTATGACCCTGGCAATCCGCCGGGCCATTCCCTCGGACGTGCCCGCCATGAGCGCGGTGCTGACCGCCTCGATCACCGAACTCTGCGCCGCCGACCATCATGGCGGAGCCGACGCCATTGCCGCCTGGACGCGGAACAAGACCGAGGCGGGCGTCGCCGCGACGCTGGCCAATCCGGACCAGCAGATCTATGTGGCCGAGCGACACGGTCAGGTTGTGGCGGTCGGGGCGGTAACGTCAGGCGGCGCGATCAGCCTCAACTATGTCGCGCCTTCCGCCCGCTTCACCGGCGTCAGCAGCGCCATGCTGGAGCGGCTTGAAGCGGCGATCGTTGCGATGGGGCACAGGGAAGGGCGATTGGAAAGCACCATCACAGCCAGAGCATTCTATGAAAACCGGGGCTGGCTGGTCTATGGCCCGCAGGCCACTGGCCGCATGGTCAATGGCTATCCTATGCGCAGCCATTGCTGCCCTAGCCGCTGGCAGGCTCAGCGCTTTGCTCCGTACTATCCATGCCACGGCCTAGAGCGCCAGCTGCAGATGGACGATGTCGAGCCAGCGATCGAACTTGAAGCCCACCGCGTCATAGCGGCCGACATGGCGGAAGCCGAATTTTTCGTGGATGGCGATCGAATTGGCCGTTTCCGCGGTGATGACGGCGATCATCTGCCTGAAGCCGAAGGCGCGCGACTGGGCGATGAGCTCGGTCAGCATGATCCGGCCCAGGCCCTGGCCGGTGGCGGCGGGGTCGAGATAGATCGAGTCCTCGCAGGTGAAACGGTAAGCCGGTCGCGGGCGATAGGTCGAGGCATAGGCATAGCCCAGCACCTGTCCAGCCCGTTCGGCGATGATCAGCGGATGGCCGAGTGCTACCAGGTGGCCGAATTTTTCGGCCATGGCCGGTTCGCCCGGCGCCTCGGTATCGAAGGTGATCGCGGTCGTATCGACGTAGTGCTTGTAAATCGCGGTGATGGCGGTCACGTCAGACCAGCGGAACGGGCGCAATTGGATATCGGACACGGCAGGCTCGGCAAAAAGAAAGGACCGCAGCCTTTGTAGGCTGCGGTCCGAATTGTCGTCCAACCAAATTCCTTGATTCTGCGATCAAGGGACCCGGTGCTTACTCGCGATTGCCGAACAGGCGGAGCAGCATCATGAACAGGTTGATGAAGTCGAGGTAGAGGCTCAGCGCGCCCATGATGGCGCCCTTGGCCAGAACTTCGTGGCCGTGAGACTCGTCGTAGCCTTCCTTGATCTTCTGCGTATCGTAGGCGGTGAGGCCCACGAAGATCAGCACGCCGACCGCCGAGATGGCGAATTCGAGCATGGACGACTGCATGAAGATGTTGACCACCGAGGCGATGATCAGGCCGATCAGGCCCATCATCAGGAACGAACCCATCTGGGTCAGGTCACGCTTGGTGGTGTAGCCGTAAAGGCTCATGGCACCAAAGGTCGCGGCGGTGATGAAGAACACCTTGGCGATCGACGCGTCGGTATAGACCAGGAAGATCGAGCTCAGCGACACGCCCATAATGGCCGCGAAGGCCCAGAACACGGCCTGTGCAGCCGGCACCGAGAGCTTGTTGATGCCGAAGCTCAGCACCAGCACGAAGGCCAGGGGAGCGAGCATCACGACCCATTGCAGCGGGCTTGCATAGAGCAGGGCGCCCCACTGGGTCACCAGCTGGCCATTGGCGAGCTGGCCGACGGCGGCGTCAGGATTGGTGGTGACGGCGGCAGCGGCGGCAAACCACGCAGCCAGGCCGGTCACGACCAGGCCAACGCCCATGTAATTGTAAACGCGCAGCATGTAGCTGCGGAGGCCCTCGTCGATGGCCAAGGCCGAGCCGGCCCGCGCACCGAGGGTCTGACGGTCATATTCAGCCATAGTCGGTTTCCTTTCCCAATTAAGAAGCGGCTATTGCACCGCCGGTGGGCATTGGTTGCCACTTGCCGGACAATATGGATGCAGGCCCAAATGTTTACAAGACTTGATGGGGGCGTGCGACGAATCGACTGGCCGTCGGGAGCGCTTGTGCTACGGTCGAGGTCGAATCGCGTAGTGATCCTTAGGAAGAGGAGGGCCTCATGCCCCGGCTCTTTACCGGCCTCGAAATCCCGGCCGACGTGGGATTTGCGCTTTCTTTGAAGCGCGGCGGGCTCACCGGCGCCCGCTGGATCGATGCCGAGAATTATCACATTACGTTGAGATTCATCGGCGATGTCGATCATCAGACCGCCGATGAAGTGGCCGATAGTCTCGACCGGCTGGCCAATTCCATGCGGTTTTCGATCCGGCTGACCCATCTGGGCACGTTTGGCGGTGATAAGCCGCGCGCGCTTTATGCCGGCGTCGAGTCCAGCGACATGCTGACCCGGCTGCAGGCGGCGCAGGAGCGGGTGCTGCAACGGGCCGGGTTGCCGCCCGATGGCCGCAAGTTCGTGCCGCATGTTTCACTGGCCCGGCTGCGCGGCGCCAGCGCCATGGAAGTGGCCCGGTTCATCGCCGAGGCAGGCCGGTTCGAGCCGCTGACCTTCCCGGTCGGCCGCTTCGTTTTGTTTTCAAGCAAGGATTCGGTCGGCGGCGGGCCCTATGTGGTCGAGCAGTCCTATCCGCTGGCGGCCTGATCTCGATTGCGCCAGCGCGATCACGGTCACGCAACTGTTAGCACAATCTTAACCCTGGCGGCGCAAACCGGAACGAACCTGGCTCCGCACGTCAAATTGCCGCCGCGATTGGCTCGCAATTGAAGCAAATACGGTTGGACGCGGCGGCGTTTGACACCTTGGTAACCATGCTTGGGGCAGACTTCGCGGGCAGCTCCCCAGAATCGGGACCTTCAAGATGAGGAAGATTTGGCGATGACGACGAAAACCGGTGGCCTTGTCCTTGGGCTCGCGGTCGGCGCGATCATGGCTCTGGCTCCTGCCGCACAGGCGCAGCAGGCGACCGAGCTCGGCACCTTCAATGCCTGGACCGCCTGGCAGGCGACCGATGCGAGCGGAGTGATCTGCTATGTCTCGGCGACGCCGGGCAAGAGTGAGCCGGCAGGCGCCAACCG
This sequence comes from Devosia lacusdianchii, assembly GCF_022429625.1. Classification (NCBI taxonomy): domain Bacteria; kingdom Pseudomonadati; phylum Pseudomonadota; class Alphaproteobacteria; order Hyphomicrobiales; family Devosiaceae; genus Devosia; species Devosia lacusdianchii. The sequence continues at coordinate 4,186,508 of NZ_CP092483.1, read as the reverse complement.
CGACCCGATCCACTTCATGATCATTCACCGCAAGGGGATGGGCACCAAGAACGAAGTGCAGACCATTATCGGCTACCCGTTCAACGCCACCAATGCCGGCGCCAGCGCCGCCATCGATGGCAAGGCCTATCCGATGGTCACCGAAGGGTCGGCTGCCTGGCTCGCCTCGACCGGCGACGAGAGCGGGTTCGTGCAAGCCTTCAAGGCCGGCAGCAACCTGGTCATCAAGGGCACCAGCCAGCGTGGCACCAACACCACCGATACCTATTCGCTGAGCGGGGCCACGGCGGCGATGAACGCCATCGACGCGGCCTGCAAGTAGTCATTTTCAGGGTTGCCCCTAGCGGGCGATCCTTCATAACTGGGCGGGGGCCGCAAGGCTCCTCGCCCTTCGTCTTTTGAGGCCCCGATGATCAAACCCGCCGTGGCGATTGCCCTGCTCACTTCCCTGGCCCTGACCAGCGCCGCCAGCGCGCAGCAGGTGCGGCTGCTCGGCGAACACCGCGCCTGGTCAAGCTATGCCGCCAGCGATGCATCGGGCGATGTGTGCTTTGCCATGACCAAGCCGGAAAGCGTCACCCCGACGCCCGATGGCTATACCCAGGCCTATGTCTACATTACCGACCGGCCGGGCGAGAGCGTCGCCGGCGAGTTCAACCTGGTTGCCGGCTTCGCCTTCCAGCCCGATAGCGTCGCCACCGTCAATGTCGGTGGGCAGAGCTTCAACCTCTTCACCCAGAACGACGCCGCCTGGCTTGACGATGCCGGCCAGTCCGCGGCACTCGCCAGCGCCATCCGTGCCGGCTCGTCCATGGTGATCGAAGGCACGACCGCTGCCGGCATCAAGGTGACGCAGAACTATTCGTTGTCCGGCGCGACAGCGGCGCAGCAATCGGTCGGCTCGGGCTGCTGACGCTTGCCACAGCCACGAAGCGTCATCCTCGGGCTTGACCCGAGGACACTGCACTTAGCGATGGTTCGGTAGGTGTAGAGCCCTCGGGTCAAGCCCGAGGGTGACGATCGAGCATGCGGTGCGCCTGCGCAAAGCTCCCTCCCGGCACGGTGACTTTGCGTTAATCCTGCCCATATGCTATTGGCCGCGCCAATCCCACACGTCCGGACCCTTTTGCCACGCCATGAGCATTGCGCTGAACCTCGACCATTCGACCGCGACCCGCCCCGCCGCGGCCAGCCGTCCGTCGCTGATCGGTCTCAGCAAGCCGCAGCTGGCCGAGGCGCTGACTACGGCCGGCATTGCCGCCGACAAGGAAGCGCGCATGCGCGCCAGCCAGCTGTGGAACTGGCTCTATGTCAACGGCACCACCGATTTCGACCGCATGACCAATGTGGCCAAGCCGGTGCGGCAGAAGCTGGCCGATACCTTCATCCTCGATCGCCCCGAGATCGTCACCGAGCAGGTGTCATCCGATGGCACGCGCAAGTGGCTGTTCCGCTTCCGCGATCCGGCCAATCCGAACTATCCGCCGGTCGAGGTTGAAACCGTCTATATCCCAGAGCAGGATCGCGGGACGCTGTGCGTCTCTTCACAGGTTGGCTGCACGCTCACCTGCTCGTTCTGCCATACCGGCACGCAGAAGCTGGTGCGCAATCTCACGGCGGGCGAAATCCTCGGCCAGATCCTGATGGCGCGCGAGCGTCTCGGCGATTTCCCTGGCGGTTCGCGTCCCGATGACGGCGGGCTCGTGCCCTCGGGCGAGACCCGCGCCATCACCAATATCGTGATGATGGGCATGGGCGAGCCGCTCTACAATTACGACAACGTCAAGCAGGCGCTGCTGATCGCCTCGGCTGGCGACGGCATGAGCCTTAGTAAGCGCCGCATCACGCTCTCGACCTCGGGCGTCGTGCCCTATATCGAACCGACCGGGCGCGAGATCGACGTCATGCTGGCCATTTCGCTGCATGCTACCAACAATGATCTGCGCGACGTGCTGGTGCCGATCAACAAGAAGTGGCCGCTCGAAGAGCTCCTGGAAGCCTGCCGCAACTATCCCGGCCTTTCCAATGCCCGCCGCATCACCTTCGAATATGTGATGCTCGACGGCATCAATGACAGCGACGCCGAAGCCCGCGAACTGGTGCGCCTCTTGGCCGGCATCCCGGCCAAGATCAACCTGATCCCGTTCAACCCGTGGCCGGGCGCGAACTACGGCACCTCGCCCTCGTCGCGCATCGAGCGCTTCGCCGATATCGTCAACAAAGCCGGCTATGCCAGCCCCGTCCGCACCCCGCGCGGCCGCGATATCTTCGCGGCATGCGGCCAGCTCAAGAGCGAAACCGAGCGCCTGAGCAAGAAGGACCGCGAGGCGCTGGCGGGGTAGCCTACTTCTTTGCCTCAGCAAACAGGATGGTCGCGGCGAAGGCCGTGAACACCGCCGCAAAGCTCCAGTTCAATGCGCGTTGCACCCAGACGCTGCGCACCAGCAGGGCGGCTAGGCGTTCGGCTGCAAAAACGGTCAACACGGCGAGCGGGATCGACACCACGATGAACTCCGCGCCGAGGAAGAATAGTTTCTGTCCTGCCGCCGGGTCGTGACGATCAACGAATTGCGGCAGGAAGGTCATGAAGAACAGCACAACCTTGGGGTTGAGCAGGTTGATACCGACCCCTGTCAGGTAGCTCTGCGCTACGGTCGGCGCTTTCGCGGCTTTCTGCGCGATGCGCAAGCCGCCGCCTTGGGTGATAGCCTGCCAGGCCAGCCACAGCAGATAGAGCGCCCCGGCGACCTTGAGCACGAGGAAAGCGGCTGGCGCCGCAACGATCAGCACCGATATGCCAAGCGCCACAAGGCAGGTATGGACCAGAATGCCGGTCATGGCGCCTGCGGCGGTGGCGAAGCCGTGGCTGCGGCCATAGTTGATGGCGCGCGACATTTGCAGCGCCATGTCGGGTCCCGGGGTGATCGCCAGTACAATGGTCGCTACGGCAAAGGCGAGAATGACGGATAGATCGGGCACAAAGTTCATCAGAATTTCGACTTCTCACATTCGCGCAGGCCATCGTCGCCTGACAGGACCAGGTTGCCGCCGGACATTTCGATCAGGCTGTCGATCTTCCAGTCGTCGAGCAAGGGACCGGAAGTGACGTCAATGGCCACGCCCATGCCACGGCTGATATTGCCTTCGCCGCTCAGCGTTTCATAGGATTCGGGCAGAGTCTCGACGGTGTAGCCGCTCTCACCGACCACCAGCCGGAATGGATTGCCACCCATGATATTGGTGCAGGCATAGGTCCGGCCTTCCAGTGCCGCCGCCGGGGCGGTCAGCGCCGGAATGCAGATGAGAATGGCGGCGCGGGTAAGCCAAGTCATGGCGTGCTGACCGGGGTCAAAAGTCCTGACCCGACAATTGCACGGCGGCGATGGCTTGAACAGGGTGGCGCCGCGGCAGTAACGGCGAGGCGGGCGCTGCATTATGCGGCGTCCGCCTCCGTCGCGTCTTGCTCTTAGATCTGGCTGACCTGCTGGCGGAAAGCCTCATTCAGTTGCGCAAGGGCCTGCTCGGCCTCCTGGCGGCGCGTGTCGAGCTCGGCGATGCGGTCTTCGTCGGCTTCGAGCGCTTCGAGATAGCGCTTGGCGAGGCTGCTGTCGGGCGGGACGGCAGAGAGATTGTCGCGAATGCGCGACTGGCCATCGACAAGAATGTCGAGCTCCTGCACCAGGTCAGCCAGCGCGATCTCGGCGCGGGAGATGTCCTGGCGGGCTTCGGCCAGTTGGGTCAGCGCCGTGGCCGTGTCCGTGTCGCCGAGCTGGTCCACCCAATAGAACAGCGTATCGGCGTCGGTATCGATGAGGGCGATGCTCTGCAGGTCCGTGCGCTCCATGGTGGCAACGACCTTGGCCGTGCCGCCGGCCTCAAGCTTGGCCTCGAGCCGGTAGTGGGTCGGGGTGGTCGTCTCGAGGGCGTCGGACGACAGGGTCCAGCCCGACTGGCGCGGCTGCTCGATCACGACGGTGCGCGGTGCATCTGTGGCGCCTGATATGGCATAGGTCGTGTTGGCGCGGGTCGTGCTGGTCACGCGCAGCAGGCCATCGGCGAGCGTGGCGCGATAGGCGGTTTGCTCGCCGCCATACTCGGTGGTGACTTCCACCTTGCGGTCGGCGGCGAAGCTGATCATGCGGGTTTCGCCCTGGGGCACATTGGCCAGTTGGGCATCGCCGGCATAGCCTTCCTCCTGCGGGGCATAGACGGTGACGATGCCGGGCGGCAGGCTGGCGCCGGTGGTGTTTTCCAGCCGCAGGGTGGCGATCGGGTGCACCTCGCCGCGCTCCGGCTGGAACAGGGAGATGCGCTCGGCGGTGAGTTGCGCGTCGATGAACGGCACCGACATGGTCTGGCCAGCGGGCAGGTCGATGGGCATGGGGAGGACGTAAGTCGCCGCAGCGACGCCCTCGCCGGCTTGGGCCACCGCTACCGGTGCCGACGGCGCCATGGCAATGGGTGCCGGGACGGCCGCGGACCCCGCAATCATGCGCAGGGAGTCCGACATTTCAGCGCTTCCCAACGCGTAGAGCTGCTCGGCATCGGCCTCGCGATAGACGTCCGGGTCGGTCGGGGCGATGGTCTGGGCGAAAACCGGCACTTCGGGCCGCTGATGCCAGTAGCGCTGGTAGAGCCGCTGGGCCAGCGTCACCGGGGCGCCGGAGGAGAGCGTCACCTCGACATCGGACCAATCGTCGCCGGACGCATTTTCGATGACAGCCCAGGCCTGGAGGCGCGCCACGCCATCCGCATCGAGAACCAGCCGATAGGCGGTCTTCCACACCGGAGCGGGCACGACATAGTCGAGCTCGACCTCGCGCGGGCCGGTGCCGTCAAGCCCGACCATGATGGTGCGCATGCCGGCCACGCGACCCTGGCCGCTGACCAAAGCGGCCTGGCGCAGGCTGTCGCGCACGGCTTCGTCGAGAATGTCGAGTTCGGTATCGGCACGGAGGCGGATGGTCAGCAGCTGGCCGGCTTCGGTGATGACGGAAAGCAGCGGGGCAGGCTCTTCGCCTTCGGTTTCGACGCTGGCCGTCGTCTCGACGCCCAGCACCATGCCTTCGACCGTCCGTCCACCCGACGATACCTTCACCGGCACACCCTGGAGCGTGCCCAGCAGGCGCGGCAGCGCGGTCAGGTCATCGGGAGTGAAGGGCAGGCCGCGGAAGGTCTCCTCGATCGGGGTCGGACCATCGAGGGTAATGGCCGCGACGCCGCCGGCCGGATCGTAGACCAGGAGGCTCTTGAGGATGTCGTCGATCTGGTCGAGCGGCACGTCGAAACCGAGCGCGGCGGCGTCGTCCAGCATGATGCTGCGGCGCACTTCGGCCAGACCACCGGAGGAAAGCGTCACCGCTTCGATGCGATAGGCCTCGCCTTCCTGTGCCTGAACCAGTCCGACGGGAATGGTGACCGCGACGCAGATGCCGGATAGCAGCAGCCGAAGCTGGGGCGCCGCCTTGCTGCGCGCCTTGATTTTCTGCCGATGCCCGGTGCGGCCCGATTTGCGATTGCTCATGATGTGATCCCTCACGTGTTTTCGAAAGCTCAGACCTTAAGACGCCGCCCGATCTGTGTTCCTTGGGTGGCGAGCGGAAGAAAGTTTGAAGAATTGTCGGGGCGCTCCATAACGTGTCGGGATTCAGGTCTGGAACGGGCTCAAAAACGAAACGCCACGACTGTGGAACGGGCTAGACCAAACGATCTCAACAGACTCTAGAGCGGCAGTTGATGGCTGCGTTTGATGGTTTCCATCGGCACGTCGGTCTTGACGCTCTGCACGCTGGGGATGCGCATCAGGTGGTCGGACTGGAACCGCCAATAGGCATGAAGGTCTGCCGTCACGATGCGCATGATCGCATCACATTCACCGGTCGTGAGATAGCATTCGACCACTTCGGGGTATTTGCGGACCGTCTCGGCGAACTGGTTGGTGGTCTCGGCGTCCTGTGTCTTGAACCAGATGCGGGCGAACACCGTCAGGCCGAGGCCCAGGGCGGGTCCGTTCAGCACCGCGGTATACTGGTCGATGATGCCGCGATCCTCGAGGAGCTTGACCCGGCGCAGGCAGGGAGAGGGTGACAGGCCAACCTCATTGGCCAGCTCGACATTGGACATGCGGGCATTGCGCTGCAATGCTCGCAGGATCCGACGGTCGATGGTGTCGAGCATTTCTGGCACGATAAGCCGCCTTGATCATAATAGTTGGTAGAATATGCCAAAGACTGCGCCAGAAGAGCGATAATCGCAAGTTCATTGCGCAATGACTGGTCTATCTTGTCGCCAATCCAGAACCGGGAGCGGATTTCCAATGGCAAAAGACATCAAGAAGGTCGTGCTGGCCTATTCGGGCGGCCTCGATACCTCGATCATCCTCAAATGGCTGCAAGAGACTTATAATTGCGAGGTGGTGACCTTCACCGCCGATCTGGGTCAGGGCGAAGAGCTCGAGCCGGCGCGCAAGAAGGCCGAAATGTTCGGCATCAAGGATATCCGCATCGAGGATCTGCGCGAGGAATTCGTGCGCGACTTCGTGTTCCCGATGTTCCGCGCCAATGCGGTCTATGAGGGCGTCTACCTGCTCGGCACCTCGATCGCCCGCCCGCTGATCGCCAAGCGCCTGGTGGAAATTGCGCAGGAAACCGGCGCCGATGCCATTTCCCATGGTGCCACCGGCAAGGGCAATGACCAGGTGCGGTTCGAACTAACGGCAAATGCGCTTGATCCCTCGATCAAGGTGATCGCGCCGTGGCGCGAATGGGACCTGCGCAGCCGCACGGCCCTCCTGGCCTATGCCGAAGCCAACCAGATCCCGATTGCCAAGGACAAGCGCGGCGAGGCCCCGTTTTCGGTTGACGCCAACCTGCTGCACACCTCCTCCGAAGGCATGGTGCTGGAAGACCCGGCGGTGCCGGCGCCCGACTATGTCGCCCAGCGCACCGTCGATCCGGAAAAGGCCCCCGATCAGGCCGAGATCATCACCATCGGCTACGAAAAGGGCGATCCGGTTTCGGTCAATGGCGTCAAGCTCAGCCCCGCCGCTTTGCTCACCAAGCTCAATGAGCTGGGCGGCAAGCATGGCGTTGGCCGGCTGGATCTGGTGGAAAACCGCTTTGTCGGCATGAAGTCGCGCGGCCTCTACGAGACTCCCGGCGGCACCATCATGCTGGTGGCGCATCGCGGCATCGAATCCATCACGCTCGATCGTGGTGAGGCCCATCTCAAGGATGAGCTGATGCCCAAATATGCCGAGCTGATCTACAATGGCTTCTGGTTTGCGCCCGAGCGCGAAATGCTGCAGGCGCTGATCGACAAGAGCCAGCAATTCGTCACCGGCGAGGTCACGGTCAAGCTCTACAAGGGCCAGGCCAGCGTCATCGCCCGCACCTCGCCCTATTCGCTCTATTCGATGGATCTGGTGACCTTCGAAGAGGGTGCCGTGGCCTATGATCACAAGGACGCGGAGGGCTTCATCCGCCTCAATGGCCTGCGTCTCAAGACCTATGCGGCGCGGAACAAGAAGGCCGGCAAGTAGCCTTGCTAAAGAGTTGGCTCGCGGGATTCTCCCGCGGCCAACCAGCTACGAGTTAATCGCTCCTTAACGTGAACGAATTAGCGTTCCCGCCAGCGTCATGCAGAAAGCATTGGGACGGGAGAAACGGCTGGTGCGAGCAGAAGACGCTGGCAGCTTGAGCGAGATGGCTGAGGCTTTGTTGCTCGATGCCGCGCTCGAGAACATCCCCTACGGCTTTTGCGTATGGTCGCCCCAGTTCCGCCTCGTCATGTGGAACAAGAACTGGCGCGATATCTACGGCTTTGCCTCCGACGCGGTTTATCGCGGCATGAGCCTCGAAGAGGTGGTGCAGCTCTCGGCCCAGATGGGCAACCACCCCGATCAGAGCGCGGCCGAGTTCTACGAAAGCTATACCGCCGACCTGCTCGCCAATCGCAGCGGGGCGCGTACCAAGAGCCAGGAAGTGGTGCATGGCGGCCGAACCATCGAGACGGCGCATGTCTATTCGACAGCGCTGGGCTGGGTGGTGACGCATGAGGATATCACCGACGAGATCGCCCGCACCGAAGTGGTGCAAAAGCGCAAGCTGGAGCTGGAACGCCAGAATATAAGGCTCGATGCGGCGGTCAATAATATCAGCCAGGGCCTGTGCATGATGGACGCCAAGGGGCGGCTGGTCATCTGCAACGAGCCCTATGCGCGCATCTATGACCTCCCAGACAAGCTGCTCAGGCCGGGCACGCATCTCGAAGATATTCTCAGCCACCTGTTCGATGTGGGCATGAGTGCCGGCGGCACGCGGGAAGAGTATATCGCCTGGCGCCGCGACGTCATCAATCGGCGCGAATACGGCAAGAACATCCACGAACTCAATAACCGCACCATCATGATGCAGCACCATCCGATGAAGGATGGCGGCTGGGTCAGTACGCACGAAGACATTACCGAGCAGCGGCAGAACGAGGCGCGCATCCGCCACCTGGCGCGGCATGACGCCCTGACCGACCTGCCCAACCGCATCGAATTCCTCGAGCAGATGGCCAAGACCGAGACCGGCCTCAGCCGGGGCGAAATGGCCGCCGTGCTCTATATCGACCTCGACCATTTCAAGGCGGTCAACGATACGCTGGGCCACGCCGTCGGTGACGAGGTCATCAAGCAGGCTTCGGCACGGCTTTGGGGCACGACGCGCGAAACCGATGTCCTGGCGCGCCTTGGCGGCGACGAGTTCGCGCTATTGATGCGGCCGGTCGAAAACGTGGCCGACGCCGCCAAGGTGGCTGACCGCATCATCAAGGCGATCGGCGCCCCCATGCATATCGGGGGCCAGCAGATCGAGATCGGCGCCAGCGTCGGCATTGCGGTGGGCCCCGGCGACGGCATCAAGACCGATACCCTGGTCAAGAATGCCGATCTTGCGCTCTACAAGGCCAAGAGCGAGGGGCGTTCGACCTACCACTTCTTCGAAGCCGGCATGGATGCCGACCTCCAGCAGCGCCGCTCGATCGAGGCGGGCCTGCGCCTGGCCTTGCAGCGCAACGAGCTGCGCCTGGTGTTCCAGCCGCTGCTGGGGCTTGAGGAAAACCGGGTGACCTGCGTCGAGGCCCTGTTGCGCTGGGACCACGAGGACCGGACCATTTCGCCGGTCGAATTCATTCCCATTGCCGAGGAAACCGGGCTCATCGTCGCTATTGGCGAGTGGGTTTTGCGCGAGGCGCTGAAGACCGCCGCGACCTGGCCGGGCGATGTGCGCGTCGCGGTCAACCTGTCGCCGATGCAGTTCAAACATCGCGACCTGGTCGCCACGGTCAAATCGGCGCTGGCCGAGGCCCGCGTTTCCGCCACACGGCTGGAGCTCGAAATCACCGAGTCGCTGCTGCTGTCGGAAAACGAAACCACGCTCAAGGCGCTGCACGAGCTGCGGGCGATGGGCGTGCGCATTTCGATGGACGATTTCGGCACGGGCTATTCGTCGCTGAGCTATCTGAGCTCCTTCCCGTTCGACAAGATCAAGATCGACCGCTCCTTCATGCGCGATCTGACCAGCCGCAAGGACAGCCAGGCGATCATCCAGGCGGTGATCGGGCTCGGCCGCAGCCTGGGCATGACGACCACGACCGAAGGCGTCGAAACCGAGGAACAGCTCGAACTGGTGCGGGCGCATGGCGCTACCGAGGTACAGGGCTTCCTGTTCTCGCCGCCCCTGCCGCCGGCGGCTTTGGCCAACCTGCTGCATTCCGACATGGTCAAGCTGCAGGTGGAGCGCAAGCGGGCCTCCTGACGCCGTTGCGTTTGCTTGGTGGCTTTGCGAGATTTGCCGTATGCGCCAACGCCTTTACGCCCAACTTTGCGCCGTGGCTCGCCGCCAGGGCACCGATGCCAGCGCCGTCGAAGACGTGGTGCAGGAGGCGCTGGTCATCGCCATAGAAGCGGGCCGGCAGGACCTGGCCGATCCCGAAAACGGGCGCTGGCTGACCGGCGTGGTGCGCAACCGGGCTCGCATGGCCAGCCGTTCGGCCCGACGCCGCCGGTTTCGCGACCATGATTGGCAAGCCAGCCGCGATGCCGACCCGCAAGAGGCCGGATCTCTGTCCGAAACGCTGGCCGGGCTGCCGCCGGCGCTCAAGACATTCGCTGCCTTGGTGCTTACCGGCCATAACCGGCGTGAAATCGCCTATCTGCTCGATCTGCCGGATACCGCCCTGCGCCAGCGCGTTAGCGCGCTGAAGCGGCATTTGCGGGCCCGTGGCCTGGTCGCGCCGGATGGGCTTCCCGGCCTCAACCTCGATCTGGCCTATGGCCGCATCCGCGATGCGCTGCTGCCGGCACTGGTCCGTCACGGCGGGATGTTTGCAAGCCACGATCCGGACGGACATCTTTTTCTCGTGCGGCGCTCACAAACGCCGTGAGCCCGGCAACAGGGTGATGCGTCCAGACAAGGACGGCATCAAAAGGGACTGCCATGCTCGCCAAACCATCGGAGACCTGCCCGGTCTATCACTGCAGCGATCTCGATCGCACTGAACGCTTCTATCGCGATGCGTTCGGCTTCGTCTTTGAGCACCGCGGGGCGGGGGAGGGCCGCCTGCTCTTTCTTCGTCTCCGCCCCGATTTCAGCATGAGCTTCATGCGGGGCACGCCGCGTCCCGGCACCAGTCCGCTGGTGACCTTCACCCTCGCCGAGGGTGGCATAGCCGACGTGGTAGCGGGACTTGCCGGCCAGGGCGTGACCATCGTCTCCCCGGTGGGCGAGGCGCCCGGGGGCAAAGGCGCCGTCCTCCTCGATCCGGACGCACATATGCTGGGTCTCTATCAACCCGCCAGCAAACCCCTGTCGCTCAAGGAGAGCACACCATGACCTTCAAGCCAAAAAGCGCCAGCATCGTCTTCTACGTGGCCGACATCGCCCGCACCGAGACCTTCTACAACGAAACGCTCAACCTTGGCCTTGAGCGCATGGAGGGCATGGAGCCCTTCTGGCTGCAGGGCCGGCTGGAAGGCGGGCCGGACATGGTCTTCTTCCAGCTCGAAGGTGTGCGCGGCAACACGCCGGCCGTGATCTTCGAGGTGAGCGATGGCGGCATAGACGACGTCGTCGCCGACCTCGTCAGCAAGGGCGTCACCATCGTCACCCCGGTCTCGGAGGCTCCCGGCGGCTGGAGCGCCGACTTTCTGGACCCGGATGGCTTTGGCCTTGGGCTCTACCAGTCGGAAGACAAGCCGCGGTCGCTGAAGTAGGCGAGGCAATCGCTCACACCAGGCGTCACCCTCGGGTCAAGCCCGAGGGTGACGATCGAGCGAGCGGACACATCGCGGCCCCGCCATTCGAGCATAGCTCTCATGGCCTTCTCGCCTCAAATCGCTCCACTGGAGCGATTTGCCCTGCGGGACGGCTCGAAGCCCGCAAACCACCCTTGCGTGCCCCGCGCTTGTGGGAAACGTCATCTTCCTGTATGGCAGCCGTCAAATGCGCCACTTCGGTTCCGGCCGAGGGTTGGCGCGTGTTTGTTTCCCGCATGGTTCGTTCCGCTGCAGTCCGCTTCAATCAGATGCGGAGCCGGTTCTGGGATCATGCCAAAGAGGCTGATCTCTATGTCCCTGCGCAATATCGCCATCATCGCCCACGTTGACCACGGCAAGACCACGCTGATCGACGTCCTGCTCAAGCAGTCCGGTTCGTTCCGCGAGAACGAGCGCGTCGAAGAACGCGCCATGGACAGCAATGACATCGAGCGCGAGCGCGGCATCACCATCCTGGCCAAGGTGACCTCCCTGCTGTGGAAGGACACCCGCATCAATATCGTCGACACCCCCGGCCACGCCGACTTTGGCGGTGAAGTCGAGCGCATCCTCAGCATGGTCGATGGTGTGGTGATCCTGGTCGACGCGGCCGAAGGCCCGATGCCGCAGACCAAGTTCGTGCTCGGCAAGGCTTTGGCGCAGGGCCTGCGTCCAATCGTGGCGATCAACAAGATCGACAAGGCCGATGAACGGCACCTGGAAGTGCTCGAAGAAATCTTCGACCTGTTCATCGCCCTCGACGCCTCGCCCGAGCAGCTCGATTTCCCGGTACTCTACGGTTCGGCCAAGCAGGGCTGGATGGCGCTGGAGCCGGAAGGCCCCAAGAATGACCTCGGCCCGCTGCTCGACAAGGTCATCGAACACGTGCCGGAGCCTGCCGTCGAAGAAGGCGCCTTCCGCATGCTGGTCACCACCATCGAGCGCAACCCGTTCCTGGGTCGTATCCTCACCGGCCGCATCACGTCGGGTTCGGTCAAGTCGAACGACCCCATCCACACGCTCAATCGTGAAGGCAAGGAAGTCGAAAAGGGCCGCGTCTCCAAGGTTCTGGCCTTCCGTGGCCTCGAGCGCACCCCTGTTGATATCGGCGAAGCCGGTGACATCGTCGCCATTGCCGGTCTCGTGACTTCGACCGTGGCCGACACGCTCTGCGCGACCTCGGTCACCAAGCCGATCGAATCCAAGCCGATCGATCCGCCGACCCTGTCGGTGACCTTCCGCATCAATGATGGCCCACTGGCCGGTCGTGAAGGCGACAAGGTGCAGTCGCGCGTCATCCGCGAGCGCCTGTTCCGCGAAGCCGAAGGCAATGTGGCGATCCGCGTCACCCCCGGCGACGACAACGATTCCTATGACGTAGCCGGTCGTGGCGAATTGCAGCTCGCCGTGCTGATCGAAAACATGCGCCGCGAAGGGTTTGAGCTGACCATCGGTCGCCCCAAGGTGCTGTTCAAGGAAGAGAATGGCGAAAAGCTGGAGCCGGTCGAGGAAGTCATCATCGACGTCGATGACGAGTTCACCGGCACGGTCGTGCAGAAGCTCACCGAGCGCAAGGGCGAGCTGACCGACATGCGTCCGTCCGGCGTCGGCCGCACCCGCATCCAGCTGCTGGTGCCCACTCGCTCGCTGATCGGCTACCAGCCGGAACTGCTGAGCGATACCCGCGGCACCGCCATCTTCAACCGCCTGTTCCACTCCTTCGTGCCGTTCAAGGGCGATCTGCCAGGCCGCCGCACCGGCGTCTTGATCTCCAACGGCACCGGCCAGTCCGTGGCCTTCGCGCTGTGGAACCTTGAAGACCGCGGCCCGATCATGATCGACGCCGGCGTCGACATCTACGAAGGCATGATCATCGGCGAGCATAGCCGCGATAACGACCTGGAAGTGAACGCGCTCAAGGGCAAGCAGCTCACCAATATCCGCACCACGTCCAAGGACGAAGCGGTGCGCCTGACCACGCCCAAGAAGCTGACGCTGGAACAGAGCCTCGGTTACATCGCCGAAGACGAGTATGTGGAAGTGACCCCCAAGTCGATCCGCCTGCGCAAGATCTGGCTCGACCCCAATGACCGCAAGCGCATGAGCCGCGCCGCCAAGTCGGCTTGAGCATTGGCGACGGTTGTCGTTCACCTCGAGGGACAACCGGACGCCTATGGGCCGCTTACGCACCAGTTTCGCAATTTTGGCGAGACAGTCTTCGGGTGGGTGCGGGACAACAAGCTGGGATCGGTCGATATCGACGAAGTTGACCGATCGACCAACCGCTTCAGCATCAGGGATGTGAAGGCGGCCAAGCTGCGGCATCTGACCCGCTGGGTTGAAGAGGAAGCAGCCCGCCAATTTCTGACCATCACTACGGAAACGAGCGCATGACCGACTGGATCATCCAGATCATCACCGACCTCGGCTATGTCGGCATTTTCCTGGTCATGCTGGCTGAATCGATCTTTCCGCCGATCCCGTCCGAACTGATCATCCCATTTGCCGGCTTTGCCGCCGCCAATGGCGACCTCAACCTCTATGGCGTCATCGCCACGGCAACCTTCGGCGCGGTCGTTGGCATGCTGCCCTGGTATTTTGCCGGGCGGCTGTTCGGCCTTAAGCGTGTGCGCTGGCTGGCTGACCGTTTCGGCCGCATCATGGCCTTCAATGCCGACGAGATCGACTTGGCCGTCAGCTGGTTCACCCGTTTCGGCCCGATCATCGTACTGTTCGGCCGGCTGATGCCGATCATCCGCACGCTGATTTCCATCCCGGCCGGGCTTGCTCGCATGAGCCTGCCCATGTTCCTCGCCGCCTCGACCGTGGGCGCGCTGATCTGGAACACCTTCCTCACCCTGGCCGGCTATATCCTGCACGAGCATTACGAGACGATCGAAGTGGTGCTCGACCCGCTGACCTACATCGTCCTGGCACTGGTCGTGGTGTTGTACCTGCTCAAGGTTGCCACCTGGAAGCCGAGCAAGGCGCCCTCGTAACTCAAGGCCATCAGTCGTCCACCCTCCCCCTTGTGGGGAGGGCAGCGAGATAGGACTTAGCGTTTGCTAAGTCCGTTAAATCGAGCAGGGTGGGGGTATCTCTCCGAGAACTCAGTGTGTGTGACTCACCCCCACCCTTGATTCCTCCCCACAAGGGGGAGGGTGTCGACTGAGATTTCTCGCAAAATGCGATTCCCCTCGCATTTTGCGAGGCAGCATCACCAGCAAAATGCGAATGTTCACAACACTTTAATCTCTGGTGCCCGGTTTCCGGACCGCGCCGACTTGGCACGCTTCGTGCAATGAAGTGCGTGTCCGGAATTTGTGTTGCGTACCGGATGTCAGTCATTGGGGCCTCGTTCCGTGCGACCGGAGCGAGGCTCTCATGCTTTTGTGCCTGCCCTTGTCGCAAGGCCTGCTACCCATTAGATAATTCGCGATCCTTTTCCGGAGACGCAAATGCGCGCCGTGCTCGACATCATCCTTCTGATCCTCCAGCTCTATTGGTGGGTCGTGCTTGCCATGATCGTCATGAGCTGGCTGATCTCGTTCAACGTGATCAATACCCGCAACCAATTCGTCGCCGGCCTGTGGCGTGTGCTCAATCAGCTGACCGAACCGGTGCTGCGACCGATCCGCAAGATCATGCCCAACCTGTCGGGCCTCGATCTCAGCCCGATTATCCTGTTCATCATCATCTTCTTCATCGAGCGGGTGATTATCTATTACATCTATCCCAACGTGTTCTAAGCGCCGATGCCGCTGCCTGAGGGCTACGAGGTTTCGGCCGATCCGGATCGGATCGACGTCGATTACGTCCATCGCTATCTGAGCGAGGTGAGCTATTGGGCCGCCGGCATCCCACGCGATATCGTCGCCCGCTCGATCGCCAATTCGATCCCGTTCGGGGTGTACGGACCTGACGGCGCCCAGGTCGGTTTTGCCCGCGTCATTACCGATCGGGCGACCTTCGCCTACCTGGCCGATGTGTTCATCGACCCCGGTCAACAGCGTCGCGGTTTGGGCAAGGCACTGCTAGAGACGATCTTCGCGCATCCAGACCTGCAGACGCTGCGCCGCTTCCTGCTGGTGACGCTCGACGCGCACGCCCTCTATGCGCAATATGGCTTCGTGCCGCTGCCCTATCCCGATCGGACCATGGCGATCATCAAGGCCGACCTCTACCGCAAGCAGTAACCGCGACAAATCATCGCAATATCCATTGCTTAAGCGATCAATCTGGCTAAGCTCCGTCCCCGGAAGGGGCTCGTAGGAGGGCAGGCTTTTGCGCGGTTGGAGGACCGGCAAGGGCAAGCAGTCGAGTCCCTGGAGGAAATCTAGAGGGACTTTCTATGACTTTGGCACTCTGGCTGATCGTCGTATGCGGCGCTCTGTCCATCGTCTACGGGGTGATCACCACCCAGCAATTGCTTGCCGCCGATAGCGGATCGGCCCGCATGCAGGAAATCTCGGCAGCCGTCCGGGAAGGGGCATCGGCCTATCTCAAGCGGCAATACACCACGATCGGCATTGTCGGCGTGGTCATCCTGATCGCCGCCTTCTTCCTGCTGGGCATTTACGCCGCCATCGGCTTTCTGCTCGGCGCCGTGCTCTCGGGTGCCGCCGGCTTCATCGGCATGAACGTCTCGGTGCGCGCCAACGTGCGCGTCGCCCAGGCGGCGACGAGCTCGCTGGCCAAGGGGCTCGACCTGGCCTTCAAGTCGGGCGCGGTGACGGGCATGCTGGTGGCGGGGCTCGGCCTCCTCGGCGTTACCCTCTATTTCATCGTGCTGACCCAGATGCTGGGCTTTGCGCCCACCAGCCGCACCGTCATCGATGCGCTGGTTGCGCTCTCCTTCGGCGCTTCGCTGATTTCCATCTTTGCGCGTCTGGGCGGCGGCATCTTCACCAAGGGTGCCGACGTTGGCGGCGACATGGTGGGCAAGGTCGAGGCCGGCATTCCCGAAGACGATCCGCGCAACCCGGCCACCATTGCCGATAACGTCGGCGACAATGTCGGCGACTGCGCCGGCATGGCGGCCGACCTGTTCGAAACCTATGTGGTGACCATCGTCGCCACCATGGTGCTGGCCGCCATCATCCTGCCCGACGCCTTCAAGCTGATGGGCATGGTGCTGCCGCTGGCCATTGGCGGCGCCTGCGTCGTCACCTCGATCATCGGGACATACTTCGTCAAGCTCGGCGCCTCCAACAATATTATGGGCGCGCTCTACAAGGGCATCATCGCCACCGGCGTGCTGTCGCTGATCGTGCTGCTGCCGGTGCTGTGGTTCGTTTTCGGCGACCTCAATGTCGAGATTGCCGCCAATGACAAGACCTTTACGCCCATGAGCCTCTTCTGGTGCGGCGTGGTCGGCCTGGTCATTACCGGCCTCATCATCGTCATCACCGAATACTACACCGGCACGGGCCGCCGTCCCGTCAACTCCATCGCCGAAGCCTCGGTCACCGGCCATGGCACCAACGTCATCCAGGGCCTCGCGGTTTCGCTGGAATCGACGGCGCTGCCGGCCCTGGTGATCATCGCCGGCATCATCGTCACCTACTCGATTGCGGGCCTGTTCGGCATCGCCTTCGCCGTGGCGACCATGCTGGCTTTGGCCGGTATCGTCGTGGCGCTCGACGCCTTCGGCCCGGTCACCGACAATGCCGGCGGCATCGCGGAAATGGCCGGTCTCGACAAGGAAGTGCGCCACAATACCGACGCGCTCGATGCCGTCGGCAACACCACCAAGGCCGTCACCAAGGGCTATGCCATCGGCTCGGCGGGCCTCGGCGCCCTGGTGCTGTTCGCCGCCTATACGCAGGACCTGATCTACTTCTCGTCGCTGCCCGATGCCCCCGCCATCTTCCAGGGCATGGGCACGCTCACCTTCTCGCTGGCCGATCCCTATGTCGTGGTTGGCCTGTTGTTCGGTGGCCTCTTGCCCTTCCTCTTCGGCGGCATGAGCATGACCGCCGTGGGCCGCGCTGCGCAATCGGTGGTGGTGGAAGTGCGCCGCCAGTTCAAGGAACGCCCGGGCATCATGGCCGGCACCGAAAAGCCCGATTACGGCCGGGCCGTCGACATGCTGACCAAGGCCGCGATCAAGGAAATGATCGTGCCGAGCCTGCTGCCGGTGCTCTCGCCGATCGTGGTGTTCTTCGTGATCAACTGGATCGCCGGCCCCGCCGCCGGCTTCTCGGCCCTTGGCGCCATGCTCATGGGCGTCATCGTCACCGGCCTCTTCGTCGCCATCTCCATGACCGCCGGCGGTGGCGCCTGGGACAATGCCAAGAAGAGCTTCGAGGACGGTTTCACCGACAGCCACGGCGTCACCCACCACAAGGGGTCAGACGCCCACAAGGCTTCGGTCACCGGCGACACCGTCGGCGACCCCTATAAGGACACGGCCGGCCCGGCCGTGAACCCTATGATCAAGATCACCAATATTGTGGCGTTGCTACTGTTGGCGGTGCTGGCGCATCTGGGGTAGCGAGGCATCTGCCTCGACTGAAACTGAAGAAGGTCCGGGAGTGATCCTGGGCCTTTATCCAAAACTACTCAACTCGCCCTCCGACTCGCTGTATTTGCGGAAGGACCCAAGAAGGGGCGACGCATTGAACGACACAGACGAGTCAGAAATCTTCAGTAGAAGCAGGGCGGACAAAACCTATGTAGGTCCAGCCTTTCCTGATTTTGTAGGTCGCAACCTTAGGATCGCCAACAAATACATTGATGCTGCCTCAGGATACGCGTTCGCCAACGTCAAGGACGAGATAGTCCTTCGTGAGACCCCGGCCGGGCGATTTCAGATAAAAGTGACGTTTCTCGAAGATGACCGGTCCTTTCAAACAGTGACTTTGCAACGCTTCTCTAGCGCCAGTGGTGCTAAGGAGCATTTCACCTTTATGCCGGCAGAGGTGGCCACCTTGTTGGCCTTCCTGTCGAATTTGAAGCGGATACATTTTCCGAATGCCGGCAAGGTCAACGTTACCGACTCCGATCTTGAGCAACTTCTGCTTCAGCCAGCCCAGGTGCTTCGACTCGCGGCGGACAATCAGCAGCTTTTGGCGGACATTGCTCGAAACGAGATAACAATCGAAGATGTAGTGTCGTTGGGCTATCGAAAGAAGCAACTCAGGGTGTTTGAGCGGCTTCTCAGCGACGAGGGCTACTTTGCTGGCGTGCTAGCTAAACATGCGAAGGGTCCAGAAGAGGTATGGCAACGTTTCTTCGAACTGAATCCGTGGATATTTGGCGCCAGCCTATCTCTCATCAATTTCGGTCCTCTGGACAACCGGAAGATGGAACAGGCTGTTAGAGGCTTTTCGATCTCAGGTCCCGGTAAGCGAGTTGATGCATTGCTCAAGTCACATGCATTGATCTCGACGACGTGCTTCGTCGAGATCAAGAGGCACGACACTCCGCTACTGGCCTCTAGCGAGTATCGATCTGGCATTTGGCAGCCATCAAGTGAGCTGAGTGGAGCTGTTGCCCAAGTCCAAGGAACCGTGTCCGCTGCGCTAGAAGCATGGCGAGCGCGCGAAGAAATAACAGACTCTAGCGGCGAACCTTCCGGTGAGACGCTGTTTACGACAGAGCCCCGGTCTTACGTTATCTGTGGCCGGCTTTCAGAGTTCCACGGTGAGCACGGTGTCAACGAGCGACGTTTTAGGAGCTTTGAACTCTTCAGAAGGAATCTGAACAGGCCCGAGGTCGTGACTTTTGATGAATTGTACGAGCGCGCCTGCTTCATCGTAAGTTCCCGGGCATATTGTGCATGTCCCCGACCTGCTCGATGGCAAGCTGTTCGACTCCATCCCATCAGGCGCTGCCTACGTGCAGACGCCCGGCTTCTCGACCATCATCGCGCGTGGCCGGGCGGCTGCTGAAGGCTTCCCCGACGACCTCGTCTATATCGGCATGTCGCTGGGCGTGATGCCGGCGCAGGCTTTGGCGCAGACACGGCCGGGGGTGCGCGGTGCCGTCTTTCTCCATGGTGCGGTGCCGGTCAGCGAGTTCGGGGAATGGCCGGCCCGGCTGCCGGTGCAGATTCACGCCATGGATGCCGATCCCGAATTCGTCGATTCGGGTGATATCGACGCGGCGCGGGCGCTGATCGCTGAGGCCGAGGACGGGGCGATGTTCCTCTATCCCGGCAACGGGCATCTCTTCACCGATGCGTCGCTGCCCGATTACGACAAGGCAGCGGCCGATCTGGTGATGCAGCGTGTGCTGGAATTTCTGGGTCGGCTCTGAGATCACCCAACCCACGAGGCGTCACCCTCGGGCTCGACCCGAGGGCTCTGTACTTGCCGAGTCAGTGTAACGCCCTCGGGTCAGGCCCGACGGTGACGGCGGCGAATGGTCCAGCATGGGCGGCAAACTGTCCTCACCCTCGATGTCATCCCGGCGCAGGCCGGGATCCATATCCGGGGCAACCCGCCTCATCCAGCGTCTGGATAGCCCACCGCATGGATTCCGGCCTGCGCCGGAATGACACCGCCGAGTGGGGCATTTATCGCTCCTATCCGTCTTATCCCCGCTCCAAAAACCTCCCGCATACTCTCCCCATCCCTCCGCATGAGCGGCCTGCAGGCGAACAGTGGCGGAGGGCGCCGTGCCGGCTTCGCTGCCGCGCAGGTTCAGATACTGGCCGGCTGGGGCGAGCGTCCCCACACCGCGATCCCCGAGTATCGTTCCAAAACCGGCGCCCCGAGGCGGTTTCCGTCTCACTAAACAAAACTCGGGGGCGGCCATCGCCTCGGGGCCCGCTCATTTCATGAAACCGGAGGTAATCGCCGACCGGCGCTTTCGCATGTACGAAGAAAACTTCGCGCAAAATGTCGAAGTTTTCTCACCCGACTCGTCGCGGTGTCAGATGGCAGCCAAGACGGTCGCCAGATCCACGGGAGAAACCAATGCGTAAAGTTACAGCCGGCCTATTCTACTCTGTCGATGGCGTTGCCGAAGCCCCCGATCAGTGGCAGTTCGATAGCTTCGATGATGAGCTGGGCCAGTTGCTCGGCGCCGTGATGGCCGATGTCGATACGGTGCTGCTGGGTCGCCAGGGCTACCAGGAATGGGCCGGCTACTGGCCCTCTGCCGAGCAGGACCAGGATTTCGGCAGCTTCATCAACACTGTCCCCAAATTCGTTGCCTCGCGCACGCTCAAGCCGACCGATCTCAGCTGGAGCAATTCCACGCTGATCGAGGGCGATCTCGAAGCTTTCGTGCGCGATCTCAAGAGCCAGAAGGGCGGCACGATCGCGGCCATGGCCGGCATGTCGCTGGTGCGCCAGTTGCTGCTGGCAGGCCTCATCGACGAACTGACCCTCATCATCCACCCGGTCGTCGCCGGCAAAGGCCGTCGCCTGTTCGAAGACGGCACCGCCACGACGCGCCTCGAACTCAAGTCGAGCCAGGTGACATCCAAAGGCAACGTGGTGCTGACCTACGCCAAGCGGGCCGATTGAATTGGGTGGGCGGCGGAAATTTCTGCCGCCCATGTCACACCCGTCGCGGCCATCTCGTCCTGATTTCATGGGACCACCCAGCAACAGGAGAAAATGCCGTGAGCAATCGTCCAAACCCCTATGCCGTCGCTTATCCGCTGGTGCAGCCGCTGATCGATTTCAGTACCACCGTCGCCGAAATGGGGCTTGAGCCCAGCCTGGTCGAACTCATCAAGATTCGCGCCAGCCAGATCAATGGCTGCGCCATGTGCCTGCACATGCATACGCGTGACGCAATCAAGGCGGGCGAAAGCGAGATGCGGATTTTCCTCCTCGACGCGTGGCGGGAATCCCCGCTCTATAGCGAGCGTGAACGGGCCGCCATGGGCTGGACCGAAGTGCTCTCCGTGCTCGGCGACGAGGCGGCGCGCGAGCGGGCCTATGAAGCCGTGGCGGCCCAGTTTACGCCCGAAGAACAGGTCAAACTCACCTTGATGATCTCCGCCATCAACGCCTTCAACCGGCTCAACCTGGCCTTCAGGGTCAAGCATCCGGCCGCCGCATCGCGGGTCGCCGCCTGATGGAGGCGTCGGGGCAGGGCGCCGCCACCACGTTCGAACCGATCCGGCCGCGCCTCCTGCGCGTCGCCTATCGCATGCTCGGCTCGCGTGCCGATGCCGAGGATGTGGTGCAGGAGGCGTTCATCCGCTGGCTCAAGGCCGAGCGCGATGATGTACGCGAGCCCGAGGGCTTCCTGATGCGTACGGTGACGCGGCTTTGCCTCGACGTGCTCAAATCGGCGCGGCGGCGGCGCGAGACTTATGTCGGGCCGTGGCTGCCCGAGCCGGTGGTCGAGCCGGAGGTCGATAGCATAGACGACGACGTGACATTGCCTTTGCTGCTGGCGCTGGAACGGCTGTCGCCGCTGGAGCGGGCGGCGTTCCTGCTGCACGACGTGTTCGGCGTCGGCTTTGCCGAAATCGGGGAAACCATCGGCAAGGACCCGGCCGCCTGTCGGCAGTTGGCCAGCCGGGCCCGCACCCATGTGCGCGAGGCGCGGCCGCGCTTTCCGCTGTCGCAGGACCGCAGCCTCGCCATTGCCGAAGCGTTCTTCGCCGCAACGCGCCATGGCGATATGGGGCAATTGCAGGCGCTCTTGGCCGAAGACGTGGTGCTGGTCACCGATGGCGGCGGCAAGCGTCCGGCGCTGAGCCAGGCGGTGATCGGTCTCGATCCGGTGCTGGCGCTGCATGCGGGGCTGGCAAGCGTGTTTGCCGAGCGCGGCTCGCGGCTGGTGCGCCTGGCCATGATCAACGGGCTGCCCGGCTTCGTCACCGAAGAGAGCGATGGGTTGCAAACCACCGCTCTGCTGGTCGAGGGCGGGCGGGTCAAGGGGATCTATGTGGTGCGCAATCCCGAAAAGCTCGGACATCTGGAGGCGCACTAGCGCTTCCGGGGCAGGGGGCAAGTCCCGCTTTATCCCCCCGACTCGCATTGCGGTCATAATCTGCGGGTTCAATTGCGGGCAGTGTTTGGGGGTATCAAGAAAAGCATGCGCAGGATTACTCGTTTCGTCGGCTTGGCCGCTCTTGTTCTGGCCGTGATGCCCGTCAGCGCCGAGGATAGCGTCGTCGAGTTTTCCACCGAGGACCCGGAAATGAACGCCGCCATCGCCAAGGCGCGGGACGGGTTGCCGGAATTCTGGGAGCGGTTCGCCGACCCGGCCGATAACGAGGCGGATTTCTCGCTCAAGCTGGGCATTTCCGATGGCAGAGAGACCGAGCATTTTTGGTGCGGGGAAATCGCCGGCACCGCCCGGTCGGCGACCTGCGTCATTTCCAACGAGCCGGTCAATGTCTTCACCGTCGCCTATGGCGAGCGCGTGTCGGTCGACCCCGAGGTGATTTCCGACTGGCTGTTCTACCGCGACGACAAGATCGTGGGTGCCGAAACGCTGCGGGTGATGTTGCCGCATCTGGAAAAGAAGGAAGCCGCGGCCCTGCGCGCTCTGCTCGCCGAGCCCTAGGGCCGGCTCTCGCCATCCCCCAGGGCGGGCCCTTGCCCGTCCCCCAGGGGGGGCTCTTGCCCGTCGCGCTCCTCCAGCGCCCCGACGATACGGTGCATCAGCGCCAGAAACAGTTCACGCTCGGCTCCGTCCAGTGGCGCCAAGGCCACGGCATTGATCCGGGTGACCACTGTCTCGACGGTCTCGATCAAGGCGGCCGCCTTTGGTGTCAGCGAGACCAGGGCGCTGCGTTTGTCATCGGGATCCGGGCGGCGCACGGCAAAGCCATCGCGTTCCATGCGCTTGAGTGTCTGCGCCATGGTCGGCTGTTCCACCGCCGCGCGCTGGGCCAGCGCTTTCTGGGTCATGACCCTTCCCCCCGCCAGGGCGAACAGGATGGGCATATAGGCCGGGGCAATGCCTGTGGGTGCGAGCTGCCGCTCCAGTTCGCGGGTAAACAGGCGCGCCGCCCAGTTGGTCATGTAGCCGGCGGAGGTCTCGCGAGTGAGGGTCATTTACATAGCTTGCTATCTAAATACATAGTGTGCTATCTATATTGCGTTGCCATCCACAACGCAAGGAGCCCGCCATGTCGCTCAAGAGCAGTCCAACCCGCTATGGCGGCGTGGCCGTCGCCATCCACTGGCTGACCGCCCTGGCCATCTTCGGCATGCTGATCAGCGGCTTGAGCGCGGCCAATACGCTGGACGAGGCCACCCGGCTCACCCTGCTGCGCGGCCATGCCGTCATGGGCACAATGATCGGCGTACTGACCGTACTGCGCATTGTCTGGTGGGTGTTCTTTGACAAGCGCCCCCGCGAGGTCGGCGGCATGTCGCGCGCTCAGGCGCTGGCGGCCCGTTCGGTTCATTACGGGCTCTATGCCGTCATCCTGGTGATGGTGGCGAGCGGCCTCGGCACCATCCTGCTCACCGGCGCCAATCTGCAACTCGTGGGCACGGCACCGCTGCCGCTGCCCGATTTCACGCTGGCGCCGCCCCGCACGCTGCATGGAATCCTGGCCCGCGTCCTGTTGGTTCTGATGGCGGGCCATATCGGGGCCGCGCTCTACCACCAGTTCGTCAGGCGGGACCGGCTGCTGGCGCGGATGGGCTTAGGGCGATAGCGGCCAGTTTCTCAAAGGCCCTTGGTCTGGGCGCTGTTTTGAGCGCCTCGGCGATCAGCGGTACGCAGGCCTCCGGCGCCAGAGTTCCGGTATCAAGTTCAAGGTCATAGATACCTGGGACGTGTACGGCATCCTGCCAGCGCTGCACGGGGGCGGGGATCCCATCGCCGCCGACATAGAATCCGCTCTGGGGATCGGCATTGCGGCGGCGCATGATTTCGTCGATCGGGCAGCGCACGCCGACAAACAGCACGTCGAGCCCCGCCATCCGCCGCGCGCAGGCGGGCAGAATGCCCAGGGGCCGCGAATAGCTGTCGTGGTGACCAAGGTCGGCCACGACGTCAAAACCCAGCCGGGCATGGGCCGCGATCGTGTCGTAGAGCGCAAAGTAGAGGTCGGGAATCACCGCCTCGAGGTGGGGGCGTTCGCCACCCGGGCGCAAACCGATCCCCGGTATTAGACCTGCGGGCAGGGTGCGGTTCTGGGCGTCGACGCCCAGGTTGATCCAGTTGCCCGGCAAGGTGTCCTGCATGGCTTTGGCGATGGAGGATTTACCGGCGCGCGGTGTGCCGTTGAGAATGACGATGCGGCCGGTCACTGCTTGCTGCCCGCTGTGCTCTGGCCGTTCTGGTGCAGCACTAGGTCCGTGGCCTTGCCGTCGGCGCCGAGCTCGAAGCTGATCTGCGCGTCGACAACCCTGAGGAAGAAGTCCGTCTCGGTCTCGGCGAAGGCCTCAAGGCGATCCTGGCCGCTGGCCTGGATGAAAAGGCGCGGCCCCTCGGCGGTAACGGCTATGGAGAATTCGGGACCAAGCTCGTAGGTGCCGATATAGTTTTCCAGCACGGCGGGATCGAGTGTGATGGCCTCGCGCGGTTTGGGCTGCGGGGCCAATGGGGCAGTGGCATCGATGAGGTGGAAGCCGATATCCTCGATGCCCGTTGCGGTCGCCGCATTCGCCAGCACGACCGCAGCCCGACCGCTGGCGGGATCAAAACCGAGGAAGGCGTTGAACCCGCCGGTCATGCCATTGTGCCAGACAATGCTTGCACCCTCGTGGTCGAGCACGATCCAGGCCAGGCCAATGGTCATGTTGGGCGAGCCGGCGGGCCTCGTCTCCTTGAGCATCAGGGCGACAGCATCCTTGAGTGGCGTCTCGGTCTGATCGCTGACTGCGGCAGCGAATTTGGCGAGATCGGCAGCGGTCGATCGCCAGCCGCCGGCCGGCGCGAAGACCTCGAAGTCCCAATGCGATACCGGCTGGCCTTCGGTGTCATGGCCGGTGGCAAAGCGGTCGGCCAGGGCATCGGGCACCACCAGCATGGTGTCGGTCATGCCCAGCGGATCGAGGATGCGCTTTTGCACCAGCTCGCCATAGGGCAGGCCGCTCACATGGCTCACGGCTTCGCCGAGCAGCGTCGCGCCGATGTTGGAATATTCATACTCGGTGCCCGGGGCCCGCGGCAGCGGGTAGGCCGCGAGAAAGCCGTAGAGAAGCTCGGCATTGTAGTGCTTGTAAGGGTTGGCGGGATCGGCAAAGGCCAGTTCGGGTGGCACCGAGGGTAGGCCCGAGCTATGCGTCGCCAGGTCGAACAGGGTAATGGTCTTGCCTTCAAAGGCGGGAATCTTGGTTCCCTCGGGCAGGTAGTCGGTGACCGGCGCATCGAGCACCATCTTGCCGTCCAGCACCAGCTGGGCAACCAGCAGGTTAGTGAAGACCTTTGCAAGGGACCCGGCCTCGAACAGCGTCGCTTCGGAGACGGGCGTGTCGCCGTCTTTGGCGAATGTGCCGTGATTGAAAAAGCGCGGTGTGCCGTTTTCGATCACGGCGGCGGCGATGCCGACGCCCTGGCCGTCGCGGTCGATGCGATCGGCGAGAATCTGGGCAACCGCTTCGTCAGAGACCACCGGCGCCTCCTGAGCCAGAACAGGGGTGGCGATCAGCGCGGCAAAGGCCAGCGCGGCGAGGACGAGTTGCATCGGAGCCTCCGGAGGTGTGCATGATCGGTAGATCGGCATGCACACCCGGTGTGGCAAGGATGCGGCGCTGGCCTATTTTGCGTTTTTGGCCATTTCGATGGATTCGAGAATGACGCGCTTGGCGTCCTCATAGCCGCCGACATGGGAAATCTTGGCCCATTTGCCGGGCTCGAGATCCTTGTAGTGGGTGAAGAAGTGCTTCACGCGCTCGACCTGGATGGGCTGCATGTCGGCGATGTCCTTGATGCTGTCATACATCTTGGTGAGCTTGGAAACCGGTACGGCGAGGATCTTCTCGTCCTGGCCGCCATCGTCTTCCATGAACAGCACGCCGAAGGGGCGGCAGCGCACGACAGCGCCGGGCACCAGGGGACGCGAGTTCATGACGATGACGTCGAGCGGGTCGCCGTCGCCGCACAAAGTGTGGGGCACGAAGCCGTAATTGCCGGGATAGCGCATCGGCGTATAGAGGAACCGGTCAACGAACAGCGCGCCCGAAGCCTTGTCGATTTCGTACTTGATCGGCTCGCCGCCCATGGGGACTTCGATGATCACGTTGAGGTCGTCGGGCGGGTTCTTGCCGGTCGGGATGGCGTCGATGTTCATTTTTGCTTCAGGTCTCGTTCATCGGGGAGGCGACAAAGTGGTTGCGTTGTGCCCAGAACAGGCCGCAAAGGCAAGCCAGTTTGGCGCAATGCTGCTGCCCCACCCTATCCCCGCGCGGAGTTCGTGATGAAACAGATCCTTGCCAGTGCTCTCCTGACGCTCGTCCTGGCGGTTCCGGCCCACGCCGCGTTCAACAGCGCCTATACCGACATCAATCTCGATCAGTGCCTCGTGCTCGATGCCGACGATTTCGGCGCCAGCTGGGCCTGCCCGGGCTACAAGGGCTATCCCTTGATGGTGACCGAAGGCGATCTGCGCTTCTCGCTGATCTACGGCTTTGGCGCCAAGATGGCGGACGGGCAGACGCTGCCGCCGTTCAACGAGCTGGGGGCCAAGCTCGAATGGCGGCTGAGCAATGAGCTGGGCCGCTGGATGCCCATCGCCACCATCGTGCGCTACCACACGGCCGATCCGGAAACCGGTGAAAACAAGGGCCAGGTGCTGGTGGTGACGCAATTGGTCGAGGGCAATAGCTGCCACGTCGCCTATATCGATGCGATCGCCAACAAGGACGCCAACGAGCTGGCGCGCGAGGCGGCCGATGCTTCAGGCGATTTCGATTGCGCCAGTGACGAGATCGAGATCATCGGCAAGTTCGAGGCTTACTAGAGCGGCGGGTATTCAGGCGGGATCACGTTCTCCGCCATCGTCACCACCCGGCTTGTCCGGGTGGTCCATACGATGTCGCGCCATCGCTGGATTGCCCGGGCAAGCCGGGCAATGACGACAAATGCTGAATGCACTTGAAGCACACCGATCTAGGACTTGCTGATCTGGTTGCGCAGGATGGTGCGGTCGCGGCTGGAAACGCCAATCAGCTCGGCGATACGCCAGACCATGTTGTCTTCGAGCTCGTGGTTCTTCTTGTCGGCAAAGACCACCGTCCACATCATGCGCACGATCTCGATGCGGTCTTCCATCTCGAGCTGGGTAATGCCTTGGGTGAACTTGTAGAAATCCACGGCTTCGGCGTCGCGGAGCGCGGCTTCCTTGATCAGCCGGTCCACCGCAGCTTCGTCCATGTCGTAATGGTCCTGCAGCGCACCGCGGATCGCCTTGCGCTCCTCGTCCTTCATCTGTCCGTCCACGGCCGCCAGATGCACGAGCAGCACGGCCACGGCCAGTTTTGGATCGTGGAGTGAGTGGGCGGTCTCGGGTTTGTTGAACAGGCGGGTAATGGCCTCGAACATGGCGTGAGCCTCCTTCGGGGAGCGGCGGGAAACAGCGAAAAGGGTTTGCGCGCCGGGAGGCAGGCTTGAACCAAGAGTTAGCAGCCCTTGCGATTTCCTCAATGGGTCAGGCGGCCTGTCACGCGGTCTTGACCGAGGTTGATGCGGAAGAGCCACACCGGCGCTGAATGAAAAAGGACTCGACTCCGCGCGGATTCGGAGTCTAAATGTTCTGGTTTTGTTCACTAAGGAAGGTGGCTCCGATGAGCGCCCCCGATCGCCAACAGCGCATCGCTGCGCTGCGGGACAGCATTGCCGATATCGAGCGCAAGCCGGCTCTGGCCGAGGCGCGGACGATGGTCGAGAAGAATGCGCAGGGGTTTCCGGTGCTGGCCGGAGGGCTGCTGCAGGAGGTGTTCACTGCTGAACGCCGCAATGCCGGCGCGGTTCTGGGCTTTGCCCTGGCCCAGGCACGAGGCCTCATCACCGAGCAGCGGCTTGCCGTCATTTACCTGCAATTGGCCGATGAAGCCCAGAAATTGGGAATGCCCTACGGTCCGGGCCTCGTGAGCTTCGGCTTTGATCCCGAGGCGCTCATCCTGGTGCGGCCGGCCAATATGGCCGAACTGCTCTGGGCGGTCGAGGAAGCGATTGCCTGCCGCGCCGTGGCGGCTGTGGTGGCCGATATCGGCGGGCATTCCAAGCTGCTCGATTTCACCGCCAGCCGGCGGCTGAGCATGCGGGCTGCCAGCACGGGCGGGTCGATCTTCATGTTGCGCTATGGCGAGGACCGCGAGGCGAGCGCGGCGCATCTGCGCTGGTGCCTGTCGCCAGCGCCCAGCGCGCAACGGCGTTATGACGCCAAGGCGCCGGGGCCGCTGCGATGGCGGGCGCAATTGGAGAGGGGAACACTCATCAAACAGACCGAATGGCTGCTGGGTTGGACGGAAAATGGATTTTCAGCAATCGCTGCTCGCGGCCGCACAGACCGGTTCGTTTCCGGCACGCCGCTTCCTCGCGCTCTTCCTGCCCACCTGGCCGACCGATTACCTGAAACGGCATGATCTCCAGCTCAAGGCGCCGCTGGCGCTCTATGAGCGGATCAAGGGCGGGTTGCGGCTGGCGGCCATCGATGCCGAGGCGGCCGCCAGGGGACTTCGTGTCGGGCAGAACCTGGCCGATGCCCGCGCCATGGTGCCCGAACTCACGGTGCGCGAGATCGACCGGCCGCTGCTCGAAGCCGTCTTCGCCGATTTTGCCGATTGGCACTCCAATGCCAGCCCGCTGGTTTCGGTGATGCAGAATGTCGCCGGTTTCGGCGACCTCGTGCTCGACATTACCGGGGTCGCGCACCTGTTCGGCGGCGAACGTGCCATGCTGCGCCTGCTGCTGACCCGGCTGCGCGAACTCGGCTATACCGTTTCGGGCGCTATTGCGCCCACCATTGGCGCGGCCTGGGGAGTCAGCCATTTTGCCCGCAGCCAGGTGGTCGAGCCGGCCGAGCTCGAGACCATTCTCGATGCGTTGCCGGTCAATGCGTTGCGCCTCAGCGAAGCGCAGGTCGCCGGCCTGTCCCAGATGGGTCTCAAGACCATCGGCCAGTTGCGCCCGCGCGAGCGTAAACCCTTGCAGGCGCGGTTCGGCATCTCGCTGCTCGACCGTCTCGATCAGGCCTATGGCCAGATCGAGGAGCGGATGTCACCGCGCCTGCCGGTGGCCGAACGCTATGCCGAGCGACGCTTTGCCGATCCGATCGGGCTGATGGACGATGTGTTGATGACGACGCATGACCTGGCTATCCAGCTTGGCATCCGGCTCGAAGCCGAGGGGCTGGGCGGGCAGGCCTTCCACCTTTTCCTCTATCGCGTCGATCACAAGGTCATGGCCCTCTCGGTCAATTCCGCCCGGCTGACGCGCGACCCCGAGCATATTACCAAGCTGTTCAGCAACCGTTCGGAACGGCTCGAAGGCGAATATGATGCCAGTTTCGGCATCGACATGATCCGGCTGGCGGTCAGCTCGGTGGCCGAGCTCGACGCGGTCCAGCTCGGGGCGTTTTCACACCAGGGTGTCGCCGAGGATCTCGACCAGCTCAACGACCGGATGAGCAGCCGGCTGGGGTCGCTGGCGGTGCTGAAGACGCAAATGGTGGCGAGCCACATTCCGGAGCGGGCGGCACGGCTGGTGCCGGTGCTGGTTGCCAATGATCATGGCGGCAATGGCATGCGGCCCGATCTGATGCGTCCGCTGCGCCTGTTGCCGGTTCCCGAACCCGTGGCCATCAATGCCGAAGTGCCGCATGGCCTGCCGGCCTCGATGATCTGGCGGCGCGACAACTACCGGTTGCTCAAGGCATCGGGGCCCGAACGCCTGGGAGCCGAATGGTGGCGTACCGGCCAGCGCCTGCAATTGGTGCCGCCCGAGCCGCCCCGGAAGGACGAACCACCGCCCTATATCCCCAAGCTACCGCTCTTTGATGCCGATGCGGTGACGCGCGACTATTACATGGTCGAGGATGCGGAAGGCCGCAGGTTCTGGATCTATCGGCAGGGCTTCCATCGCGACGATGAACCGGCGAGCTGGTACCTGCATGGGGTTTTCTCATGAACCAGGTTGTCCAGCTGATCCAGCCGGCCAGGCCCCGCGCCCAGCCGCCGCCATCGACAGTCGCTTATGCGGAACTGGTATCGACCACCAATTTTTCCTTTCTGCGCGGCGGTTCCCACCCCGAGGAAATGGTCACTGCAGCCATGCATATGGGGCTGACAGCCTTCGGCGTCACCGACCGCAACAGCTTTGCCGGGGTGGTGCGCGGCTATGTGGTGGCGCGGGACCGGGACACGTCGCTTTTCCCCGATTTCCGTTATCTGGTCGGTGTCCGGCTCTGCTTTGCCGACGGCACGCCTGACATCATTGCCTATCCAACCAACCGGGTGGCGTACGGCCGGCTGTGCAAGCTGCTCACCGTGGGCAATCAGCGCGGCGAGAAGGGCAGTCCAAAACTGTTCTTCAACGATCTCTTCGGCTCAGGCGACCCTGCATCGGAAACCGAGCAGGGGCCGCCGGAAAATTATGCGCAGGACCAGCTGTTCATCCTCATGCCCGACGAGGCCGATTGGGGCCTGACTGAACGGACGCTGGATATGCTTGCCACCAAGGCGCCAGATCGCGTCTGGGTTGCCGCTGCGCCGCGCTTCGACGGGCAGGATCGGGCCCGGCTCAATCGACTCGACGGGCTAGCCAAGCGCCACCGCGCCGCACTGCTTGCCACCAATGATGTGCTTTACCACGAGCCGGACCGGCGCATCGTGCAGGACGTGGTGACCTGCATCCGCGAGCATCTCACGCTTGAAGCCGCCGGCTGGCAACTTGCCGCCAATGCCGAGCGCCACCTCAAGCCGGCAGCGGAAATGGCTGACCTGTTCAAGGACTATCCCAATGCCATCAGCGAAACCCAGGGCTTCATCGCCCGCATCGGCTTTTCGCTCGATCAGCTCAAATACAATTATCCCGAAGAGACCATCGGCAATGGTGAGACGGCGCAGCAGACGTTGGAGCGGCTGACCTGGGCGGGGGCGGTGAAACGGTTTCCCGAAGGGGTGCCGGACGCGATCAAACGCTCGATCTGGTCCGAACTCTGCCTCATTGGTTACAAGGGTTATGCGGCCTATTTTCTGACGGTGCATGACATCGTCATGTATGCACGCCATGAGCGCAAGATCATGTGTCAGGGTCGCGGGTCGGCCGCCAATTCGACGGTCTGCTTCTGCCTCGAGATCACCGAAGTCAATCCAACGACGGCCAACCTGGTCTTCGGCCGGTTCATCTCGACCGAACGTGACGAGCCGCCCGATATCGACGTCGATTTCGAGCATGAGCGGCGCGAAGAGGTGATGCAATATGTCTACAAAAAATACGGCGGCAAACGCACCGGGTTGACGGCCAACGTCATCTCCTATCGCTCAAAGAGCGCCATTCGCGAGACGGCCAAGGTGTTCGGCGTGTCGGACGACACCGTAGCCGCGCTTAACCAGCTGCACTGGGGTTGGGGTTCAAAACTGGGCCTCGCCGAAATGACCAAGATCAAGCTGAGCCCGGACGACCCCGTCCTGGCGCAAATGTTCGAAGTGATCAAAGTCCTGCGCGGTTTTCCCCGTCACCTTTCACAGCATGTCGGTGGCTTCGTCATTACCCGCGACTCGCTGGAAAGTCTGGTGCCCATTGGCAAGACAGCCATGGATAGCCGCATGATTATCGAATGGAACAAGGACGATATCGACGCCTTGGCCATCCTCAAGGTCGACGTGCTGGCGCTGGGCATGCTGAGCTGCCTACGGCGTGCTTTCGAACTGATGCAGGTCCATTACGGCAAGAAACCCGTGCTGACCGAGCTTCTGGCTGAAGAGAATGGGGCGGGCCCGTTCGCCCGGGAACGCGTCTATGCCATGACGCATCGCGCTGACACGATCGGGGTCTTCCAGATCGAGAGCCGGGCGCAGATGTCGATGCTGCCTCGCCTCAAGCCCAAGGAATTTTATGACCTTGTCATCGAGGTCGCCATCGTGCGGCCCGGCCCGATCCAAGGTGGCATGGTGCATCCCTATCTGAAGCGGCGCGATGGATCGGAGCCATGGAAGGC
The DNA here is from genome assembly GCF_022429625.1 of Devosia lacusdianchii. Classification (NCBI taxonomy): domain Bacteria; kingdom Pseudomonadati; phylum Pseudomonadota; class Alphaproteobacteria; order Hyphomicrobiales; family Devosiaceae; genus Devosia; species Devosia lacusdianchii. Next base: position 4,154,169 of record NZ_CP092483.1, on the reverse strand, counting down.
AAAACCCGGAGACCGGCTTGATGCCGTGCTTGAGCGGACCCTCGGTATCCCGTTGTTCCAGGAGCAGGCCATGCAGATGGCCATAGTGGGCGCAGGGTTTTCGGCTGGTGAGGCCGATCAACTTCGGCGCGCCATGGCGGCCTGGCGGCGGACCGGAAAGATCGAAATCTTCGAGAAGCGCTTCATCGAAGGCATGACCGCCAACGGCAAATATCCGCTCGAATTCGCCCAACGCTGCTTTGCCCAGATCAAGGGCTTTGCCGAATACGGTTTTCCCGAAAGTCACGCGGCATCATTTGCGCTGCTCGTCTACGCCTCCTGCTGGCTTAAATGCCATTATCCAGATGTGTTCGCCTGTGCGCTGCTCAACAGCCAGCCAATGGGCTTTTATGCACCCAGCCAGATCATCCGCGATGCCATCGAGCACGGGGTGGAGGTGCGGTCGATTGACGTCAACCTGTCCGATCTCGAATGCGTGCTCGAAAACAGCCTAAGCGAAGACGGCGAGACGCGCATGGCGCGCGACCACCTATGGCCGCAGCATTTCGAGATGGCGGACGACATCCATTCCAACAAGGCAATGCGCCTGGGGTTTTCCCAAGCCGTCGGCCTGCCGGAGGCCGATATCAACGTCATCGTCGCCCGGCGTGGGCACGGTTACGATTCAGTGCGCGATCTGTGGCTGCGCACCGGCATATCCATCGCCACGCTCGAAAAGCTGGCTCGGGCAGATGCCTTTGCCTCGCTCGGCCTCTCCCGGCGCGAGGCGCTGTGGGCGGTCAAGGGTCTGATCGGCACGCATGGGGCCGATACCTTGCCGCTGTTCGAGGCGGCCGGACGGGTCAAGACCGAGGCCGATATCGAGGCCGATTTGCCCAGAATGCTGCCGGGCGAAGAGGTCATCCACGATTATTCGACCCTGTCCTTTTCGCTCAAGGGGCACCCGCTGCAATTCATCCGGCCACTGCTCGATGCTCGCCGCACTACGCGGTCGGATCAGCTCATGGCAGTCAAGCCAGGCAGTCGCATCGAGGTGGCCGGGCTGGTGCTGGTGCGGCAGCGGCCGGGCACGGCAAGCGGGGTGATCTTTGCCACGCTCGAGGATGAAATGGGCATTGCCAATATTGTCATCTGGCCGAAAGTGTTCGAAGCCAATCGCAAGACCATTCTGGGCTCCCGCATGCTGGCGGTGCGTGGTCAGTTGCAGCGCGAGGGTCTGGTCATCCACATCATTGCCGAGCAATTGACCGACATGACCGGCCATCTGCTCGATCTGGCGCATGGCCATGATATCGGGGAACGGATACTGGCGCGCGGCGACGAGGGACGATCGGACCCAGAGCCGGGGCGCGACCGGCAGGCGTTGCGCGAAATCGAAAGAGCCCGCCGGCAGGCCTATGCGGCTTTGCCGGGCGGGCGCAATTTCCACTAAGGGGTTAGACTAGAATCTTGTCGATGGTCTGGGCCAGCGCAATATCCTTGCTGCTCAACCCCTTGGCATCATGGGTGGTGAGCCGGATGGTGACCGTGTTGTAGACATTGGACCATTCGGGGTGGTGCGCTGCCTTTTCGGCTGCCAGTGCGACGCGGGTCATGAAGGCAAACGCCTCGGAAAAATTCTTGAACTTGAAAACGTGGCCGATGGCGTCCGCAGCTTCGTCGTAGACCCAGCCATTGAGGCCGGCCAGCCCCGTTTCGCGTTCTTTAGCGCTCAGCTTCTCAACCATTTGGCACCTGTTCAATCACTTCTGAAAGCCTCTTGCCTAGCCCGGCAAAGCGACGCTTCCGTGGCGGGTTCATCTGCCGAACCACCCATAGCGATCCGATAATTTCCGGCCTCCGTTAAGTCCATGTTTACCTTCCGGGAGAGAAGCTTATCGCCATACGGACTGTTTCCGTCACCCGGCAAGGCGTTCTTAATGCCTCGCGCGCTTCTATCGGGTGTAAAACTGAGGACTTGCGGGTGTTCACCTCGGCCCGAAAAACTATGCCAGCCATCGACTATGTGTCGATTATCCGTTCGGTCTATGCCGACCGGCGGGCGATGCTGGCTGCCGCCAGCGGCACGGCGCTTGCCGCAGGTCTCAGCGCCTACAAATCCCAGTCCTTGCCCCTGCTTGCCATTGCCGTGGCCTTCATCCTTATCGGCATGCTGCGCTACGCTGATGCACGTGCCTTCCTGCGCGCCGCCATCGACAGCGACGATGCCGAGGCTGCCGAGCATTGGGAAAACCGCGCGGTGGTCAGCGGCGCCATGGCGGGCACCGTCTACGGTGCCTGGTGTTTCATCTCCATGGTCATCGTCAAGGACCCTTTTGCCGAGCTGACCAGCGCCACGCTGACGACGGCCGCCATGGTCGGCGTGGTCGCGCGCAATTTTGGGCTGGATCGCCTCGTCACCATTCAGATGGTGCTGGTCATCATCCCCTTGTCGCTCGGCTATGCGCTGCATGGCGATCTCTACCATATCGTGCTGGCCGCCTTGCTCGGGGTCATGCTCGCCAGCTTTCGTAAGCTGGCCGCTGATACCCGCTCCATCCTGCTTAGCGCCGTGCATGGCCGCGTCGAGGCGTCGCGGCTTGCCGCCGAACTGGATATAGCGCTGACCACGCTCGAGCATGGCCTGTGCATGCTCGACGAACGGGGTGTGATATCGATCGCCAACGAGCGGGCCGTACGGCTTTTCGCCTTGCTGGGACTGACCAATCTGATTGGAATGCCGTTGGCCACGGTCCTCAACACCCTGGGCGACGAGGGGCATCTGCCCAGAACCTCGGTCGATCGTTTGCTCGATATGGTCGGGCGGGGCACTTCAGGCAAAGTTCTGCTCTGCCTGCCTGCGGGGCGCTATTACGAAGTGACAGTCAGCTCGCGACAAGAGCGCAGCGTCCTCCTGTTCGAAGATATCAGCGAGCGCGTCGCATCCGAAGAGCGCATCAATTTCATGGCGCGGCACGATACGCTGACGGGCCTGCCCAACCGAACCTATTTCGGCGAACTTGCTGTAGAAGATCTCGAGGCGCGAGCGGGCCAGGCCAACGAGCGCACCGTGTCGCTGATGATCATCGACGTCGACGACTTCAAGCATGTGAATGACACGTTCGGGCACATTGTGGGGGACGAACTGCTGATGCAGGTTGCCCTGCGCCTGCGCCGGACGCTGCCGCCCGAAGCGGTGCTGGCGCGGCTGGGCGGCGACGAATTCATCATCTATCGGGGCGCGGTCGAGAATGCCCAGCAGGCTGAGGCCGACGCGGAAATCATCTTGGGCGCGTTCACCGCCCCGTTCCTGCTGGATGGGTTGACCCTGGTCGCCAATGTCAGCATCGGGCTCGTTACCAGCACCGCGGCGCAGGATGGGCTCGACGATCTGATGACCAAGGCCGACCTGGCGCTGTATTCGGCCAAGGGCGATGGCAAGGCCAAAAGCCAGATCTTCCACGCGCAGATGGATATCGACTACCATTATCGCCAGCGGCTCAAGGCCGACCTGCGCGAAGCCGTGCGTCGGGGCGATCTCACGCTCGCCTTCCAGCCGCTGCTCGATATCGCCACGCGCAAGGTCGTGAGTTGCGAGGCGCTGGCGCGCTGGAATCATCCAGAGCTTGGCAGCATACCGCCCTCGACCTTCATTCCGCTCGCCGAGGAAATGGGTCTCATCTCCGACATCACCGCCTGGGTGATCGAGCAGGCGGCGCTCCATTGCAGCCGTTGGCCGGGCGATGTCAGCGTCGCCGTCAACGTTTCGGCGCGCGATTTCCGCGGCGCCGATCTCGTCGGGCTGGTCGAGGCGGCGCTGCTAGCGGCCAACCTTGCCCCGGATCGCTTCGAGGTTGAGGTCACCGAGACCGCTGTCATCGAGGAGCGCGAGATCGCCAATCGCGTGCTCGAAGCCCTGGCGGCCAAGGGCGTGGCCATCGCGCTTGATGACTTCGGCACCGGCTATTCGTCGCTGAGCTACCTGCACTCGCTGCCATTCGCCAAGCTCAAGATCGACCGGTCCTTCGTCAACGATATCGCCACCAGCCCGCGCGCCTTGCGGCTGCTGGCCAATGTGGCGCAGCTGGGCCGCGATCTCGACCTCACGGTTATCGCCGAAGGGGTGGAAACCGAGGATCAGCTCGACATCATGGTTGCCCATACCAAGGTGCAGCAGGTGCAGGGTTACTTCTTCAGCCGGCCGCTGCCGGAGCGGGATATTGCCGAGCTGATCGGCCGCCTCAACGCCAGACAGCCCCAAACTGCGGCAAATCGGCGGCATGGTTAATCAGCGTTAACCTATTCATCCTACGTGAAAATCCGACCCTGACGCGGATGCAGGCACCCGGGTGGCCCGCTTTTTTCAATGCCATATGCCTAACAAGAGGTTAATATCCCAATCGACTGCGGGGACCTTTTGTAATGAGTGCGGCAACCCAAACGAATGGCGCGACGTCACAATTTGCGCTGACTCTGATCGATTTGCTCGATCGGGTGCAATATCGTCGCGTGTCGGTGGATGAGCAATTCGATCCGGTTTACCGGCTGCGCTACGAGGCGTATCGGCGGGAAGAATTCATCCCCGCCAATTCTCAGCAAATCACGCGCGACATCTATGACGAGGCGCCGAACTGCTACTGCTTCGGCGTCTATATCGACGACAAGCTGGTGAGTTCTATCCGTCTGCACTACACCACATCCGAGCAGCGGACATCGCCCAGCCTGGGCATCTGGCCCGATGTGCTGGGCGGCATTCTGGATCGGGGCGATACCTATCTCGATCCCAGCCGCTTCACCGCCGACCGCGATGCGACGCTGGCATTTCCGGCTCTGCCCTACCTGACTCTTCGGATCGGCGTCATGGCCAGCAAGCATTTCGGCGCGAGCTATTGCCTTTCCTCCGTTCGACCCGAGCATGCCCCGTTCTACAAAAGGGTGTTCGGTTCGACCCAATTGGCGGGCGAGGGACGTTGGGGCGAACTGGCCTTCCCAGTCTGCCTCTACGCGACCTATCTGCCGGTCACTTATTCACGCATTGTCGAGCGCTACCCGTTCTTCATGTCGACACCCGAGGAACGCGAAAGCCTGTTCGGCGCAGAACCCCGCCCGATACGCGCCATAGCGCCGACCGCACGGCAGGCCCATCGCCTGCAACTCGTGGGCGAGCGCACCTATTATGGATCGGCAATGTCGGGAGATGGTGCCGCATAGGTGACTCGAACACCTGACCCCATCATTACGAATGATGTGCTCTACCAACTGAGCTAATGCGGCAACGGGTGGCCTTTTACGTGGGGTTTGGGGCCGGTGCAAGAGGCAAGGGGGCTTCGATGGGCAATTGTGGTTGACTTGGCTGGGCCTGACGAGCCGAGAGCGTCATCGGCACTTTCCATTCGAAGGCGTCAAGGCGACCGGTAACGGGCGAAATGGGCTCCCATTCGTCGCTGACGAGACCATCTGCCGTCCAGGCGGGGTCGCGCGCGGCGCGAACAGCACGAGCGAGCCATTCTCGCGCCTTGCCCTGGTCGCCGCTCTGGCCTTCCTCGATTTCGGCCATCAGGCTGGCGACACCCTGGGTCGCGTCGGCACCGGCAAACGGCGCCAGGGCGGCGCGCGCCAAGGGCCAGTCATAGGCATCGATGGCAGCGCGGGCCAGGGCCATGCCGGCGGCCCGATGCGGCGGCGGCGTCTCGATGATTTCGCCCAGGCGCTTGAGCCGGTCGACCGCTGAGGCTCCGGGTTGGGCGCGCGCATAGAGCGCGGCGACATCGGGATGGCCGGTAGCGCGCCAGATACGGCGCAAAAGGCTCATCGCCTTGCGCGTCTCGCCTCGATCGATATGGATGCGCGCCGCGATGAGCGCGGCCGGTACGAAATCGGGCAAGAGCTTCAATGCCGTAAGGGCATGGTCGAGTGCGGCCAGCGGTGTGGTGGTTTCGGCCTCGCGGGCGCGGGCGGTTTCGATTACTGCCTGGCGGCGGCGCTTGCGGGCGCGTTCCTCGCGGCTTGATGCCTGCTCCACATTGACCATGGCAACGGCATCGGCCCATTGCCCGCGCCGGGTCAGGTCGTCGAACACGGCGTCGGCGGCCCAGCCGCTATTGGGCGCCAGCGCCAGCGCCTTGCGGGCAAAGGTCAGCGCCGCTTCGGGCCGTTGCTGGGCGCGGGCCTGATCGTAAAGACCAGTCAAAGCCGCTACGGCGGTTTTCTCGCTGGCGATCAGCGCCCGGTAGTGTTCGCGGGCCGCCGGCATGTCGCCCAGGGCCAGATCGGCACGCGCCTCGAGCAGCTTGGCTGCGGCATTCGCGGGCAGCCGCGCCTGCGCTTCGCGCGCCAGCGAGCGGGCCCGGGCCGGATCGCCGGCCTGCAGCGCCACGATAGCATCGGACAGCGCCTCAACGCCCTGCTCGCGCCGGCGCTCGCGACCACGGCGCGCCATGGCGCGCGGGGCCGAAAGAACACGCCGGACGATTGCCCAGATAGCGATGACGACGATGGCGACGAGAATGAACAGGAAGATGGCGGCGCCCAGCCGCGGCTGCATGCGATAGCCCGCTGCCTCCAGGGTCAGCGTACCGGGCAACGAAATGAGCCAGGCCGCCAGGGCGGCGACAATGAGGCTGCCGGTTATCCAAGAGGCGAGGCGGATCATGGATTGACCTCGCCGGAGAGGGCCTCAACGCGCAGGGTTTCGAGGAAGCGTCCGGCTTCCGCCTGCGTCGCGACCAGGGCTGGCACATCCTCGGCAGCAGTCAGCATCGGGGCGGGAAGGGCGGCGAGCAGGGTTTCGGCCTCGGCGAAATCGCGGCGGGCAATGGCGCCCTCCAGCCGGGAGACTACGGCTTCAGGCGTATCGCCCTCGATTTCGCCGGTGGGGCGCAGCGCGATGGCGTTGCGGAACCAGTCCAGGGCTCCATCCTGCCATTGCGCGTCGGGATTGGCCGGACGACCAGCCAGAATGGCGGGCAGCACCGCCTCGAATCGGCGGGCGATGGCATCTGGGCGCACAATGCCGCCGGCCGCGCCATTGGCGATCGCGGTGGGAATGGCCGCATCGGGCGAGGCGGCCCTCAGGGCGGCCAATTCGGTTTCGTAGGGGCGGCCGGTGGCGAAGGCTGTTTCAAAGCCTGACAGGATCAGCGGCAATTGCAGGACGGCACCAATATCGCTGGGCTGTCCGGCCAGGGCGGCGCTGGTTTCGCCCACGGTGGTGTCGAGCGTGCGCAGCCCGGCCTCGGCAGTGCCAACGCGGGCCGCGAGTTCATCGAGCCGCGTAGTCAGGGCCACGAGTTCGGTGCGCAGGGCCTCGGCAGCGCCGGTATCGGCGGCCGGCGTGGGCTGGTCCGCCAGCGCTTCGATTCGCTCGCCAAGCGCGGCGATATCGGCCTCGACGCCGCTCAGGTCGGTCGGCTCAGCGCCTGCCGTAGCGGCGGGCGCGGCGGTTTCGAGGGCGCCGATGCGCTGGTTGAGGGCGGCGAGTTCGCTCTGCGTGGTCTGGGTAACGGTTTCGAGCTCGGGTATGGCGCTGGCGAATTGCGCCAGACGAGGGTCAGCCGGCGAGGGCGTGGTTGGTGGTGCCGGCCACAGGCCGAGCCAGGCGAGACCGTAGGCGGCCGCGAGGCCAAGCACGCCCCCGGCCAGAGTCGCAACATAGGGAAAGGCGGTGCTGGCGGTCGGAGCAGCCGCAGGCTTTTCAGCGGGTTTGAAGGTCTCGGCCGGCTTGGGCTTGGGTTCTGGCTTGGTGGGATCGGCAGCCGAATCGCGGGCCTTGAGATCGAGCACAGGCGGCCGGACGGCGCCGGATTTGGTCTCGCTCGTCTTGCCATCGGCAGGCTTGGGATCGGTGCCCTTGGTATCGGCCATTCCAGGGTTCCTCTTATTGGGGGCCGATCATGACCCAGTTTGCTCGCGCGCAAAAGCCAAAGCGAGCGCCATCATAGCCTCTTCGTCAGGGCGGTCGGCCAGGCTGATGCGATTGAAATGGGCCTCCAGCAGCGGTTCGGCCACTGCTTCGGAGAGGCACAGCATGGCGATGCGGCGGCGCTGGGCCGTGTCGAGCCCGGCCGCGAGGCGCGCAAAGATTTCGGCCGTACGGCGGGAATAGGCCAGCACGGCGGTGGTGCCGCCATTTGCCAGATTGGCTAATATTGGCTCCGGCAGAGCGTCGATGGCGACCATGTCGTAGATCTTGGCTGTCGCGACCATAATGCCAAGCGGCGCCAGCGCCTTGGCGAGATCTGCGCTCTGATGGCGCCCGGCTGGGTAGAAGACCGGCCCGCGCATGCGCGATATCGCCATGGCATTGACCAGGTCCTGCAAGGCGCCAGCGGCGCTGCTGACGCGGATGAACCCGGCCTCTTTCGCTTCGCGGGCGGTGCGGTCACCGACGGCAAAAACCGGCAGATGCAGATACTGCGCGGTCGCGCCGCGATCGGCCAGCGAGCGGATGGCGTTGGCACTGGTCACCACCATGGCGGTAAAGCCGTCAGGGGGCGGCAGGCTGGCCTGCAGCGTCTCGCGCGTCATCAGCGGCACCGCATCGGCGGTGATGTCGAGCGCGCGCAGCCGCGCCAAGGTCGATTGGCCGTCCGGCTCGGGACGTGTCACCAGCATGCGGGTCATGAATTGGCCGCCCATTGCGCCAGCCATTCGGTACCGGCCTGGGCGATTAGGTCATCGCCCACCTTCTTGCCCAGCGCTTCGGCGTCGCTGCCGCTGGCCATGCTGTCGAAGGCGGTTTTGCCGTCGAGGCTCAGGATCTGGCCGCGCAGGGTCAGCATGCCGTTTTCGAGGCGGCTCAGGGCCCCGACCGGGGTGCGGCAGGAACCATCGAGCACGGCCAGCATGGCGCGTTCGGCGGTGATGGCGGTGTGGGTCGGGGCATGGTCGAGCGCAGCGACCAAATCAGACGCCCGCGCATCGTCGGAGCGCACGGCGATGCCGATGGCGCCCTGGGCCGGCGCCGGCATGAAGATTTCGGGATCGAGCAGGGCGGTGGCGCGATGGCCCTCGCCCAGGCGATTGAGCCCGGCAATGGCCAACATGGTCGCGTCGGCGACGCCGTCGAGCAGCTTTTGCAGGCGCGTGCCGACATTGCCGCGGAAGGGCACGATCACCAAATCAGGGCGCTGGCGCAGAACCTGCGCGGCGCGGCGGATGGAGGAGGTGCCGAATTTGGCGCGCTCGGCCAGATGGTCGATACTCTGTACCTTCACCGACATGAACGCGTCGCGCACATCCTCGCGTTCGAGGAAAGCGGCGAGGCGCAGGCCGTCGGGCATGCGGGTGGCCACGTCCTTGCTGGAATGGACGCCGATATCGACCTCGCCGGCCAGCATGGCCTCGTCGATTTCCTTGGTGAACAGGCCCTTGCCGCCGATTTCGGTGAGGCTGGCATTGCTGGCCTGACTGCGGTCGCCGCCGGTGGCGATGACCGAGATGGCGATATCATCCTCTGCCACGCCATGCGCCTGGGCCAGGAGGCCGCGCACCAGTCTTGCCTGCGTCAGCGCCAGCGGGCTACCGCGTGTTCCGATCCGGGCGAAAGGGGCTGGCGATTGCAATCTGTAAACGTCCTATAGTAGGCAGAGCCACCCCTGAGGGAGTAACCAGTTCGTCGTGACCGGGCAAGCGCAAGCCACTATCCTTGGCATAGAGACCAGCTGCGACGAAACCGCGGCCGCCATCGTCGTGCGCGATCAATCCGGCAAATCCTCGATTCGTTCCAATGTGGTGCGAAGCCAGCTCGATGAACATGCGGCATTCGGCGGCGTAGTGCCCGAACTGGCCGCGCGGGCCCATGTTACCTATCTTGATCATATCATCGCGCAAGCCTGTCGCGAGGCGGGGGTAACGCTCGACGAGGTCGACGCCATTGCAGCGACGGCGGGACCGGGGCTGATCGGGGGCGTGCTGGTGGGGCTCACCACGGCCAAAGCGCTGTCGGCGGCGCTGGACAAGCCGTTGATCGCGGTCAACCACCTCGAAGCCCATGCCCTGACGGCGCGTCTTACCAATGGGGTCGCGTTTCCGTATCTGATGCTGCTGGTCTCGGGCGGGCACAGCCAGTTCGTGCTGGTCCGCGGGGTCGGCGATTATGAGCGGTGGGGCACGACGATCGACGACGCCTTGGGCGAGGCCTTCGACAAGGTCGCCAAGCTGCTGAGCCTCGGTCATCCGGGCGGCCCGGCGGTGGAACGGATCGCCATGTCGGGTGACCCCAAGCGGTTCAAATTTCCGCGCCCGCTGTTGCGCGAAGCGCGGCTCGATTTTTCCTTTTCCGGGCTCAAGACCGCGGTGCGGCTACAAGCCGAAGCGCTGGCACCGCTCAGCGACCAGGATGTGGCCGATATATCAGCCAGCTTTCAGGCTGCGGTGGCCGAGATCGTCGCGGTGCGCGCCGGGCAGGCGCTGGTGCGGTTCGCGGACGAATTGCCCGGCATTGTGCCGCAACTGGTGGTGGCGGGCGGTGTGGCCGCCAACCGGACCATAGCGACAGCATTGGAAGCGGTGTGCATCAAAGCCAGTGCCACGCTGGTCGTGCCGCCGATCGCGCTCTGCACCGATAATGGCGCCATGGTCGCCTGGGCTGGGGCCGAGCGGTTTGCGCTGGGTGCCACTGATAAGCTCGACTTCACCGCCCGGCCGCGCTGGCCGCTCGACCTTGAGGACATGAAGATTGCACCCGATGCCGCTTGAAACCGTCAGCGTCATTGGCGGCGGGGCCTGGGGAACGGCTCTCGCCCAAGCTGCGGCCATGGCGGGCCGTAGTGTATCGCTGGTGGCGCGCGATGCGGCGCAAGTGGACGAGATCAATGCCCGCCACACCAATGGCCGCTATCTCGGCGATCAGGCCCTGCATGCATCGATCCGGGCAAGCACCGCCGCGAGTGGCGCTGATTTCATCATCCTCGCTGTGCCCGCGCAGTCGAGCCGCGCTGCGCTCGGCGATATCGATCCGGCCCTGCTGGCCGGCCGGCCGGTGATCCTCTCGGCCAAGGGGCTCGAGACCGGCACGCTTGACCGGCAGAGCGAGATTCTTGCGGACATGGCGCCCGATGCCGTGCCGTTCGTGCTTTCCGGCCCCAGCTTTGCCGCCGATGTCGCAGCTGGAAGGCCGACGGCCGTGACGCTCGCCGGCGACGACGCCGAGGCGACCTCGGCGCTGGCTGCTGCGCTTGCCGGCCCCAGCTTCCGGCCCTATGCCGCCGATGACCGGATCGGCGTTGAGGTCGCCGGCGCGCTCAAGAATGTCTATGCGCTGGCTTGCGGCGCGGTGGAGGGCGCAGAGCTCGGTGCCTCGGCGCGCTCGGCGCTGATCGCGCGCGCCTATGCCGAAATGGCGCGCATGGTTTCGGCCATGGGTGGTTCGGCGACAACGCTTACGGGCCTTGCCGGGCTAGGCGACCTGACGCTGACCTGCACTTCGGTGCAGTCGCGCAATTATCAGTTCGGCATGGCGCTCGGGCGTGGCGAAACGGTCGAGGCCATCCTGGCTTCCGGCGCCAAGCTGGCCGAGGGCGTCGCCACGACGCCGGTGGCCGACGCGCTGGCCAGGAGCCTCCACGTCGAGGCGCCCCTCATCGCGGCAGTGCAGGCCGTTCTCAGCCGCAAAGCCGATATTGCCACAGTCGTGGCGGGACTGATGTCTCGCCCGCTCAAACGGGAGGACTAGACCCCATGCCGCTTTACGCCGTCATCGCCCAGGACCAGCCCAATGGGGTGGAGCACCGCATGGCCGTGCGTCCGGCCCATCTCGACCATCTCAAGACGCTGGGCGACAAGCTCGTTTTCGCCGGTCCCTTCCTGGGCGACGACGAAAAGCCAACCGGTTCACTTGTCGTGATCGAGGCAGCCAGCCTCGCCGATGCCCAGGCCATGGCGGCGGCCGATCCTTTCGTCAAGGAGAAGGTCTTTGCCTCCTACGAGGTCAAGCGGTGGAACTGGGGTATCAACAATCCGGAAAAGCGGGGGCAGTAAAATGGCCTATTGGCTGATGAAATCGGAGCCCGATGTCTTCTCGTTCGACGACATGGTGGCCAAGACCAAACGGGGCGAGCCCGAGCAGTGGCATGGCGTGCGCAATTACACGGCGCGCAACAATATGATGGCTATGCAGCTTGGCGATCTGGCCTTTTTCTACCACTCCAATATCGGCAAGGAGATCGTGGGCATCATCAAGGTGATCGCCCTGGCCCATCCTGATTCCACCGCCGAGCCCAACGATAACGGCAAGATCGTTTGGCAGTGCGTCGATGTCGAAGCGGTCAAGCCCCTGCCCAAGCCGGTGACGCTGGCAACGGTCAAGGCGACGCCCGAACTGGCCGAGCTGGAGCTGGTCAAGTATTCGCGCCTGTCGGTCTCCAAGGTCAGCGAAGACGAATGGAACCTGATCTGCAAGATGGGTGGGCTCTGATCCAGCTTCCGGCGCAGGCCGAGCAGCGCTAATCTCTCCCGGCGCATCCGCGCATGGGGGAGATTTGAGAATGTCGCACTTTGCCGTCAACTGGCTGGCCGTCGTGCTGGCAACCGTTGCCAGCTTCGCCTTTGGTGCCGCCTGGTACATGATCCTGTCCAAGCAATGGCTTGCCGCCATTGGCAAGACTAAGGAGACCATGAGCAGCGACTATACGCCGTTCATCTGGTCGGCTGTGCTGCTCTTCGTCATGGCCTATTTCATCGCCCTGCTGACGCCGGCCCTGTTGGGCGCCAACACGGTCGGCAATGGCCTACTGGTCGGCGCGCATATGTGGCTGGGCTTCGTCATCACGGCGATGATCATCAATCACCGCTATGAAGGCGCGCCATGGTCACGAACCGTGATCGATGGCGGCTACCTGCTCGGGGTGCTGCTGATCGACGGCGTCGTCATCGGGCTGTTCGGCTAGGCTAGCCTAGCTTTCCACGACGATCGGCGGCACGTGTTTGGGTTCGCCGGTCGCCGCATATTTGTTGAGCAGCGATACCTGGCTGATCGAGAAGAGCACGGTCAGGGGCATCACGCCCCAGACCTTGAAGTTGACCCAGATATCGGACGAAAAATTCCGCCATAGCACTTCGTTGATCACGGCCAGGACGAGGAAGAACACGCCCCAGTTCAGCGTCAGCTTGCTCCAGCCCTCTTCGCGCAGCTTGTAGACATCGCCGAAGACATATTTGAGCAGCGACTGCCGAAACAGCAGACCACCCAGCAGGGTCACGCCAAACAGCGTGTTGACGATGGTGGGCTTGACCATGAACAGCGTCTCGTCGCCATAGGCGATGGAGAGCCCGCCAAAGATCAGCGCGCCGATTAGGGTGACGATCGGCATGATGGCGACGCGGCGGAAGATGAACCAGCTGATCGCCAATGAAAGCGCCAGCACCGGCATGAACACGGCCGTCGCGAAAATCAGCGGTTTGCCGCTGAACCATTCGTTCAACATCGGGCTGGCCGCCAGGATCGCCTCGCCACGGAAATTGGCGATGAAGAAAACGATCAGCGGCGCGACCTCCAGGCCCATCTTGATGAGCTGGGGGCGCAGCTCGTCCCAATTGATCTCGGGTTCGGCGGCTTTCTCGGTCATGGCAATCGGTCTCAAAGCAGTATTGGCGCAATGTGAGCGCTAGCGCCCCCGCTTGCAAGGCCGGGATAGGCCGCAAGCGTGGTGAGATTGCGGCTGAGCTAGTCCTGACCGGCGATAGCCCTGGCGAAATCGCTGGCGGTGAAGGGTTCGAGATCGCCCACGCTTTCGCCGACGCCGATGAAATGCACAGGCAGGCCGAATTTTTTGGCGATGGCGACAAGGATGCCGCCACGCGCCGTGCCGTCGAGCTTGGTCATGACCAGCCCGGTGACGCCTGCGCGCTGGCCGAAGATTTCCACTTGCTTGAGCGCGTTCTGCCCCGTGGTGGCGTCGAGCGTCAGCAGCGTCGCATGTGGCGCTGAAGGGTCGACCTTCTTGATGACACGGATGACTTTCTCGAGTTCGTTCATCAGCTCGTCGCGGTTCTGCAGGCGGCCGGCGGTATCGATGATCAACACATCGCGAGCTTCCGCCGTTGCCTGGGTCACAGCATCGAAGGCGAGGCCAGACGCATCAGCGCCGGCCGGGCGCGAGATGACAGGCGCATTGGTGCGCTGGCCCCAGATCTGGAGCTGTTCGATCGCCGCAGCACGGAAAGTGTCGCCGGCCGCCAGCATGACCGACTTGCCCTCGGTTGCCAGCTTCTGCGCCAGCTTGCCGATGGTGGTGGTCTTGCCCGAGCCGTTGACGCCGATCATAAGGATGACGAAGGGTTTGTGCGCGCCATCGATCACCAGCGGTCGCGCCACGGGGCCAAGCACCTTTTCGACCTCGGCGGCCAGCACGGCGCGGACATCGTCGCCTGAGACGTCGCGATCGAAGCGATCGCGACGCAGTGTCTCGGTAATTGCCGTGGCCGTCTCGATGCCGAGATCGGCCTGGATCAATACGTCCTCGAGCTCGTCCAACGTGGCGTTGTCGAGCTTGCGCTTGGTGAACACCGAAGTGATCGAGCCGGTGAGCTGGTCCGACGAGCGCTTGAGGCCGGAGGCGAGGCGGGTGAACCAGCCCTGGCGCGGGGGCTCGGCAACGACTTCGACCACGGCCGGCGGATCGATCGGCAGAACGACGATTTCGGGCTCTGGTTTTGGCGCGACGTCGGCGAGAGCGGCCTGCTCCTCGATCTCCTCGACATAGTCCGGCGTGGTTTCAGGCGGGCCGGGCAGGGGCACGTCCTCGGGTTCCGGCTGCGGCGCTGGCACGGGTGGAACCGGGGTCGGCTCGACCGGCTGTGGCGGTGGAGCAGGCTGTTCCGGCACGGCCTCGGGCGGCGCCGGCGGCTGCACCACCGGCGTGTCGCCACCAAACAGGCGCTTGAAGAAACCCGGCTTCTTGTCGGTCATTTATTTGCCTTCAGGTCCATGCCACGACCTCGTCCTTCGACAAGCTCAGGATGAGGTCTACCGGGTGGCTCGCTATAAGAATAGCCGTCATGGTGAGCCTGTCGAAACACGAGGGCGTGGCCCGCTCAAGCCGCTTCACGCAACGCTTCGCCCACGAGGCCGTCGGCGGTGACACCATTGATGCGAACTGCCAGCAATTCGCTAGGTTGCGCGCCGGGCACGGCGACAGGCAGGAACTGTTCGGTGCGGCCGATGCCGTCATGCTCGATCAGGACGTTTTCGATATGGCCGACCCGGCTGGCCAGCAGCTTTTCCAGCTGCATGCTGCCAGCATGCCGCAGGATTGCTGCGCGATTTCTGGCCGTCTGCTTGTCGACCTGCGGCATGCGCGCGGCGGGCGTGCCCTGGCGCGGCGAATAGGGGAAGATGTGGAGGTAGGTGAGGTCGGCTTCGGTGACGATCCGCAGCGTGTTCTCGAACATGGCGTCGGTTTCGGTGGGGAAGCCGGCGATGATATCAGCGCCGAACACCATGTCGGGGCGCAGGGCGCGCAGCTTGGCGACGATGCCCAGCGCATCGTCGCGGCTGTGACGACGCTTCATGCGCTTGAGGACCATGTCGTCGCCCGATTGCAGGCTGAGATGCAGGTGCGGCATCAGCCGGCGATCGGTCGCCACCGCATCGTAGAGCGCTTCGTCGGCTTCGATCGAGTCGATCGAGGAAATACGCAGCCGGGGCAGGTCGGGCACGTGGCGCAGGATGGCCTGGGTCAGTTTGCCCAAAGTCGGGGTGCCGGGGAGGTCGGGGCCGTAGGAGGTGATGTCGACGCCGGTCAGCACCACTTCGCGGTAGCCATTGGCAACGAGCTTCTTAACCTGCTCGACCACCAGGCCCATCGGCACCGAGCGTGAGGGGCCACGGCCGAAGGGGATGATGCAGAAAGTGCAGCGGTGGTCGCAGCCGTTCTGCACCTGCACGAAGGCGCGAGCGCGCCCGTCCATGCCTTCGATCAGGTGCCCGGCGGTTTCCCGCACGCTCATGATGTCGTTGACTTGCACCTTATCGTTGAGCGGCGTGCCGAACACGACAGGGTTGTAGCTCTCGGCCTTGAGCTTATCGGCATTGCCGATGACGAGATCGACTTCGGGCATGTCGCCAAAACTGCGCGCCTCGGTCTGGGCGGCACAGCCGGTGACGATGATGCGGGCTTCCGGATTATCGCGCCGCGCTTTGCGCACCGCCTGCTTGGCCTGGCGCACGGCCTCTGATGTCACGGCGCAGGTGTTGACGATGATGGCGTTGTCGAGCCCGGCCTTGAGGGCCTCAACCTTCATCACCTCGGCTTCATAGGCGTTGAGCCGGCAGCCGAATGTCAGGGTCTCGACAGCCATCAGGCCGCGACCTCGTTGCGGGCCCAGAGGCCGGAGGCGGGGTCGAGTGTGCCGGTCCATTCGAGCTCGGAGGGGCCGGTGAGCACGACATGGTCGTCATCACGCCACTCGATGAAGAGATCGCCACCGGGCAGGGTAACGGTCGCGGCCCGGGCGGTGCGGCGGGTGCGGGCGCCGTTGACCACGGCGGCGCAGGCGGCGGTGCCGCAGGCTTCGGTGAGACCGGCGCCACGCTCCCACGTGCGCAGGATTATCTTGTCCGGCGCAAGCACCTGGGCCAGCGAGATATTTGCCCGTTCGGGGAAAATCGGATGGTTCTCCAGCAGCGGTCCAAAGCGGTCGAGGGCGTAGCTCCACACATCCTGGTTGACCCAGAAGGTGGCATGCGGATTGCCCATGGAGGCGACCGATGGCGAGTGCAGGACGGGGGCGTCGATCGGCCCGATCTGCAGCTCGATCTGGCGGGTATCGGCGAACTCCTCGGCGAGCGGGATGTCGTACCAGGCGAATTTGGGTGTGCCCATATCGACCTTGAACAGGCCATCGGCCAGCTCTTCGCCGGTCAGAATCCCCGCCATGGTCTCAAAGGTGAACGACTTCTGATCGCCTTCCGAACCGAGAAACTGGGTGACGCAGCGCATGCCATTGCCGCAGGCCTGGGCGCGGGTGCCGTCGGAATTGATGATCTCGATGTAGTTGGCAGTGCCCGGGGTCCGCGCGTCATGGATGGCCATGATCTGGTCGAACTTGGTGCCCGGGGTGGCATTGATGGCGATGGCGGCCGATGGCGTGACCCGATCGGCGCGGCCGCGCATATCGGCCACGATGATCTGGTTGCCCAGCCCGTTCATCTTGAGAAACGGCACGCCGCTCACAGTCTGCCTCGCCCGAAATTGGATAGGAGGCCCTCTATATGGAGGAAGCGGCCGAAAATTGCCAGAGCGGCCCAGCCATGAGCGGGACACTGCGATCTCGTGCGCTCATCGCGTTTTAACCAGGCTGGGAGGCAGTTGCCCACCCGCCGATCGTTCCCGGCTATGATCGCCGCGAAGTGTTTGGGAATGCATGACGTGAGCGGAACGACTATGGAAAGTGCGGGCGAATTGCCAGCCCTGGCCCCGATGGCGCCGGGTGTGCCCACGATCATGCCGCTCGCGCAGATTTCGCGTTCCGCCTGGGATGGCCTGGCCCAGACAGCCATCGAACCCAATGCGTTTTTTGCCGCTGGCTATGCCATGCCGGCCTTCGGATCCAGACCTGGTTCCCGCCCCCGCGTGCTGGTGGCGCATGCCGGCGCGGCCGGTCGGCCGTTGATCGGGCTTCTGCCGGTGGTTTCGGCCTGGTCGGCGCTGCGCCTGCCGGTGCCGGCGCTGGTGGCCCAGCAGCCCTATAGTCCGCTCACCGTGCCGCTGCTTTGCCACGATCACGCCGAGGCGGCGGCCGGCGCACTGATCGACGCCGCGGCCGCTTCTGGCGCGAGGCTCCTCTCCCTGCCGGCCATGACGCTCGACGGTCCAGGCTTCGAGGCGCTGCAGGCGGCGATGCGGAAGCGCGGTATTGCCCCCGTCATACACAATCGGCATGAGCGCGCGGCGCTCGATGCCAGCCAGGATGCCGAGGCCTATCTGCGTGGCGGCCTGGGCTCCAAGAAACTCAAGGAATTGCGCCGCCTGCGTCATCGCCTCGATGACGAGGGCAGCGTCGCCTTCACGGTCCATACCGAACCAGTCGCCGTCGCGGCCGCACTCGAGCGCTTCCTCGTGCTCGAGGCGCTGGGCTGGAAGGGGGCCGGCGGCACCGGGCTCGGCCAGCGCGAGGCCGACGCAGCCTTCGTGCGCGGCGCTGCCGAACAGGGCATGTTCGAGATTGCCGAACTCACCGTCGATGACAGGCTGATCGCTTCGGGCATCGTCATGCGGCAGGGCGACCGCGGCTTCTTCTTCAAGATTGCCTATGACGAGACGCTGTCGCGCTATTCGCCCGGGGTGCAGCTCACGCTGGAGCTGACCCGGCTGTTCGCCGCCGATCCCAGCATCGCACTGGTCGATTCCACCGCCGATGCCGGCCACCCCATGATCGACCATGTCTGGCGCGAACGGCTCAGCGTCGGCGACCTGCTCATCCCTACCCGCCCCAACGATCCCATCGCGGCCGCCATCGTGGCGCTCATGGCCGCCCGACGCGGCACGCGCCGGCAGCTCAAGGCGCTGTTGGCTCGCCGCAAGACAGTCAAGGAGAACCAGAAATGACCACCCCATTGCTGACCGCCGACGACCAGGCCTTCAAGGCACTGTTTCCGAACAAGCCGTTCCGCATCCAGCACGGCCTGGCCGGCGATGCCCGCCTGACGCTTCCGGCTATCCTGGAGCTGGTCAAGGCACTGCCGCGCGACCGCATCGAATACAATTCGGGTAAGGCCGCCGTCAGCCAGGACCCGTCCTCGACCCCGCTGGTCGATCTCGATCCGGAAGACGTCATCAAGCAGATCGAAACCGCCGGCGCCTGGATGGTGCTGAAGCGCGTCGAGCATCACCCGGTCTATAAAGCCTTGCTCGAAGAGGCGCTGGCCTCGGTGGCGATCGCCCAGGGTTTCAAGAATGCCAAGGATGCCAAGTTCACCGACATCCAGGGCTTCATGTTCGTGTCGTCGCCGAACTCGACCACGCCGTTCCATCTCGACAGCGAAGACAACTTCTTCGTGCAGATCCACGGCGACAAGCAGTTCGCCATCTATGACAATACCGACCGCTCCATCGCCACCGAAGACCAGATCGAACATGCGATCACCAAGCATCGCAACCTCAAGTTCGACGACGCCTATGCGACCAAGGGTACGGTCAATGAGCTGAAGCCCGGCGAAGGCGTGTTCGTGCCCTATATCTGGCCGCACTGGGTCAAGACCAAGGGCACCTATTCCATCTCGCTGGCCATCACCTGGAAGACCCCCGAGGTGAAGCGCCGCAACGATCTCTACGTGGCCAATTCCATGTTGCGCGATCGCGGCTTCCCGCAAAAGGCCCCTGGCGTCAGCCCGGGTTTCGATGGGCTCAAGGTTGCCGCCGTGCAGACCATGGCGCTGCTGGCTGCGCCGCTGCGCAAGAGCGAGGGCCTACGCAAGGTCATCCGCTCGCTGGTGCTGGGCAAGGACGCCAACTACTATTATCGCGATAAGGCCAAGCCCAAGCAGGTCGGCATGTAGGACTGCGACAGTCAGGAATGAACAAGCGGCCCGGGAAACCGGGCCGTTTTTTGCTTAGTCGGTGGCTCTCGGTCACACCGGGCCTGCGGACAAATGCGGACCTGGATCCCGGCCTCGCCGGGATGACACCGTGGTTTTGGATGGATTTTGTGGCCTAGCGCTGACGCAGCTTGAAGATGTGCCCGCGCGCCCATTTGGCGGCGTTCCACAGGGCGGGCGTCTGCTTGATGAGCCGCTTGAGGGCGGCGACCTGCTGGGTGACGCCAGCGGCGACCTGACCCTTGAGGGTGAGCGGGATGACGCTGTTGAACACTTGCTGCGGTTCGGTCCACTCGATCTTGTAGTCGAAGTCGCCCAGGCCCATGTCGAAGGTGGCTATGCCGGCCGGGGTCAGCTCGTCCATCAGCTCGGCGACCAGAATGCCCATCAGGCTATAGCGCCCCGCCGGGCCCGATGAGGTGGAGTTGATATATTGCGAATAGTGGTCGCCGGCCATGGCGCCCCAGCTGGTGGCGACGATGTCGTCGCCCGCCAGAAGTGCATGTGCGCATAGCGCCGGGCGTTCGCTGGCAAAGGCCTGGGTCGTCAGTTCGCGGAAGAATTGCGGAAAGGGCGGCTGGGCAAAGATGTTGTCGACGCCCATTTCATCGAAGCGTGCGCCGCGCTGCTCAATGAATACCGCCTGGACCCGCGCCAGGGTGGCGGCGTCAGTCACGCGAACCAACCGGACCGGTCCGAACTGTTCCTGCAGCCGGCGGCGGCCGCGATTGATATTGCTGCGTCGCTTGGTGGTGAAGCGATGCTCGATATAGGGCACGGGCGTGCCGCCGATGCTCGCGGTGTAGAGATTGGATGGCGCGGGAGCGTGCGGCAAAGCCAGCACCGGATTGGTCACACCCTGCCAGCTTGCCGGCTGGCTCAGCAGCTGGATGAGGTCAATGCCGCCGGCGGCGTGGGCGACGTGTTCGAAAATGTCGCGCAGTTCGTCTGGCGATGGCTGGAAATCGGGCGCGGAGAGAATCCAGTCGCTATTGGATTGGTGGGCGCCCAGCATGCGGGCGCGCACCGCGCCATACTGACGTTCGATCAGCAGTGGCAGGATGGCTACCGGAACGGTACCGCGATTGACGACGGCGATGGCCGCGCGCCCGTTTGGCTCGGCGCCGGCCTCGACCAGCGCTGCCACCCAATCATAGCGCTGGTAAGGCGTCAGCACGCCGGTCGCCTCAACAGCTCGCCAGGCGGCTTCGGCGTCGACCAGGCGTGCATGCACGACCACGTCGAGACGCGCATCGGCGCGCGCGCTTGCGGCGGGCGGCGGCGTCGCGGGATCGACCTGGAGCGCGGCGGTATGGGTCATTGTCGTCGTATTTCAAGATTTGTGCACGTGCAGGCACATTAACGGGCAATCCCCACTAATTCCTTAGTTGAAACCGGTGATGGTTACCGTCAGGCTTAGTCCCATGGCCATCGCCGCCCGACACACTGCCGCTCTTGCCGCACTCGCGCTTACGGGCGGCGAGTCCGTGCTCGAAATCGGTTCCGGGCACGGGGTGGCGGTGCGGCTGGTGCTGGAGCGGCTGACCACGGGCACCATTACCGCGCTCGACCGCTCGCAGAAGATGATCGATGCGGTGGCACAGGGCGCGCCCGAGGCCCTGGCGGCGGGCCGGCTCCGGACCCGGGCCGAGGCGCTTGAGGACGCAGATTTCGGTGACGAGCGCTTCGACGCGATCTTTGCCGTCAATGTCGACATGAACCTGCGGCTCGGCACGCGCTGGCCGGGCCTGCTGAAGGCGCTGCTCAAGCCGGGCGGACGTGTGGTGCTGGCCTTCGATCCGCCCCCCGATACCGGCAAGGGCCATGCCTTTGCCAGCAAGTCGCTGGATCGGTTGTCGGCCGCGGGGTTTGATGGCGTTCTGGTGCCGGCGCATGGCAAGGTGACGGTGATCAGGGCGGCGTTGCGCTAGGCGCGGACCTGCGGGCTTTCCCGCCCTTTCTTGACTCCGCCGTCCCTTTCCCCTACACCGCGCCCATTCATCAGGCCTTGTTCCTGACCCGCCGACCGGGGCGACCTATACCGATCCCGGAGGCCACCATCCGCCAGCGCGTTGCGCCCGCGGGTGGGTTTGGCGTTTGGACTGATGGATCCTATCTCTGCCGGATCAACCGGTGAGAACAAGGACGGACAATGTTTGAGAGCTTAAGCGACCGGCTTGGCAAAATCTTTGATGGCATTCGCGGCCGCGGCGCGCTGAGCGCCAGCGACGTCGACAATGCCACGCGCGAAATTCGCCGCGCGCTGATCGAGGCCGACGTTTCGCTTGAAGTGGTCAAGGCTTTCGTCGAGCAGGTCAAGGACCGTGCCGTTGGCGCCGAGGTCACCCGTTCGGTGACGCCGGGCCAGCAGGTGGTCAAGATCGTCCATGACGAGCTGGTCGCCGTGCTCGGCGACAGCGCCGTGGCTATCGATCTCAATGCTCCGGCGCCGGTCACGCTGCTGATGGTGGGTCTGCAGGGTTCGGGCAAGACCACGACCACGGCCAAGATCGCCAAGCGCCTCAAGGACCGGAACAAGAAGAAAGTCCTCCTCGCCTCGCTCGATACCCGCCGCCCGGCCGCCATGGAGCAGCTGCGGGTGCTGGGCGAGCAGGTGGGCGTCGATACGCTTGATATCGTCACCTCAGAAACACCGGTGCAGATCGCCCGCCGCGCCGAGCGCGAGGGCCGTCTGGGTGGCTATGACGTGCTTATTCTCGATACGGCGGGTCGCACGCATATCGACGAAGAGCTGATGGTCGAGACGACCGAAATCAAGGCCGTCGCCAAGCCGCACGAAATCCTGCTCGTCGTCGATGCGCTGACCGGCCAGGACGCGATCAATGTCGCGCGGTCGTTCGATAGCCGTCTGGATGTGACCGGCATCGTCATGACCCGCGTCGACGGCGATGGCCGTGGCGGTGCGGCCCTGTCGATGCGGGCCGCGACCGGCAAGCCGATCAAGCTGATCGGCATGGGCGAAAAGATGGATGCGCTCGAGGATTTCCATCCCTCGCGCATCGCCGACCGTATTCTGGGCATGGGCGACATCGTCTCGCTGGTCGAAAAGGCCGCCGAGCACGTTTCGGCCGAAGACGCGCAGAAGATGGCCAAGAAGCTCAAGAAGGGCTCCTTCGACCTCGACGACCTGCGCAACCAGCTCATCCAGATGAAGAAGATGGGCGGCATGGGTGGCCTCATGGGCCTGATGCCCGGCGCCGGCCAGCTCAAGAAGGCCATGGCCAATTCCAATGTCGATGAGAAGGTGTTCGATCGCCAGATCGCCATCATCAATTCGATGACCAAGAAAGAGCGCGCCGAACCCGACCTGCTCAATGCTTCGCGCCGCAAGCGCATTGCCGCCGGCGCGGGCGTCGAAGTTTCTGAGATCAACAAGCTGGCCAAGCAGCATCGCCAGATGTCCGACATGATGAAGAAGGTCGGCAAGGGTGGCATGGGTGCGCTGGGCGGCATGTTCGGCGGCAAGATGGGCAATATGCTCGGCGGCATGCCTGATTTGTCCAAGATGGACCCGGCGCAGCTCGAGCAGATGGCGCGGCAGGCGGGGATCGACCCCAGCCAGCTCAAGGGCCTGCCATCAGCCCCGGTGCCGCAACTTTCGGAAAAGCTGCCGACCGATGTCGGCGCCCTGTTCAAATCCGCCGGATCGGGTCTGCCCGGTCTCGGCGGTGCTCCCCGTTTCCCCGGTCTTCCTGGCCTGGGCAAGAAGAAATAGTCGTTTCAACATAAACTCAAGGATACCAAAATGGCCCTCAAGCTCCGTCTCGCCCGTGGTGGCACCAAGAAGCGTCCCTTCTACCATATCGTCGTTGCCGATGCCCGCTCGCCCCGCGATGGCCGCTTCATCGAGAAGCTGGGCACCTTCAATCCGCTCCTGGCCAAGGACAGCGAACAGCGCGTTGTGCTGAACAGCGAACGTGCCAAGCACTGGCTCGACGTCGGCGCCCAGCCGACCGACCGCGTGCTGCGTTTCCTCGACACGGCCGGCCTCACCAAGCGTGATGCCCGCAACAACCCCAACAAGGCCAAGCCAGGCGAAAAGGCGACCCAGCGCGCTGAAGAAAAGGCCGCCAAGGCCGCCGCTATCGAAGAAGCCAAGAACGCCCCCAAGGAAGCTCCGGCCGCTGAAGAAGCTGCTGCCGAGTAAGCTCGGGCATCATGCCAATGAAAAACCCCGGTGCGTGAGCGCCGGGGTTTTTTGTTGGTCAGATGCCACGCACGCCGGACACGCGGTAAGGCGTTTCGAGCTCGGCAATTTCATCCGGTGAAAGCGCGACATCGAGCGCGCCGAGTGCGTCTTCGAGATTGGATAGCCGGGACACGCCGAGAATGGGCGCTGATATGACCGGCTTGTGGAAGTGCCAGGCCAGCGCGATCTGCGCCATGGAGACGCCGCGTCGCTGCGCCAGCTGCTCGGTGGCGGCGACGATGGCCCGGTCGTTATTGTCGTTCTCGTCATACATGGTCTTGGCGAAGACGTCGCCGGAACTGCGCACGGTCTGCGCGCCCCAGGGCCGGGTCAGCTTGCCGGCGGCCAGCGGCGACCACGGAATGACGCCGATGCCGTCATCGGCGCAGAGCGGCAGCATTTCCCGCTCTTCTTCGCGATAGACCAGGCTGATGTAGTTCTGCATCGAGACGAAACGCGTCCAGCCGTTGCGCTCGGCAGCCCGCTGATACTTGAGGAATTCCCAGGCATACATTGAGGAGGCGCCGACATAGCGGACCTTGCCGGCCCGGACGAGGTCGTGCAGGGCCTCCATGGTTTCTTCGGCCGGTGTCTCGGGGTCGGCGCGATGAATCTGGTAGAGATCGACATAATCCGTGCCCAAGCGGCGCAGGCTTTCGTCGATTTCGTGCAGGATCGCCTTGCGCGAAAGGCCGGGACCGTTTGGCCCGGTGCGCCGGTTGTTGAAGCGGACCTTGGTGGCGAGGACGAAGTCTTCGCGCGGGGCGATTTCCTTGAGCAGAGCGCCCGTCACCTCCTCCGAGAGGCCATCGAGATAGACATTGGCGGTGTCGAAGAAATTGATACCGGCCTCCCAGGCGCGGCGGATGATCGGCCGGGCGTCCTCGGGGGTGAGGGCCCAGGGCCGTTCGGCGGTGGGTTGGCCGAAAGAAAGTGTGCCAAGGCAAAGCCTGCTCACCTTGAGGCCAGTGCGGCCCAAGCGCGTGTAGTGCATGGTCATGTCCAATTGTTGAATGAGACCAAGACCATAGCCCGGAGATTGCACCCCGGGGTACATCGCTGATTGCAAGGCTCTTTGCGGATATGAAAAATGCGGTGCGGTTCCACCGGGACATTCCGGCGCAGGCCGGAATCTGTGCGGGCGCTCTCACCGCACCGCGTGGGTGGTGACATGCGGACATGGATCCCGGCCTGCGCCGGGATGACATCGTGGTGGGGGAGCGTTTGGTGGTTACGCCCGTATGCCAACACCGGCGCTTCCCTCGGACTTGATCCGAGGGCCATTCGCCGCTTGTGCCGTGCTGGTAGTAGCCCTCGGGTCAAGCCCGAGGGAACGATGCGTGAGATGGTGCATGAGCCCGGTTATTTGGGCCAAACATCCCCACCCTTGATCCCTCCCCGCAAGGGGGAGGGAGACGACTGCGAGTGTTACGCCTTGAGCTTGGCCAAAATTGCCGCGCCCATTTCTTCGGTGCCAACCGTCTTGCGGTTGTCCTGGGCGATATCGCCGGTGCGGAGGCCATCGCTGAGTACGGCGGAGATGGCATTCTCGATGCGGGTAGCAAGCTCGATCTGACCGAACGAATAGCGCAGCGCCATGGCGACCGATGCAATCATGGCGATGGGGTTGGCAATGCCCTTGCCGGCAATGTCGGGGGCCGAGCCGTGTACGGGCTCGTAGAAAGCCTTGCGCTTGCCGGTGACCGGATCGGGGGCGCCGAGCGAGGCTGAGGGCAGCATGCCGAGTGAGCCGGTCAGCATGGCGGCGACGTCGGAGAGGATGTCGCCGAACAGGTTATCGGTGACCATGACGTCGAACTGCTTGGGATTGCGCACCAACTGCATGGCGGCGTTGTCGGCGAGGATGTGGTGCAACTCGACATCGGCATAGTCCTTGCCGACGCCCTTGACCACTTCGTCCCACAGGACACCCGACTTCATGACGTTCTTCTTGTCGGCCGAGTGCACCTTGTTGTTGCGGGTGCGGGCCAGGTCGAAGGCGACGCGGGCGATGCGGTCGATTTCGTAGGTCTCGTAGACCTGGGTATCGATGGCGCGTTTCTGGCCCTCGCCGAGATCGGTAATGGTCTTGGGCTCGCCGAAATAGACGCCGCCAGTCAGCTCGCGCACGATCAGGATATCGAGGCCTTCCACCAATTCGCGCTTGAGCGAGGAGGCATCGGCGAGCGCCGGGTAGCAGATGGCGGGGCGGAGATTGGCAAAGACGGCCATTTCCTTGCGCAGGCGCAGCAGGGCCGCTTCGGGGCGATGCTCATAGGGGACGTTATCCCACTTGGGCCCACCCACGGCGCCAAAGATCACCGCATCGGCGGCCTTGGCCTTTTCGGTGTCCTCGTCGGTGATGGCCAGCTGGTGCTTGTCATAGGCGGCACCGCCGGCGAGACCCGTATCCGTCGAGAAATCGGTGAGCTGCTCGCTATTGGTCCAGGCGATCAGCTTTTCGACCTCGACCATGATCTCGGTGCCGATGCCGTCGCCGGGCAACAGGAATAGGGAATGGGTGGCCATGTCGGTCCTCGCCGTACTGGTGGTTACGCCTCTGGCGGCACATAGAGGCATTTTGCGGCGCTGTGCAAGGGCACGGCAAGGAAAAGCCGGCCACTTGCGGCCGGCTTTTGCAGAATCGTTCAGGGCGGCAGCTTAGCCGACGAAGAAGGGCTGCGTGCCATGGGCCTCGATGGCGGTCGACAGCCGTCCCAGCGCGTGGATATAGGCGGCCGAGCGCACCGAGACGTTGCGGTCGCGGGCGATGTTCCAGACGGCGCGGCCTTCGCGATCCATCATCTTCTGCAGGCGGGCGTGGATTTCCTCGAGGTCCCAGTAGAAGCCCTGGCGGTTCTGCACCCACTCGAAATAGGAGACGGTCACGCCGCCGGCATTGGCGAGGATATCGGGCAGTACCACGACGCCCTTGTCGGCCAGGATCTTGTCGGCCTCCGCGGTCACCGGACCATTGGCGAGTTCGAGAACCACCTTGGCCTTGATGCCGGCGGCATTGGCGGCGGTGATCATTTCTTCGAGCGCCGCCGGGACCAGCACTTCGGCATCCACGGCAATCAGTTCGTCGGCAGTGATGACGGTGGCGCCCAGTTCGGCAGCGAGGTCGGTGACGCGCCTGCCGGCGTTCTTGCCTGCGATCAGCGCGGTGACGTCGAGACCATCGGGTTTGTGGATGGCACCGGCCGAGTCGGATACGGCGACGACCTTGTTGCCATCGTCGGCAGCGAGCTGGGCGAAATACTGCCCGGCATTACCGAAGCCCTGGATGGCCACGGTGCGCGCGCCGGACAGACCCAGTTCGGCGGCCAGGTGGCGCACCAGATAGAAACCGCCGCGCGCCGTGGCGTCATTGCGGCCGAGCGAACCGCCCAGGGCGATCGGCTTGCCGGTGATGACGGCGGGGGTCACGCTACCGGTGATCTGGTAATATTCGTCGGCCATCCAGCCCATGATCATGGCGTTGGTATAGACGTCGGGGGCCGGGATATCGCGATCGGGACCGACCGTGGTGGCAAAGGCCTGCATATAGGCACGCGACAGGCGTTCCAGCTCGGTTCTGGACAGGGTACGCGGATCGACGCGCACCGCGCCTTTGCCCCCGCCATAGGGCAGGTTCATCACGGCGCATTTGAAGGTCATCCAAAAGGCGAGCGTCTCGACTTCCTCGGCGGTGGAATTGGGATGGAAGCGGATGCCGCCCTTGGTGGGGCCGCGGGTATCGTCATAGCGGCAGCGCCAGGCGAGGAACGACTTGCGCGAGCCGTCATCCATACGGATCAGCAGGCGGGTCTTGGTGGTTTCGCGCGGATATTTGAGTTTTTCGATGACGTCCTGGTCGATGGCGAGGTGGCTGGCGGCCTCCTCAAGGCGAATGAGGGCACGATCAAGCAAGGTGTCATCGGTCATGGTAAACTCGTTTGCGCAGAAAATGAGCATTGCGCACAACAATGCGGCACATGTCTGCCATGGCCCGTTTCTTAGGTCAATGACGCTGACGCATAGTGCCTATCCTGTGTCCTTGATGCCTATTGACGGAGCATAGCGGCGGGGTACTATCGGCGCATCCACTCCGCTGCGGACTTTCCGATTGTTCCCCTCGCTGCCCCTGCCGGACATTCTCGTCAACTCGGACGACTATAATCGCGTGCTGCTGCTGGCTGAGCGGGTCAGCATGACCATGCCCTATGTCTCGGCCTATCTGGAGCGCGAGCTCAGTCGCGCTGAGGTGTGTCAGCCCTGGGATCCAGCCGGGGTATCAATGGGCCACCGGGTAATGTTCCGGCTCGATGACGAGCCGACGACGCGGCTGGGGCGGCTGACCTATCCGAACCGTCCCTTCGGCGAAAAAGGCAATGTCACCATTCTCGGGCCGGTCGGCGCGGCGCTGATCGGTATGCGGCGCCATTCCACCATCGAGTGGCTCGACGAGGGCCGCACCCGCACGCTGACAGTGCTCGATTACGGCTGGTAGGCGGCTCAGACGAAGCCGTTGCCGTCGAAGAACAGCCAGAATGTCAGGATGTTGGTCAGCACATGGGCGATGGTGACCCAGAACACCGAGCCGGTGCGCCAGGCGATCCAGCTCCAGACGAGGCCAAGTGCCGCCGCGCCGCCCAGTAATGCCGGCCAGCCGCCTGCGAAGACAATGCCGTGGCTGAGCAGCAGCGGCGCGTGCCAGGCGGTGAACAGCGCCCAGCCGAGCCAGAAGCCGAGGCGTGGCCGGGTTGCGAAGACCCGCATGAAGCCGCCGCGCCAGGCCAGCTCCTCGAGCGGGCCGTTGATCAGCGCGACGCCGGCCGCCAGCATGGCGCCGTGGGTGGTCAGCATGGTGGTGTTGGGTACGAAGGCGGCAATGGCGATGGCGCCGACTTGCAGCAGCAGGAGCCCGGGCACCCACCAGTCGCGCCAGGGCAGCTTTTCGCTGAACAGCGCGCCGCGCTGGCGCCAGACATGGATGGCGATAACGGGCAGGCAGAAGCCCAGCCAGTAGATTGTGAGTGTGAGGAGGTAGCCGGCTGGTCCGCCGAGATTGGCGGTGAGGGTGGGGACGATGAACCACATGGCCAGTGGAAGGGCCAGGGCGTGGAGGATGAGGGCAAGTTGCGGGCGGGTCAGCACGGTCTTTCCTCCCATCTCGGTCGCCTTCCGCGGACTTGATCCGCGGGTCACCCTCAAATGCGGCACAAGTGGCGAGAGACCCCGGATCAAGTCCGGGGGAAGCGCCGGTGAGTGGGGGCGATATGCGACAAAGCCCCGTCACGGCCAGGCCTCAGCTGTTAGCCGCGCCGATCCGGGCGGTGACTTCGATTTCGATCTTCATGCCGGCTTCGATCATCTGCACGATCAGCATGGAGGCGGCCGGGCGGATATCCTTGAACACGGGGCCGACGGCGGCGACGACGGCGTTCACGTCATTGCGGTCGCCGACATAGTAGACCACGCGCACCGTATCCTGGATGGACGAGCCGGCTTCCTTGAGGGCCTTGTCGATGGTGGCCAGGGCGTTGGCGGCCTGCTGGCCGACATCGTCGGGCATGGTCATGGTGGCATAGTCATAGCCGGTGGTGCCGGAGACGTAGACAGTGTCCTCGTGCCTGACAGCACGGGAATAGCCGAAGGTGGCTTCGAAGGGCGAACCGGTAGAGACGCGCTGAACCATTGTTAACTCAAGTGTTTTTGGAAAAAGAGCCGGCTGGAGCCGGGCGGCATATTGGCAATCTCACCAAAGGTAACGAAGCCGAGTTTTTCGTAGAAGCCGGGCGCCTGGAAGCTGAACGTGTCGAGCCAGATGCCGATGCAGCCATGCTCACGCGCCACGGTTTCCGCCTGCTGCATGAGCTGGCGGCCGACGCCCTGGCCACGCAGCCGATCAGGCACGAACAGCAGTTCGACGAACATCCAGCCAAAGCCGATGCGGGCGGTCAGACCACCATCGACGGCATCGGTCTCGGGATGCTTCAGCAAGAGGCCGATCGTGCCGAACCGGAGGCCGGCAAAGTTGCTGGTCTTGCTGCCGTTAAAGGCTCCCAGCCCGTCTGCGACGCCCGCCCGGCTTTCCGGCTTGAGCTCTGCCTCGTAGACGATGTCGACCATGACGCGTCAGAGCCAGGGGCGGTCGGCCGCCATCTTGTTTTCGAAGGTGGTGATCGAGGGATCGGACTTGAGCGTACCCGCGATATCGTCGAGGCCTTCGAGCAGGATCTGCTTGCGCGACGGGTCGATATCGAAATGGATGGTGCCGCCGTCGGGGCCCTGCACGGTCTGGGCTTCGAGGTCGATGGTCAGCGTGGCGTTGGAGCCGCGTTCGGCATCGTCGAGCAGCAGCTTGAGCTGCTCGGGCGTCACCACCAGCGGCAGAATGCCGTTCTTGAAGCAGTTATTGTAGAAAATGTCGGCGAAGCTGGTGGAGATGACGCAGCGCACGCCGAAATCGAGCAAGGCCCATGGCGCATGCTCGCGGCTCGAACCGCAGCCGAAATTGTCGCCGGCGACGATGATGGTCGCCTTGCGATAGCCCGGCTTGTTGAGCACGAAATCGGGGTTCTCGGTGCCATCCTCGTTGTAGCGCATCTCGCTGAACAGGGCGGTGCCCAGACCGGTCCGCTTGATGGTCTTGAGATATTGCTTGGGGATGATCATGTCGGTGTCGATATTAATGATCGGCAGGGGCGCCGCGACACCGGTCAGACGGGTGAACTTGTCCATGAGGAAACCTCGCTTTGGCAGTGGTCATCGCCCGAAGCTGGCTTGGGGTCAAGTCAGAACCGTACTGTTGGGTACGGTTGTGGCGATTTTCGACACGCCAATGAGGCTGGTGGGCGCGCGGCGTGGGTATCAGGCCGCGAGGCTCTCTTTCGCACTCACGCCCAGCATCAGGTTGAGATTCTGCACGGCAGCACCCGACGCGCCCTTGCCGAGATTGTCGTAGACCGCGACGAGCACCGCCTGAGCGCGCGCGTCATTGGCGAAGACGTGCAGGGTCATGGTGTTGGTGCCGTTATGCGCCTCGGGGTCCAACGCCGGGGTCTTGGCGAGTTCCTCGTAGGGTGCAACGGTGACGAAGCTGTCCTTGATGGCAGCAAAATGGTCGGCAATGGCAGCGTGAAGCTGGCGGCCCGTCGGCACTGTCGCGAGCTGGCCCAGTTGCAGCGGCACGAAGGTGGTCATGCCCTGGGCGAAGTCGCCGACGGTTGGCACGAAGAGCGGAGCGGATTTGGCGCCGGTATAGGTGGTCATCTCAGGCACATGCTTGTGCTGGAACGTCAGCCCATAGGGCATGAAGTGGCTGGCAGCGTCGCCTTCAGCCTCATACTCGGCAATCATCTGCTTGCCGCCGCCGGTATAGCCGGAAATGCCGTTATAGGTCAGCGGATGGTCTGACGGGATCAGGCCGGCCGCAATCAGCGGGCGGACATTGGCAATCAGCCCCTGCGGCCAGCAGCCGGGATTGGTGACGAAGCGTGCATTGGCGATGATTTCGGACTGGCTCTGGTCCATCTCGGCAAAACCATAGGCCCAGGCGGGATCGACGCGGAAAGCGGTCGAGGCGTCGATGACGCGGGTGGTGCCATTGTCGATCAGCGACACGCTCTCCCTGGCGGCATCGTCGGGCAGGCAGAGGATGGCGACATCGGCGGCGTTGAGCAGGCGCTTGCGCTCATCCTGGTCCTTGCGCTTGTCTGCCGAAATGGAGAGCACTTGGAGGTCGCGGCGGCCGGCCAGGCGCTCGCGGATCTGCAGACCCGTGGTTCCGGCTTCCCCGTCGATGAAAATCTTGGCGACCATTGCGGTGTTCTCCAGTGCGCTGCGTAAATGGACTGCGCATGTGGCAAGGTCAAGACATCACCCCCGGTGCAGGAGAACCTCGTCGATCCCCAGCAGCATCGAGGTCCAGCCCTTTTCGGTCTGCGGGATATACTCGGCCCATTGTGCGTCCATCTCGTGATAGAGGGTGACAACGGCACCCGATCCGTTCGGTTCGGGTTCGATAATGACGGTCACCACGGAGGGATCGTCTTCCTCACTGGGATCGGTAATCCAGGTGAAGGCGATCTTGCTGGGGCGATGCAGCGCCTTGAAGGTGCCCCAGTGGCGGGCTTCGCCATCCTCGCGCATGTCGGCATAAAGGAATTTACCACCGACGACCGGATCGATTTCGCAGGCGGTAATCTCGCCCTTAAGGCCAGATTGCTGCAACCAGGCGACCTGCCACTGCCGAACAGTGTCGGGATCGAGGAAGGCATCGTAGACGCGTTCGGGGCTGGCCTTGAAACGGTGGGTGACTTTGGCTTCGATCGTATCGGTCATCACTGGTCCTGTCGGTTGGTGAATACATCGTCGAGCGCGTCAAAGACGGTGGCCCAGGCGGCCTCGGCATCGGCGTCGCTGACGGCAGGGTCGAAGTTCTCTTCGGTCACGGTGACGGTCGTGCCGCTATCCGGCTCGGGCTGAAACAGGGCCGTCACCATCGGCGCATTGCTATTGTCGCCGTCGGGCCCGTTATCGCCCCAGCTCATTACCAGCTTCCGGTTGGGCACGATCTCGAAGAACTTGCCGTGGAGGATGGCGGTTGCGGTGCCGCCCTGGCCATCGGGATAGTCGGTCTCGAAAACGAAGCGACCACCGATGCGCGCATCGATGCGGGCACGGGTCACGCCCCAGAGCACGACTTTCTCCGGATTGAGCCAGGCGTCGAACACGCGCTCGACCGATGCGTTGAAGCGGTGCGTGACAGTGACGGAGGTCATTGCTTGGTTGCCCTGTCTGCGTCGTCCTGGGCCGTGAGCAGGTCGTCCAGCGCCTGCAGCCGGCTCTTCCAGTAGGTTTCCTGACGTTCGATCCATTCACGGGCATTGCGCAGCGGTTCAGGTTGGAAGCGCAGGATGTATTCGCGACCGGCCTTGCGACGGCTGACCAGCTCGGCGCGCTCAAGCAGTTTGATGTGCTTTGAGACCGAGTTGAGCGAAATAGTGAAGGGGGCCGCCAGTTCGGTAACCCGCGCCTCGCCCTGTGCCAGGCGCTTGAGAATGGCGCGGCGCGTCGGGTCGGCGAGGGCGATCAAGGTGTGATCGAGCTGGGCTTCGGAAGGCTGCATAATATTCATCCTTTAGGGTGAATATTGGCCGAGCGGTTGGTGTTGTCAACCCGTGCCGCCAATGGCATTGATTTGACCAAGCGGACAAAAAATCGAGGAGCAGCACATGACCCCCCATAACCACGCCAAGGCCGGTGACTATGCCGATGCCGTGCTGCTGCCGGGCGACCCGCTGCGCGCCAAGTGGATTGCCGAGACCTTTCTCGACGATGCCAAACTGGTCAATTCGGTGCGCAATTGCCTGGGCTATACCGGCACCTACAAGGGTAAGCGGGTCTCGGTGCAGGCGACGGGCATGGGGCAGCCGTCGCTGTCGATCTATGTGCATGAGCTGATCAATGTCTATGGCCTCAAGACGCTTATCCGCGTAGGCACCTGCGGCGGCCTCAACGCCAAGGTGAAGGTCCGCGACCTGATCCTGGCGCAAGCTGCGTCCACGGACAGCGCCATCGTGCGCGATCGCTTCGGGGCCTATAATTTCGCGCCGATCGCCGATTTCGGGCTGCTGCGTGCGGCCGCCGAAAAGGCCGAGGCCAAGGGCATGCGCTACCATGCCGGCAACATGCTGAGCTCTGATATTTTCTACCATGCCGACGGCTTTGCCGGTTACGACAAGCTGCCCGATCACGGCGTTATCGGCGTCGAGATGGAAGCGGCGGCGCTCTATACGCTGGCGGCGCGGTTCGGCGTCAAGGCGCTGACCATCTGCACCATGACCGATTGCCTCATCACCAAGGAAGAGATCGACGCCAATGAGCGGCAGACCTCGCTCAAGGAAATGGTGACAGTGGCGCTCGAGGTGGCGGTGGAAGCGTAAGGCGCGTCCCGCCAGCCCAGCCGCCCACGGCGTTCCCTCAGACCTGATCCAGGGGTCTTCCGCCCCTTGTGCCGGGTTGAGAGAGGCCCTCGGGTCAACCCCGAGGGAGCGCCGGTGGGTAGGAGAAATGGCGATCCATTTAGCTTTTGCGGCTGTGATGCAGTGCGCTAGAATGATCGCATGACCGTGCTCGACAAACTTGCTGGCGCCCTCGATCGCCGCGATGAACAGCCCAATGTGGACTTGGCCGAAGCCATCGTGGTGGCGAACGACAGTCCGGCGATCAAGGAACTGGCCGAGGCGGTGCGCTCGGGGCCGGCCCGGCAGGCCAGCGACGCGCTCAAGGTGCTCTATGAGGTCGGGGCGCGCCGGCCCGATTTGATCGGCGGGCAGTGCCCGGTGTTTCTCGAGGCGCTCAAGAGCAAGAACAATCGGCAGGTCTGGGGCGCGATGACGGCGCTGGACGCCGTCGCCGAGCAAAAGGCCGATCTGCTGGTGAGGGAGCTGCCGGCGATCATCGCCGCAGCCGATCGCGGTTCAGTCATCGCCAAGGATCATTGCAACTCGATCCTGATCAAGCTGGCGCGGGCCGGTTATGGTGACAAGGCCGTGCCGCTGCTGGTCGCTCGGCTCAAGGATGCCGCGCCCAACCAGCTTCCCACCTATGCCGAAGACATGGCCAGCGTCATTACGCCAGCGGCCAAGCCAGGCTTTCTCGCTGTGCTGAAGGCTCGACTGGCCGATATCGGGACCGACAGCAAGCGCAAGCGGGTCGAAAAGCTGCTGAAGAAGCTCAACGGCTGAGTTTACCTTTCGCTAACCCTATCTGTTCACCCCGGGCTAACGCCGCTGGCCAAAGCCGGGGGCCGGAAGCCGCTGTTTGGCCTATTCTAGGGGCCGAAGGTCTCGTGGGAACAGGACGGTGGCGTGGCAGCTCTGGCCGGTGCATTGAACAGAATTTGGCAAAAGCGGCCATCGCTGGGCGTGGTGGCGATCGTGATCATGGTTGGCATGATCGCGGCGATTGGCTCCGAATTCTATTACATGGCTCAGCAACAATCCACGATCAGCCGGGTGGGCGAGGAGACGCGGGCCAAACGGGTCGCCCGCCAGGCCTTGATGGAAACCAATGGTGCGGTGCTGCACGCGCTGGCAACCAGGACCTGGCAGGTCGACGCGGCACCATTCGTGCGGGCGATGGACAATGCACTCGCGCAACCGGCCAGCAGCTTTCCTGTGGAGGTGACACTCGACGGTGTCGCCGTTCAGGGTAGCGTCGCCGTCAATCTTCTCGTCGAGGGCTGGCGCGAGGTCGTCGGGCTGATCGAGGCCGGCGATTTCGAGCAGGCGCAGGCGCGTTACGAGGCACTGGCCCTGCTGACGACGTTGCGCAGCGTGGCAACCGCGTTTCACCGGGAACTGGCCGTCATCGAGCGGACCTATGAGGGGCTCAATCAGGGCATCGGGCGGTCGATGACCTTCGTGCTGTCCCTGCAGGTGCTGGCGGGGGTGGTGAGTGTGCTCGCTTTTCTCATTGCATTGCGTCGCAGCAACCGTGAGGCCAAGGCCCGAGCCACGGCCGTGGTGGCGTCCAACCAGACGCGGGTGCAGGTCGAGCGCCTGTTCGCCATGACCGATATGCTGCAGAGCGCGGGCGACCACACCGATGCCAATTCCGTACTGCGGGCAACCGCATCCGAGCTGCTGCCGCAATTCGGCATCGCGCTCTACGTCTTCAACAATTCACGCGACCGGCTGGTGCTGTCCACCGATTGGGGCGACCACGGCATAGACGAGCTGCCGACCACGGTGGCGCCGAGCCAGTGCTGGGCGCTCAAGCGCGGCAAGCCGCATATCAATGAGCCTGGCGATGGCAAGCTGTGCTGCGAGCACCATAGCGGCTCGGCGCATGTGCTGGAGCTGCCAATGGTGGCGCGCGGCGAAATTCTGGGCCTGCTGCAGGTCTATGCGGTGGGCGAGGATGGCATCGAGCGCCTGAACGAAATCTGGACGCTGGCAACAGCGCTGGGTGATGCCATGTCGCTGGCCCTGTCCAACATCATGCTGCGCGAAAAGCTCAGCAATCAGGCGCTGCGCGACGCGCTCACCGGTCTCTACAACCGCCGCTACATGGAAGACACGCTGCTCCGGTTCTCCCGCCTGGCTGAGCGCGAGAACAAGCCGCTATCGGCGATCATGATCGATCTCGACCACTTCAAGCGGCTCAATGACGAGCATGGCCATGCCATGGGCGACGCCGTGCTGCGCGATGTGGCGTCGACGCTGATCGGTTGCCTGCGCGAGAGCGACGTCGCCTGCCGCTATGGTGGCGAGGAGCTGATCGTGCTGCTGCCAAGCTGCGATATCGAGGACGCGGCCGAAAAGGCCGAGGTCATCCGCTCCCGGATCGCGGCGCTGTCGCAGACCCACAATGTGCCCGTCTCGGCCTCGCTGGGTGTCGCCACCATTCCGGTGACCTCGGCGTCGCCGGCCGAGCTGGTTGCCGCGGCCGACGCGGCGCTATATCGGGCGAAGCAGGCCGGCCGCAACCAGGTCATGTTGGCGCCCCGGCGTGGGGCGCGGACAGGTAAGACCCGCCAGGTCGACGCCGCTGCCGAAATCGTGAAGCTGGACGCGGCCGAGTAGGCAATTCGCCACCGTTCCGCCGAAAACGCCGTGCTAGTCTCCGGCTGACATCGGGGCCCGTCCGCACATGCAGCTCAAGCCGAACGCTTACCGCCTCAACGAGACCGTCAAGGGCGTCGAGACGATGACCCGCTTTGCCCTTGCCGTGCTGGCCCTGGCGTCGGGCGTCTATACCTATCTGGGGGTGCGCGGCATTCTCGATGGTTCGGCGACCTTCGTGTTTTTCGCTGCCATCATCTATTCGGCAGCGGTGTCGGTCGCCATCTACGCGTTCTGGAGCTTCATGCTCCGCTTCGCGCCGCTGGTGACGTCGGGCGTGCAGCGCATCGGGCTGTTCGTCGTCATGGCTATTGGCTGCGCCATGATCATGGCGATGAGCTCGTGGCTCAATGCCGCGGCCCTGGCCGGCTCGGCAGCCACTGAGCAGCATATGGCGGTGACGCTGCAGGGCTATGCCGAAGATCTCGACAATGCCCATGCCAATGCGCTCTCGGCGCAGAGCCTGCTCCCCGACGTGCAGCGAGCGGCCGAGCGCTTTTCGGGTCTTGCCGCCGACGAGCGGGAATCCGGCGCGCTGACCGGCACGACTGGCTCGGGCAGCGTCGTGCAATTGCTGACCCAGATGGGTACGCAGATGAACCAGCTCGCCGCCACGATTACCGGTAGCCGCGAGGACGTGGCTGCCCAGTTCGAGCAGGGCTCGGCGCGGCTGGCGACCATGCGTGAGCTGGTCTCGACGCCGGGCGCCATCGAGCCGCGCGCCGATGCCTTCCAGGCGGAGGCCGTGCAATTGACCGCCGTCATCGCCTCGCTGCAGCAGACCGGCGTCGCCGCGTCGGTGAAGCGCGCCTCGGCCGATCTCAGCGCCGGCTTCATTGCGCCGGTGGCTGATGGCAGTTCGGCCGACCTGGCCAACCGGCAGGACCAGGTGATGGAGACGGTGCGCGCTTCGGTCGCCGCCCAGTCGGCGGCGCTGAGCGCGGCGGCGGACGAGATTCTGGCGGCCCCTGCCGTCGAGCAGCGCCGCTTTGTGCCGCTCAGCAGCGCCGAAGCGGTGTTGCGCTATTGGCAGGATTTCATTCCAAGCTGGGCCGGCGCCATTTCCATCGACCTGTTGCCAGTGGTTCTGGTGCTGGTGCTGATGATCGTCAACGACGCCATGCGCAAGGATTCGGAATCGCTGGAGGAGGCCGAGAATATCACTGCGGCCGAAATGCTGCGGGCCATGGCGCTCTATCGCAAGATGGAAGCGGCGGGCATCGACGTCGCCACCGGCCAGCCAAAGCCAGCCATCGAAGCCGAGCCGGTCGACCTGCCTGAGGTGGCCGAATTGCCGCCTGAGGATGATGGGACGGTGACGCCGATCAACGCTGCGCAGCGCCAGCGGACCGATGGTCCGCGCCCGGCATGAAGAGCGATGCCAATGCCAGGGCCGATACCGATGACGGCCCGTTCTATCGCGGGGCCATCCGATGGCTGGCCGAGCTCGAAGACGGCGCCATCCTTCGCGTCGCTTTCTTTGCGCTGCTGATCGGCACCGCCTCGGTGCTCTATGTCGATTTTCGCGAGCTCACCGCCAATGAGGGCGCGGCTCTGGCCATGCCCATGCAGCCCATTTTGCCGCCGGCCTTCGACAGTCCGTCGCAAGGTCCGATGCCAAATGTAACAACTGCCCCCGATGTGCTTGACCAGCCTCTGGAAATCACGCTGGGGTCCGGTGGACAACTCATGCTAACCGGCACGTTTGACCCCGGTTCGGCCGAGCGTTTTGCCGCCGAGATTGAAGCGCGTGGTGAATACGTCCAAACTATAGTTCTCGATTCGCCCGGAGGATCGGTCGTGGATGCGCTCGCCATAGGCAGTCTGATCCATGAAAAGGGCCTTGCCACCAAGGTCGCTTCCGGGTCCCTTTGTGCCTCGTCCTGCCCTATCGTCTTTGCCTCGGGCAAGACGCGTATCGCCAGTCCGGCAGCGGCGATCGGGGTGCATCAGATCTATGCGGCGGCGCTGTCAGGCGATCCGCAAAGCGCCCTGCGTGTTGCGGGCACGGCGATGAGCGATGCGCAATCGACTACGGCGGACATCATGAGCCACCTCACCCAGACCGGCGTCGATCCGGCATTGTGGCTGCATGCGCTCGAGACCCCGCCCGACCAGCTCTATTACTTCACAGCAGAGGAGATGCAGCGTCTCAAGCTTGTTACCGAATTTGCGGAGAATTAGCCCTGACGGGCGGAACCGGTGGAGGACCGGCGCCGTTCGACTTGGTTAGAGAAGACTCTTGGAGGAGAGGCCGAATGACCCAAATTCATACCCTCACGCGCCATCGCGACATCCAGAACTGGGTGACCGATCGCCATGGTATTCCGGCAATTGCGCGGGTGCGCAACCGGTTCGGTGAGGAACGCGCCCAGCTCAAGCTGAGCTTCCAGAAACGCAGCAAGGCCCGGATGGAAAGCCAGGATGACGGCATGAGCCCATGCTCGTGGACGGCCTGGTTGGCCGAACTCGACCGGCAGCAACTGGCGCTCAAGGTCGATCTGGCGGCCGACGATTTCGAGCTGGTGGAGCGGCGCGAGGCCAACTGATAGCGGGCGGAATCCCTTCTGGGATGCCGCCAATTCAATGATCTCGGGATGGACCCGGGCCTTTGCCGGGGTGACGTCGTGCTTGTGAAGCGCTCAATTTGAGCGCCCCTCTCAAGGGCGCGCAGACCCTTGTATAAGCGTAATGCAATCCAATCGCCCCCGGTGCTCGACCGCTAGCCGCGTGGCTCCAGTCCGAAGGCTTCGGCCACCAGGGCGTAGGAGCGGCGCCGCAGTTCGTAGCTGTGGATAGTGGTGGTGATCATCACTTCGTCGGCGTCGCAGCTTTCGGCCTTTTCGGCGATGGCGGCGCGCACCGTTTCGGGCGAGCCGATGATCCAGAGCGGGGATTGATGATCGATCACCGCCTGCTGCTGGGCGGTGAGCACGCGGGCATGGGCTTCCTCGGGGCTCATCAGCTTGCGCTGCTCGCCCGTGGTGAACAGCGCCCAGCTCACCGCCTGCGACCGCGACAGGTACTGGGCTTCTTCGTCAGTGGGCGCGCAGATGACCGAGACGCAGAGCATGGTTCGTGGCTTGGGGAAGGCGTCGCTGGCCTTGAAGCCGTAGCGATAGGCCTCGAAGGCCGGGGCAGGGGGCGTGTGGCTGAAATGGGCAGCAAAGGCGTAGCCAATGCCCAATTGGCCGGCCGCCTGGGCGCTGGCGCCGGAGGAGCCGAGCAGCCACATGGGCGGCAGGCGGATGCCGCCGGGGGAGACCGGTACGCGCGAAAACGGGTGATCGGGCGGAAAGCCGTCCTCGTCGAAGGCCATCAGTTCGGCCAGGTAGGCGGAAAATTCCTCGCCGCCGCCACTGCGCAGGGCGCGCATGGCATAGCCGTCGCCGCCCGGTGCGCGGCCGAGGCCCAGATCGATGCGGCCAGGATGCAGCGCTTCGAGCGTGCGATAGGCCTCGGCGATGCGCAAAGGCGCGTGGTTGAGCAGCATGACGCCGCCGGAGCCGACGCGGATATTGCGCGTATGCGATGCAGCGCTGCCGATGAGGATTTCGGGCACTGACGAGGCGATTGAGGGCATGCCGTGATGCTCGGCATACCAGAGGCGGGTATAGCCCAGCCGGTCGGCTTCCTGTGCGAGCAGGATGGTTTCGGCCATGGCCTGGGCGGTCGAGGTGCCTTCGGCGATGGGGGCGAGATCCTGCAGGGAAAGGGCGAAGGGAGCGGCCATGGCAACGACTCTGTCTCAAGGAATTTCTTGCTGCGTTCTATCGGCAAATTGCGATGAAAGCGAGACCCGAAGCGGGATGCGGTAAGACCTCGTTCATTGCAATTTGATTCAAATCTTGCGCACGGCCGGACTGACGCCCCTCAATCGAAGATTGACGGTCCGGAGAAACAGCCATGCCCAGAATCATCGCCCGCCTTTGCATTGGCATCATGCTGCTTCTTGCCCACGCGAGCGCAGTTCAGGCACAGATGAATTTCCTGCCCGAGATCCGGGCTGGCATTTCGGCCCGCGGCGTGGATGGCGGCGGCAACCTGCTCGATCCGGGGCGGATCGGGGATGCCAATGTGGAATTGCTGTTCACCGCGCCCGACCTCAATGCCTGGACTGTCATCGGCGAGCTACGCCCGCATCTGGGCGCCACGGTGAGTTTCCGGGGGCAGGACAGCTATGCCTATGCCGGGCTGAGCTGGACCGTACAGGCGCCGGTGCTGCCTGTGTTTGTCGAGGCCAGCCTTGGTGGCGTGGCGCGCAGCGCATTGATCTCCGCGCCGCAGAACGATCCGTCGCGCAATTTCGGCTGCGCCATCGGCGTGCGCGCGGCGGGCAGCGTGGGATTGAACCTGCCGGCCGGGGCGTCGCTGATCGCCACGGTCGAGCATATGCCCGATTTTGGGGCGTGCGGGGTGGCGCGGGCCAATACCAATGTCGGGGTCAGGCTGGGGCTGCGGTTTTAGCCACTTCGCCTTGGCAACCACAATCGCTTCCCGCGGACTTGATCCGCGGGTCACTATCAGCGCGGCATGCATCCTGAGAGACCCCCGGATCAAGTCCGGGGGACGCGATTGTGGTGTGGGCAGATAGGTACCGTGAGGCCCCCTCACCCGCCTTGCTGCGCAAGTCGACCTCTCCCCCAAAGGGAGAGGTGAAGATCAGGCCGCCTGTCCGGCCGCCCAGCCCGAGGCCCAGGCCCATTGGAAATTGTAGCCGCCGAGCCAGCCGGTGACGTCGACGACTTCGCCGATGAAATAGAGCCCGGGTACCTCCCGCGCCGCCATAGTCTTGGCGTCGAGGTCGCGGGTGTCGACGCCGCCCAGTGTCACTTCGGCGGTGCGGTATCCCTCCGAGCCCACCGGTTTCAGCGTCCAGTTCTTGAGCATGGCCTCAACCGTGGCCAGTTTCTTGTCGGAAAAGTCGCCGATCATGCCGGGCATATCGAGTTCGTCGCCCAAAAGCTGTGCCAGTTTCTTGGGCAGCATGTTGCCGATCACCGTCTGGACCTGCAGCTTGGGCGTGGTCCGGCGAGCCTCGCGCAGCAGGGTGCCGGCATCCTGATTGGGCAGCAGGTCGATGCTGATGGCGTCGCCCTCGCGCCAATAGGACGAGATCTGCAGAATGGCCGGGCCGGACAATCCGCGATGGGTGAAGAGCAGCGCCTCCTCGAAGGCCGTCTTGCCGTGGCGAACGACGGCGTCGGCGGCGATGCCAGAGAGGAGCTTGAGCTTTTCCAGTGCCCCGGTCTCGAAGGTCAGCGGCACGAGGGCCGGGCGCGTTTCGGTCAGGCGCAGGCCGAATTGGGTGGCGAGCTGATAGCCGAGCCCGGTGGCGCCCATTTTGGGGATCGACTTGCCGCCGGTCGCGACGATCAGGCTCTCTGAGGTGATCGAGCTGGTCGAGAGCTGGATGGCAAAGCCGCTCTCCTCGCGGGCGACGCTCTCGACGGCCGTTTCGAGCACCAGCGTCACCCCGGCCTGGCGCATTTCGCCCAGGAGCATGGTGTTGATCTGGGTGGCGGGGCCATCGCAGAACAGTTGGCCCAGAGTCTTTTCGTGGAAGGTGATGCCGTGGCGCTGTACCAGCGCGATGAACATTTCGGGCGTGTAGCGGCTCAGGGCCGAGAGCGCGTAGCGCGGGTTGGCGCTGAGAAAGCGGTCGCGGCCCTTATCAACAGTGGCATTGATATTGGTGAAGTTGCAGCGCCCGCCGCCGGAGATGCGGATCTTCTCGCCGGCATATTTGGCGTGGTCGACAACCAGCACCGAACGGCCACGCTTGCCGGCCTCGATGGCAGCCATCATGCCGGCGGCGCCAGCGCCGAGAACGACGACGTCATAATGGGGCATGGTGGTTCCTAAATGAGCGGCGGCCGATCTCTGAGCAGACCTCACTCTGGGCTTGTCGAAGGGCGAGGTCGTTGCACCATGCGGCACGACCTCGTGGTTCGACAAGCTCACCATGAGGTCTACTGGACGTTCACGGCTCTTAGTCGAAGTGCCAGACCGTGCCAATGGTGACTTTCGAGCTGCTTGGCCCTGCAACGCCGGTCAGGCCCGGCTGACCGTCGAGACGGCCGAGCAGCAGCGCTTCGCCGCGCAGGCTCGCCTGACCCCAGAGCGCATATTCGACGCCGCCGCCAAAGGCATAGGTGCCGTCGCCCTCGGCCAGGCCGATACCGCCCGCGGCATAGGCCATGAGCCCCTGCATCGGCACGATGCCGATCCGGCCGAGCGCCAAGAGGTCCATGCCCGCATCGCCCGACGTGTCATAGTTGACGCCGACCTGGGCCTCGATACCGGCGCGGATAAAGTCGGTGGGGGCGAAATTGTAGCCGGCAAAGCCGCCCATCTCGAACCGGCTCAGATGCCAGCCCCAGCCGTAATCGTCGAAGACGTTGAAGTTGGGGTCGGTCAGCCCGCCGATATTGATACCGGCATAGAGGCCGGAGAAATTGGTGACCGGACCGGTATTGAAACTGGTGCTGGCCGGCGGGCCATCGAGCTGCCAGATGGCGCCCGAAGTGATGCGCATGGCCGAAATGGCCGGAATGTTGTTGCCGTTAGGGACCGGGCCGATCTGGCCGATGCCGGCCGCTTCGAGGCGCAGGGCCATATTGTCGGTGACCATGACTTCGGCGCCGATGCCGGCCTCGAAGGCAGTTGAATTGCCGAGATAGCCGATGCCGCCCAGGGCATAGATCAGGGTATTGTCGCCAGCCGCAAAGCCGAGCCGCGCCAGGGCCATGACGCGCACATAGGCTGAGCCGGAAAAGTCGGTGGCCAGCAGCGCCTGCACTTCGCCGCCGGCGACGACGCCTGATATGACCGGCTGATTCCAGCCGATGACGCCGCCGAATTCGGGGCGGATATCCTCGCCGCCGACATTGAAATTGTTCTTGCGGGAGGAGATGGCGCCGAGCAGCACGCCGGCATAAAGCCCCTCGAAAGCGCTGGGCGCGGTGAGTTCACTGGTCAGCTGGGGGCTGAAATAGAGTGCACTATCCTGGGCCATGGCGCCGCCGGTAAGGGCAGCCGCCATTCCAAATACAAGCAAGGATTTTGAAACACGCATCGCCAATTCCCCCGGGCACGCAGCCATTCCGGCGCGGAAGCCCTAATACCGCAACAATTTTGTCCGTTAATAGTCTCTTAGCACAAGCCTTGTTGCAAAGGCGCATCACGCTTGCGGTCCAAATTCATTGACTCTTTCCTATTTGGGCGTATGACTTCGCCTGCTTTTCAACCAAAGCAGTCATCGATGCGCAGCGTTTTCGACATTGCGGCTCTCGCAACCACCCGGCTGATGGCCGGTGGCGTCGCTATGCTCATGACCAAAACCACCAAAACCGCCTGACGCTTTTCCCCGGGTCAACTCCCCGACGGGGAGAGGCTTCAAACCGGATGGCCGCGATGGATCATCGCGCGGGGGCGGAAATGGTAAGGGACTGGAGTTCCAAAATGGGTTATCGCGTCGCTGTCGTCGGTGCCACGGGCAATGTGGGCCGGGAAGTTCTCAACATTCTGGCCGAACGCAAGTTCCCTGCCGATGAAGTCATCGCACTGGCCTCGTCCAAGTCGACCGGTCGCGAAATTTCGTATGGCGACAAGATTCTGAAGTGCAAGAATCTCGACGATTTCGATTTCAAGGGCGTCGATTTTGCCATCATGTCGGCCGGTTCGTCGGTGTCGCGCGATCTCGCGCCCCG
Organism: Devosia lacusdianchii; assembly: GCF_022429625.1. NCBI lineage: Bacteria > Pseudomonadati > Pseudomonadota > Alphaproteobacteria > Hyphomicrobiales > Devosiaceae > Devosia > Devosia lacusdianchii. The sequence goes on along the minus strand of NZ_CP092483.1, from coordinate 4,110,114 downwards.
CATTGGCGCCTCCGGCTGCATCGTCATCGATAATTCGAGCTTCTGGCGCTACGATTCGAATGTGCCGCTGATCGTGCCTGAGGTGAACGGGCATGTGCTCGATGGCTGGCTGGCCAATCCCAAGCGCACCAATATCATTGCCAATCCCAACTGCTCGACGGCGCAGCTCGTGGTGGCGCTGAAGCCCCTGCATGACTTCGCCAAGATCAAGCGCGTCGTCGTCGCCACCTACCAGTCGGTCTCCGGCGCGGGCAAGGAAGGCATTGACGAGCTGTGGAACCAGACCAAGGGCATTTTCGTCAATGACAGCCCGGGCCAGGGCAACAAGTTCCCCAAGCAGATCGCCTTCAACGTCATTCCGCATATCGACGTCTTCATGGAAGACGGCTCGACCAAGGAAGAGTGGAAGGTGATGGCCGAGACCAAGAAGATTCTCGATCCCAAGATCAAGGTGACCTGCACCGCCGTGCGCGTGCCGGTCTTTGTCGGCCATTCCGAAGCGGTCAATATCGAGTTCGAGAACCCGATTACGGCCGACGAGGCGCGCGACATCCTGCGCGAGGCGCCGGGCATTTCGGTGATCGACAAGCGCGAGCCCGGTGGCTACGCGACGCCAGTCGAGAGCGTGGGCGAATATGACACCTTCGTCAGCCGCATCCGCGAAGACAATACGATCGAGAACGGCCTCAATATCTGGGTCGTGTCGGACAATCTGCGCAAGGGCGCGGCGCTGAATACGATCCAGATCGCCGAAGAACTGATCGCCCGCGGGCTGACGGCACGCAAGGCGGCCTAGCTCGCCCTCTCCGCATTCACGGTGTCACCCCGGCGCAGGCCGGGGTCCATCCTGAGATCATCGAAAGTGGCACGATCTCAGGATGGCTTCCGGCCTGCGCCGGAATGAGAGCGCGTTTTGGCCGCATCGCTGCTGACTGGTAATCCCATGCTTTCCCTCCGCGACCTTTTCCTGGCGCTGCTCGTGGTCCTCGTCTGGGGGGTGAATTTCGTCTTCATCAAATGGGGCGTCGAAGAGGTGCCGCCGTTGCTGCTGACCGGGCTGCGCTATCTTTGCGCGGCGCTGCCGGCGGTGTTCTTCATCAGGCGGCCGCAGGTCAGGATCGGGGTTCTGGTGGTCTATGGGCTCGCCATCGGCTTTGCCCAGTTCGGCCTGCTGTTTTCGGCCATCAAGCTGGGCATGCCGGCGGGGCTGGCCTCGCTGCTCATGCAGGTGCAGGCGTTTTTCACCATTGCCCTGGCCATGGTGTTTCTCGGGGAGAAGCTCAACCGCTTCCAGGCGCTGGGCGCGCTCATCGCCATTGCCGGGATCAGCGTCATCGCCACCGAGCGCTTTGAAATCACCGCGCTGGTGCCGCTGCTGATGGTGATCCTGGCGGCATTCTTCTGGGGCGTGGCCAACATCGCCTCCAAGCGGGCCGGGCAGATCGACATGCTGAGCTTCGTTGTCTGGAGCAGCCTCGTGCCGATCGTGCCACTGTTCGCCCTGTCGCTGGTGGTCGAGGGGCCCGCCGCCATCGGCGCGGCGCTCGGCGCCATCAGCCCACGCACCATCAGCGTCGTGTTCTTCAACGCCTATATGGCGACGCTGCTTGGCTTCGGGTTGTGGAGCTATCTGCTCAAGCGCTACCCGGCCAGCCTGATCGCGCCATTTTCGCTGCTGGTGCCGGTAGCCGGCATTGCCTCGACCTACGTGCTGCTCGGCGAAGTCATCACTGCGGTGGAGGTGATCGGCAGCGTGCTGGTGTTTGCCGGGTTGATGCTCAACGTGTTCGGGCCGCGCCTATTGACCCGACGAGTGGCCTGATGCCGCTCCGCCATGTGCTGCTGGCGCTGCTGGTCGTCGCCATCTGGGGCTTCAACTTCGTCGTCATCAAGCTCAGCGTCGATGCGCTGCCGCCCTTGCTGGCGGCCGCCTTGCGGTTTTTGTGCGCCGCAGTGCCACTGGTGTTCTTCGTCAAGCCGCCGAAGATCGCCTGGCAGCTGGTCATCGCCTATGGCTTCGCCTTTGGCGTCGGACTCTATGCCTTTCTCAACCTGGCGCTGGCCTGGGGCATGCCGGCCGGCTTGAGTTCGCTGGTGCTGCAGGTGCAGGCGTTTTTCACCATGGCGCTGGCCTTCGCGCTGCTGGGTGAGCGGCCCAGCCGCTTCCAGGTCATCGGGGCGGCCATTGCCTTTGCCGGCATTGCCGTCATCGGTTCGGAGCGGCTGGGTGGGGCGGCGTGGCTGCCGCTGGTGCTGACGCTGCTGGCGGCGCTGAGCTGGGGCATGGCCAATGTGCTGACCAAGAAGGCGGGCAAGGTCGATCCGGTATCGCTGACCGTCTGGGGCGCGCTGGTGGTGCCGGTGCCCATGCTGGCCTTGTCGCTGATTTTCGAGGGGCCGCAGGCCATCGGCGCGGCTTTGGCCGGGTTCGACTGGCGCGATGCCGGGCTCATCGCCTTCCTCGCCTATCCGGCAACGCTGCTGGGCATGGCGATATGGAGTTGGCTGCTTGGCCGGCATCCGGCCTCGGTTGTGGCGCCGTTCACGCTGCTGGTGCCGATCACCGGGCTGCTATCGGGGCATCTGGTGCTGGGGGAGACCATCACGCCGGTGGAAATCGCCGGGGGTCTATTGGTCATAGCCGGGCTGGTGGTGACGCTGCTGCGCGGTAGGCCGGTGGCTAGCGGAGCTCTCTAGACGAAAAGGCCGCCCCAATGGGACGGCCCAGAATGCTGTCAGCCGCCGCTGGGGCTGGCTTCTTCGGCAGGTGCATCCGGGGTCGCCGGCAGGGCCGACGGCTGGAGGCTGTTGAGTTCGTCGGTGCTGAGACCGCCGCTCTTGTCGATATCGGCAGTGTCGAATTCGGCCTGGGTCAGGTCGGGCCAGGCCACCTGCAGCTCGACAAAGCTCAGCTCGCCATTGGCGTCGGTATCGACATCGGCAAAGCTGGTGGGTGTCTGGGCGAAGGCGGCGGTGGCGGAAAGGCCGAGGACGGCAAGGCTCAAGGCAATCTTTTGCATCAATGGCTCCAATGGAATGTGGCCTGATCGGCCGTATAAAAAGCCACCCCAGGAGGCATGGGGTGGCTTCCGGGACGCCCGGATATGTCGGGCGCGTCGAAGGCTTAGCTGGCCGGGGCAGCCGCGGCTGCGGTCAGCGCGGTATATTCGTCGGTCGAGAGCTCGCCATTGGCATCAACGTCAGCTGCCGTGAAGGCCTCTTCGGTCAGATCTGGCCAGGCAACCTGGGCTTCGGCCAGCGACACGCCGCCGCTGGCATCGGCATCGACCGTAGCGAAGTCGGTAGCGGCCTGGGCGAATGCAGCGGTCGAAAGGCCGAGCACGACGAGCGACGAAAGGATGATCTTCTTCATGGGAGGTGGGCTCCAATGTTGGGGAGATGAAAGCGGCAGCCGGTTAGCCGGTCACCGACGGGCTGCTCTCCTGCAACCCATGAGAAGGACAATGGATTGGCAATGTGTCCCGTGATGGTTCGAAAATCGGCACGCATCGGGAAATTATTGGGCAAAAAGCGGGCAGTATTTTTTGACGAAAGATAGAGTGTTATTTGCAAACACGTATTTCTTTGGCGTTTCTAGACTGAAGTATAACTGCAGGTTTGGCTTACCAATTCTGTTGCATTTTCGCCGCTGCGCCGAATTTGCCAAGTTTGTCCGCGCGGGACTTTCTTCACGCGGACGTGAACAGCCCGATACGACACTTGCATCGTGGTTAACGGCAAGTCTAACGGCCGATGAGATCAGATTTCGGGACGGACGAAATCGCCGCTCTCGCTATCCATCACCCAGAGCTCGCCGGTCGAAATGTCGAACCAGGCGCCATGCACGGCCAGCTTGCCCTGGGCCTCGAGGTCGGCCACGTAGGGGAAGGTGCGCAGATTGCGGATGGAATTGCGGATGGAGATGCGTTCGAGTGCGGTCTGACGCTCGCCCGGTGTCATCAGGTCGTTCTGGACGATCTGGTCGGGCAATTCGCCCAGCATGCTCATCCACTTGCCGATGAAGTCGCCCTTGTCGAGCGGGCTCGCTTCGGGGCTCAGCGCAGCCTTGATGCCACCACAGCGGCCATGGCCCATGATGACGATATTGGCGATGGCCAGCGCCTTGACGGCGAATTCGATGGCCGCCGAGGTGCCGTGCTGGCCGCCATCGGGCTGGTAGGTCGGCACCAGATTGGCGACGTTGCGCAGGACGAACAGTTCGCCCGGGCCGGAATCGAAGATCATTTCGGGCGCGGCGCGGCTGTCGCAGCAGGCGATGATCATGGTGGTCGGGGTCTGGCCTTCGGCCGCCAGATCCCGAATCCGGTCTTTTTCGCGTGCGTAGCGGCCGGCCATGAAATTGGCGTGGCCCTTCAGCAAATGATCAGGAAACCGATGCATGATGTCTCGATTAGCGGTAAGACGCGAGAAGATCAACTGAGGGCGCGATGCGCCCGTGCATTGGGGCTATGCATGCTTATCTACCGCTTCCTTACTGGCGAAGACGATGCCGCCTTCTGCCACCGCGTCACCAAGGCGCTCAGCGAGGGCTGGGAACTCTATGGTCCGCCGACTTATGCCTATGATGGGCACAACAAGAAAATGAAGGCTGGGCAGGCCGTGACGCGGGTCGCCAAGGACCAGCCCTATGACCCGGACAAGAAGCTGGTGGACTTTTAGAGGGCGCTTTCAGCGCGCTTGGCAAAGACCTCCCTGGCGGCGAACAGGCCATTGAGCGCCGCCGGAAAGCCGGCATAGACGGCCATCTGCATGATGATTTCGATGATCTCGTCACGGGTGAGGCCGACATTGAGGCCAGCCTCGATGTGGACCTTCAACTGTGGAGCCGCATTGCCCATCGCCGTCAGCGCGGCGATGGTTGCGATCTCCCGGGCCCGCAGGTCCAGGCCAGGGCGGTTATAGATATCGCCAAATGGGAACTCCAACACATAGGTCGCGAAGTCAGGCGCGATATCGGCAAGCGCAGCGATAACCTGCTCGCCGGCATGGCCGTCTATTGCGGCGAGGGCTCGCCGGCCGCGCTCAAGGCGACTTTCGTTGGCGTCGGGGTGGTGAAGCGTCATTGGTATTGATCCTCGGTTCGGCGCCGGCATAGCCGGCAATCTTGCTGTCGAGGACGAGAAGGTTGGCCTGGAGTTCGGCAACATGGACGCGCAGTTGCGCGCGATGCCGTTCCAGCAGTTGACGACGCTCCGCCTCCGTGCCGACGCCGCGCTCCCGCAAGGCCGCATAGCGCAGCATGTCCCGGATCGGCATGCCGGTCGTTTTCAGGCGGCCGAGGAATTCGATCCAGGTCAGGATTGATGCGTCGTAGTCACGCTGGCGCGATCGGTCGCGGTCGGCATAGGGAAGCAGCCCGATCCGCTCGTAATAGCGGATGGTGTGAGCCGACAGTCCGCACCGCTTTGCCAATTCCCCGATCTTCATCTGCACCGTTCTTTCGCCACGACACAGTTGAGGCTACGGCTTCGAGCGCACTCTAAGTCAAGCCCACATCGCCGAGGCGGGGCGGTGAGCCGTGGCGGGCTAGACCTGCGCCAGCCGCAGGGCCAGGGCCTGCAGCATTAGAATGGTCTTGGCATCGGTGATCTCGCCGCTGCCGATCATCCCGAGCGCCGCCTCGAATTGCAGTTCGAACACTTCGATATCCTCGCCTTCGCTGGCGAGGCCGCCGCCTTGGCCGACCGTTTCGCCCGGCGTGTACTCGGCCAGGTAGCAGGCGCATTTCTCGGTGACGGCGCCGGGGCTCATATAGGCGTCGAACAGAAACAGCAGATGGCGCGGCTCGTAGCCGGTTTCCTCGATGGCCTCGCGGCGGGCGGCGACAGCGGGCGGTTCGCCATCGAGCAGGCCGGCTGGGGCTTCGATCAGCCAGGCCGGGTCGCCGTTGAGATGGGGCGGCAGGCGGAACTGGCGCGTCAGGATCACCGTGCCCGGGCCGGGCGCATAGAGCAGCACGGCGGCGGCACTACCATGGTCATAGACCTCGCGGCGCACCGTCTGGCGGGTGCCGTCGCGCCTGACATGGTTCACCTGATAGTCGTCGAACCGCCCCCAGTTATGGGCCAGCTTGGTGACGCTTTCTATGCGGATGTCGTCGGTCATCGGGGCTCCCTGCGCTGCCCGAGCTATGGCCCAAACCGGCCGTGCGAACCAGTGCCGATCCTGAATGCCAGCTAAACGAGCAGTTCACGGCAGGGTGAAGTCGGCTTGGCTAGAAGGCCGCCACTCGCGGTCAAGCCATAACGGCGCCGCCCCAATTGAGGGAGTACCCCATGTCTAAGACTTTTGCTTTCGCCTTCGCTATCGCCACCCTTGCCGGCCTCGCCGCCAGCGTTCCGACCCAGGCGGCCACCCGCGCCGTCGATTTCGGCCCCACCAGCTTTGCCAACCGCTGTGCGGCGCAGGGCGGGGTCATCGCCGATGCCAGCCCCACCTTCGCCTGCCAGACCCCGGTCGTCGAAGTGGTGTGCAGCTTCGTCCGCATCAACCTGGCCCATTGCGAATGGCCGGGGATCGACAACCAGATCGCGGTCAACCGCATTATCGGCCTGCCTTCCAGCTATAGCCTCAGCTCCGGTGGCGGCGCGGGCGCTGCACTCGGTGGCGGCGGTGGTGGGTTCAAGAACGACCTGCCGCTCGACAATGGCGGCGGGGGTGGCGGCATCGACCTGCCCGACCTGCCGATCGACAATGGTGGCGGTGGCGGCGGGATCGACCTCCCCGACCTGCCGATCAGCAACTAGATCGCCGATTTCGCTAAAGCGTCTGATTGGTGAAGATGCCAGCCCTGTTCCTCCCGCGCGGAGGGGCAGGGTATTTTTCATGCGCCCCGTGCTCACTGCTTGGTGGGCAGATGGATAGCCCGCAACGCCGCCATTTGCGCCTCCGCAGCGCCCGGTCCGGCCTTGTCGCGCGCCTCGCCGGTCGCGGCCAGCGCCGGGTCGACCGGCATGTAGCTGCGGCTCCAGCGGCTGATCTGGGCGATGATGGGCAGCAGGTCGATGCCCTTTTCGGTCAGCGAATAGATCGCCTTGAGCTTGTGGCCGGGGTCTTCGGCGCGGGTGAGGATGCCGTTTTCGACCAACATGGCGAGCCGATCGGACAGGATATTGCTGGATATGCCTTCGGCCGAGGCCAGGAATTCGCGAAAATGGCGCTTACCGGCAAACATCATGTCGCGGATGATCAGCAGGGTCCATTTGTCGCCAAAGACCTCGAGGCCGAGATTGATGGGGCAGCCGGAGCGGAAGGTGTTCGATGTCATGGCTTGACTCTAGTGCATATGGTTGTAAAAAGCAATCACTTGCATTTTGCAATCATAGGAGGACGCGATGACGACATACGTGCTGATACATGGAGCTTGGGCCGGCGCCTGGGGGTGGGATAAGGTGGCCGAGCGCCTGCGGACCAAGGGGCATCGCGTGCATGCGCCGACGTTGAGCGGCCTGGGCGAACGGTCCCACCTCGCCAATCTGCCGATCACGCTGACCACCCATATCGACGACATCGTCAATGAAATGGTCTGGCACGACCTGACCGATGTGGTTCTGGTGGCCCATTCCTATGGCGGCTTTGTCGGCACGGGTGTGGCCGAGCGTGCTGCCGAGCGCATTGCGTCCATCGTCTATCTCGACGCCTTCATTCCGGAGGATGGCCAGTCCTTCGCCGACATTATGGGCGAGACGCCGGATGGCCCGGTCGTTCCCGCTCCCGAGATCGGCAATAATGAATATCCGACCGAGCAAGAGCGCATGCGCGTCGCCGCGCTGGCGACGCCACAGCCGTCAGGCACTTTCACCGAGGGCCTCAAGGTGACCGGCGCCTATCTCAAGATCGCCCGCAAAACCTATATCGTGGCCACCGGCTTCAACCACTTCGCGCCGGTCGCCGCGCCGCTGCGCAACGATCCGGCCTGGACGGTGCACGAGATGCCCTGCGGCCACGACGTGCCGCTGCTGCTGCCGGACGAACTCACCGCACTGCTGGAAAAGGCGTGAGCCTCAAGTATCCCGCGCCTCGCCTCCGATTTGACATCGTGCCGTGGCCAGAAGCTCCGGTTACCCGGAGGCGTCATGCGTAGCGGTCTCGTCTATTTCTGTGCGGGCCTGGCACTGGTCAGCCCGGCCGTAGCCCAGCCAGCAGCGGATGACTGGGTGGCGCGAAAATGCGCCATGTATCAAGCGGCATGGAGCCGGGCGCTGGCAGGGGCTGGGGCGGACACCGTCAGCGCGGCCTTTATCGCCGGCAATAACGACTTCATTGCCGGCGGCTGCGTCGAGCGCGCCAGTATCTGCCCGCAATCGCCGGTCGAGCTCGATATTGCCAACGCGCTTTCGATTGCGCTGATCAATGCCGGCGCGGCCAGCACATTCCTGCCTTTCGCGTGTCCGCATCCGGAGCCCGGCGCCGGCGGGTGGACCGGGCCGGGTCTCTAGGCAGGCCCTTACTTGTAGAGGTCGTGGTGCCGCAGCCAATCCATGCCCTCGACCTCGTTGCGGCCCTTGGGCGTGAGGTCGAGCAGGGCATAGGTGTGCATCATCACCTCCACGCCGCGACCGAAGGTGGAATAGGTGTGAAACACGTCGCCGGCCTCGTCCTTGATGAAGGTGCTGACGCCCGGCCATTCCTCGCCGGTCTCGTCCCACTCACCAAAATTGTAGTCGATATGGCCGCTGGCGATTTCCTCGGGCGTGAAGCTGACGCGGAAATCATAGTTGAACGAGGTGCCATGCGAGGACACCCAGGGGAATTGCCAGCCCATGCGCTGGCGATAGCGCTCGATCTCGGCAAGCGGGGCGCGTGAGACGGCGACCACGGTCACGTCGTGATGGCTCAGATGCAGGTTGGCGCCGTCGGTGTGATCGGCCATGAACGAGCAGCTCGGGCAGCCCTGCTTCCAGCCGGGCCCAAACATGAAATGCTGCAGCAGCAGCTGAGAGCGGCCATCGAAGAGCTCGGCCAGCGCGCGCGGGCCGTCCAGCGTGTCGAAGACATAGTCCTTGTCCATGCGGACCCAGGGCAGGGCGCGCCGCTGCTGGGCGACCTTATCGCGCAGGTGGGTGAGTTCCTTCTCGGCCTTGAGGAAATCCCGGCGGGCGGTCAGCCATTCGTCGCGTGAAACCAGAGCGTGTTGCATTGTCATTCTCCTTGGGTCTGTGGGGTGCGGCGCCAGCGGGCGGAAACCAGCCTCAGCCAGGGTGGCAGGTGAAAAAAGCCCATCAGCAGATACATCAGGGTCATGTCGCTGATCGGCCCGCTGGCCGATGCGGCAGAACAGATGGTCATGCCTGGCGGGGAAAGGACGGAGATGGCGGCCATCAGGCCGAAGACCGGCGCGGCGACCAGTCCCAGCCGTCCGGCCAGATCGGCAGGGCGTCCGGGCGATGAAACGGCCTTTGCGGTTGCGGCTGACATTGTCACGCTCGGTCCTCTCATCGGTATGCGCAGTGCTTGGCGGTTGCGATGGCAAGACCCTAGGCCGGGCAGCCGGCCTGGTGAGAGTTACATTTGTGGCGGGATTTCTGGGGTGTGCGCCTAGCGCCTACAGTTCGGCATGCATGTCGCGAAACAGGCGCGGCGCGATGCCAAAGCGGCGCTCGAAGGCCTCGGTGAGCCGGGTGGGTGGGAACAGGCCCACCTCCGTCGCGACCGCTTTCAACGACAGTCCGCGCGACAGCAGCAGGCGCGCGGTATCGAGGCGGGCGGTTTCGACGAAGCGGGCAGGTGTTTCGCCGGTCGCGGCCACGAACCGGCGATGGAAGGTGCGCTCGGTCAGGCCGGCGCGGGCCGCCAAAGCCGGCACGTCCAGCCCTGCGTCGAGATTGGACTGGATCCAGCCGATCACGTCGGCAAAGGGGCTGTCGGCCTTCACCTGCGCCTTGAGCACGGGGCTGAATTGGGACTGATAGCCAGGGCGGCGGGCATAGAGCACCAGCCGCTTGGCGACTTCCCCGGCTATCGCCGCATCCAGGTCATGCGTCACCATGGCTAGCGCCATGTCGATGCCGGTGGTAACGCCGGCCGAGGTCCAGAGCGCATCATCGACCACATAGAGGGCGTCGGGATCGACGGTGACCGTGGGAAAGGCCTGCGCAAATGGCTGGCAGGAATCCCAATGCGTCGCGACGCGGCGACCCTCGAGCAAGCCGAGCGCTGCCAGGATGAAGCCGCCCGTACAGACCGACCCGAACCGCTCCGCCTGCGCTGCCAGTTCGGGTAGCGCCGCCCGGAGGGTGGTGTCGGCCACCGCCTGCAGCAGAGGTTCACGTTCAGCGCCGGCGACCAGCATGGTCTGGGACTCAGCGGGGCGCAAATCGCCGATCGGCCGCGTCTCGATGGTGATGCCGCTGCTGCTCTCGATGCCTCCGCCGAGGGCCGAGGCGGTCACGATTTTATAGAAGTCCGGTCTGTCGCGTTTACGCAGGGCGCGATTGGCGCCGTTGAAGACCGACGCCGGTCCCGAGACGTCGAGTAGCTCGAAACCCTGATAGACGATGAAGGCGACGTGATGCATTGGCAGAAATTACCATGTCTTTGTCATTTCTGCCAGATGCCGCCACTGTTAGTTTTTCGACCGGTAGATGGAAACGCTGGAAGGGTGTCGTCATGTCGAAAGCCTGGTTCATTGGGGGCGCAGTCGCCCTCGTCATTGTTGCTTTGGCGGGGTTCGGCATCTGGGTTGCCCGCCTGCCGGCAGGGACTGAGATCGCCGAGGCGCCGCCGGTGCCGCAGCAGGAGGCCGAGGCGATGCTTGCCGCGCTGGAGCCGCCCAAGCGCGAGCGTCCGCTGGTCGCCGTGATCGGCCTCAACGACGCCACCGAGACGACCGACTACCTGATGCCGACAGGCATCCTGCGCCGCGCCGACGTGGCCGACGTGATGCTGCTGGCGACCGAAGCGGGGCCGGTGCAGCTCTATCCGGCGCTCACAGTGGAAGCGGACGCGACGATTGCGGCGTTCGACGCCGCACACCCCGAGGGCGCGGATTATGTGATCGTGCCCGCCATGAGCCGGGACGACGATCCGGCCGTGATGGCCTGGTTGCGCCGCCAGGCCGAGCAGGGGGCGACCATTATCGGCGTCTGTGCCGGCGCCAAGGTCGTCGCGGCGGCCGGACTGCTGGACGGAAAGCAGGCGACAACGCACTGGTACTATCTCGCCGAAATGCTGAAGGGCAGCCCGACCATTCGCTATGTCGCGGACCGGCGCATGGTTGCCGATGGCAGCGTGGCGACGACAACAGGCATCAGCGCTTCCATGCCGATGATGCTGACGCTGATCGAGGCGATTGCCGGACGGGAAAAGGCGGAGGCGGTCGCCTATGATCTGGGCGTCGCGCAGTGGGATGCGCGGCACGCCAGCAGCGCCTTCAGGGTCACCCGCCCGTTCGGGACGACCGTGCTCGCCAATACGCTGGCCTTCTGGAACCGCGAGAAGCTCGGCGTCCGCCTCGATCCGGGCATGGACGAGGTGTCGCTGGCGCTGGTTGCCGATGCGTGGTCGCGAACCTACCGGTCCAACGTGATGAGCTATGCGATCTCTACCGACGCGGTGGAAAGCCGGAATGGCATCCGCCTCCTTCCCGACCTGGCGGAGGCGCAATGGCCGGAAGAGCGGAACGTCCCGGCCTTCTCCGAACAGCGGCCTGCCGATGCCCTCGACCAGGCGCTCAACGCGATCACGGCGCGCTATGGTGAACCGACCACCAATGTGGTCGCCATGCAGCTGGAATATCCGCGGTGATAGCAGGACGGTAACAGATCGGGCCTATGGCTGGCACTCTCCCCTGGGTGCCAGCTTACCCGATCTCTGCGCCTCTCGCACATCAGGTGCGATATACGAACAAAGTGCGGAATGCGCCAAAAGTCTCAGCCGTGCGCTTTGATTTTGTAATCTTTGGGCGCTAGAAGTCTCGAACCATTCCAAACTGCAAGCGGCAAAACCGCCTGCCAGCGAGGCCTTATGACGGTTCGAGCCCGACCCACTTCCCCGCATCTGCAAATCTACCGCTGGACCATCACCATGGCGATGTCCATCGTCCATCGCGCCACCGGCATCGCCAATTACGTGGGCACCGTGCTGCTGGTGATCTGGCTGGGCGCTGCGGCCTGGGGGCAAGAGCCGCTCAATGTGGTCAATGCCATCTATGGCAGCTGGTTCGGCCAGCTGGTTCTGTTCGGCTACACCTGGAGCCTTATCCACCACATGCTGGGCGGCATCCGCCACTTCATCTGGGATTTCATCATCGGCATGGAGCCTGGCCAACGCGAAATGCTGGCCTGGGGCAACCTCGTCCTTTCCATCATCCTAACCCTGCTGGTCTGGACCGTTTTCGTGTGGGCCGCCTGATGCGCGAACAGATCATTACCCGCGACGTCGTCGCCAATCCCAAATCCGCCTATGGCAACAAGAAGGCGTCGACCCGCCACTTCATCACCCAGCGGCTGACCGGAGCGATCAACATCGCCTTCGTGGCTCTGCTGTTGTTCATAGTGGTGCGGCTGGCCGGGCAGGATCGCGCCGACATGCTCGCCGTAATCGGCAACTGGGCGGTCGGTATTCCGCTGGCCATACTGCTGGTGATCGTCACCGTGCATATGCGCAATGGCATGCGCGATACGCTCGAAGACTACCTCGCCGGTTCGGTCTACCGGCTCGCCATGCTGCTCAACACCTTGTTCTGCATCATCATTGCGGTGGCCGGCGTCGCCGCCATTCTCAAGCTCGTCTTCTGGGGTTAGTCGTCATGGCTCAATACGAACTCATCGACCACGAATTCGACGTGGTGGTGGTTGGCGCCGGTGGCGCGGGCCTGCGCGCCACTTTGGGCATGGCCGAGCAGGGGTTCAACACCGCCTGCATCACCAAGGTCTTCCCCACCCGTTCGCATACCGTGGCGGCGCAGGGCGGCATTGCCGCGTCCTTGCAGAATATGGGCCCCGATAGCTGGCAGTGGCACATGTACGACACCGTCAAAGGGTCGGACTGGCTGGGCGATAACGACGCCATGGAATACCTCGCCCGCGAGGCCCCGGCGGCGATCTATGAGCTCGAGCATTATGGCGTGCCGTTTTCGCGCACCACCGAGGGCAAGATTTACCAGCGCCCGTTCGGCGGCCACATGACCGAATTCGGCGAAGGCCCGCCGGTGCAGCGCACCTGCGCCGCCGCCGATCGCACCGGCCACGCCATTTTGCACACGCTTTACGGGCAGTCGCTGCGCAACAATGCCCAGTTCTATATCGAATACTTCGCGCTCGACCTGATCATGGGCGAAAATGGCGAATGCCAGGGCGTCATCGCCTGGAAGCTCGACGATGGCACGCTGCACCGCTTCCGCGCCAAGCTGGTGGTGCTGGCCACCGGCGGCTATGGGCGCTCCTATTTCTCGGCAACCTCGGCCCATACCTGCACCGGCGACGGCAATGGCATGGTGGCCCGTGCCGGCCTGCCGCTGCAGGATATGGAATTCGTGCAGTTCCACCCCACCGGCATCTACGGCGCCGGTGTGCTGATCACCGAGGGCGCGCGCGGCGAAGGCGGTTACCTCACCAATTCGGAAGGCGAGCGCTTCATGGAGCGCTATGCCCCCAATGCCAAGGACCTGGCCAGCCGCGACGTCGTCAGCCGCTGTATGACGCTCGAAATCCGCGAGGGCCGCGGCGTGGGCCCCAAGAAGGACCACATCTACCTCCACCTCGATCATCTCGATCCCAAGGTGCTGCATGAGCGCCTGCCGGGTATCACCGAGAGTGCCAAGATCTTCGCCGGCGTCGATCTGACGCGCGAGCCGATCCCGGTGCTGCCGACGGTGCACTATAATATGGGCGGCATTCCCGCCAATTATCATGGCGAAGTGCTCGACCCGACGCCTGACGATCCCGATCGTGTCGTGCCGGGCCTCATGGCCGTCGGCGAAGCCGCCTGCGCCTCGGTGCATGGCGCCAATCGCCTCGGCTCGAATTCGCTGACCGACCTCGTGGTGTTCGGCCGCGCCGCCGCCATCCGCGCCGGCGCTGTCATCGACAAGTCAGCCCCTATCCCCGGCATCAATGCGGCGCAGGACGCGAAAATCCTCGCCCGCTTCGACCGCTTGCGCAACGCCTCGGGCAACAAGCCGACGGCCGAAATCCGCGACGCCATGCAGCATACGATGCAGGAAGACGCCGCCGTGTTCCGCACCTCGGAGTCGCTGCAATCAGGCGTCAAGCGGATGAGCGAAATCTACGGCCAGCTCAAAGATGTCCGCGTCACCGACCGCTCGCTGATCTGGAATTCGGATCTGGTGGAAACGCTGGAACTGGAAAACCTGATGGCCAATGCCATGGTCACCGTGGTTTCGGCCGAAGCCCGCCACGAAAGCCGCGGCGCCCATGCGCACGAGGACTTTCCGAGCCGCGACGACGAGAACTGGCGCAAGCACACGCTGAGCTGGATCGACATCGACACCGGCGCGGTGCGGCTGGGCTACCGTCCGGTGCATGTCGATCCGCTGACGCCTTATGATCAGGGCGGGATTGACCTCAAGAAGATCGCGCCGAAGGCACGCGTGTACTAGAAAATGAAGGTCGCGATCGGGTTCACATTGGCAGCGGTTCTCAGCGTAGGTTTGGCGCCTGGTGACGAGATTCGCGCAGCTTCTGAAGCCGCGGTCGCTGGTCTGTTGGTTGGATGCTGGACGCAAGACCCCACCGAAATTGACCTTCGCTCTGAGAAGCGAGGGTACCACAATACCCACACCATCTGTTTCGAAGCGCAGGGGCAGGTGTCCATGGACACCTGGAGTTGGAGCGAGACGTCGGCTCATGCCTCAGAAGCAGTTGGGACATTTTCGTTATTTGAGCAAAAGCTGCTGCTAGATGGCAGCGAATCTGGCGACGGCTGGTTGTTTGAACGTACCAAGTTGAGTTGTGATGCTGCGGTTGGAGAAGCAAGATTGCTTCTTCAGAACTGCATTGGTTCCGGGCCATACCCTTCAGGAGCGGCCCGCCCAGATGAGGCCATCGGGCAGTTCACCTTCCAACGCCGGGCTGACTCATGAGCGATCCGGCAGGCTATTCCGGCACCCTGCTCGCGCAAAAGCTGGGGCCTAAAGATGGACAGCGGGCGCTGTTCATCGACCTGCCGGCGTCTCTGGTTGATCTGACCACCTCACGGCAGTTCGTCGAATCCACCCGCATCACCGTCCACCAGCTCAACGAAGCCGCGCCGGGTTATGACTTCGTCCACCTCTTCACCACGGCCCGCTCCGTGCTCGAAGCTCTCGCGCAGCCGCTGATGAGCCTCATCGCGCGCGATGGGATGATCTGGGTGAGCTGGCCCAAGAAGGCGGCGAAGGTGGCGACTGATATCACCGAGGATGTGATCCGCGCCGTGGTGCTGCCGATCGGGCTGGTGGATGTGAAGGTTTGTGCGGTCGATGCGACCTGGTCCGGCCTCAAGCTGGTGATCCGGAAGGAATTGAGATGAAGGTTTTTGCTGGTTTGGCACTGCTGGGTCTGATGAGCGTGCCGGCTTTTGCCGCCGCGCCGACCGAGGCGCAGAAGGCTGAGTTCTATGCGGTCTGCATGGGCATCGCCCAGGATGAGGCGCTGTGTTCGTGCAAGGCCGATGCGGCAATGACGCTGATCGACGAGCGCTTCATGGCGGTGGTGATCAAGGCGATGAAGGGCGGTTCCACTGAGCAGTCCGACGCCGTGCCCTACAATACCTACGTCGCCAAATCGAACCAGATCTGCAAGCCGAACTATTGATGATGCAGTGCCCTTGCCACATCAGCCATGTCATCCCGGCGCAGGCCGGGATCCATGCGCTGCGCCTTCCGAAGGCACTGTGGCCGGGTTGCTTCCGGACATGGATTCCGGCCTGCGCCGGAATGACCCGGTGGATGTTGATACTTTGGGCCTGACTGGCCCGCGTTGAGAAGGAAGCGACCGATGGTCGAATTGATGCTCCCCAAGGCCGATCGCCCCACCAAGGGCAAGACGTGGCCCAAGCCTGCCAATGCCAAGCGGCTGCGCGAGTATCATATCTATCGCTATGATCCCGATCAGAACGCCAATCCGCGCATCGATACCTATTTCGTCGATCTCGATGATTGCGGCCCGATGATCCTGGACGGTCTGCTCTGGATCAAGAACAAGGTCGATGCGACGCTGACGCTGCGCCGCTCCTGCCGCGAGGGCATTTGCGGCTCGTGCTCGATGAATATCAACGGGCTCAATACGCTGGCCTGTACCAAGGGCATGGATGACTCCACCGGCCCGATCAAGATCTACCCACTGCCGCATATGCCCGTGGTCAAGGATCTGGTGCCCGATCTCACCATGTTCTACGCGCAGCATCGCGCCATCGAGCCCTGGCTCAAGACGACGTCGCCGACGCCGGCGAAGGAGTGGACTCAGTCGGTACCGGAGCGCGCCAAGCTTGACGGGCTCTATGAGTGCATCCTCTGCGCCTGCTGCTCGACCTCGTGCCCGAGCTATTGGTGGAATGGCGAGAAGTATCTGGGGCCCGCCGCCCTGCTGCAAGCCTATCGCTGGCTGATCGACTCGCGCGATGAGGCCACCCAAGAACGGCTCGACGATCTCGAGGACCCGTTCAAACTCTATCGCTGCCACACCATCATGAACTGCGCCAAGGTCTGCCCCAAGGGCCTGAACCCGGCCAAGGCGATTGCCGAAATCAAGAAGATGATGGTGGAGCGCAAGGTGGCGGCCTAGGCCTTACGGTACTCTCAGTCGAGCAGGGTGGGGTATCTCTCCGCGAATGCGGTGCGTGGGAGTACCCCCACCCTTGATCCCTCCCCACAAGGGGGAGGGTGTCGACTGCAACACCAGTTTCAGCCCATCACAAACAAAACGGCGGGCCTTGGCCCGCCGTTTGCGTTCGATCGGACTAAACCTCAGACGCCTTCGCGCCGCACGATGGTGCCGGCGTCGTAGGCCGTCTTGCAGTCGCCGCTGTCATGCACAGGTCGCCTTCGCGGCAAAGCCCTTCGGGTTTACGAGGGTTGCGGCGCACGTCCGACGCCAGACATTTCCTCAGTGTCAAGCGTGGCTGCCTGATACTGCGGCCGTCCCGTGGGCCGGTAGCTCTGCATGGTGAGGCCCGCCGGGCTGGTGCGCGAGCTGAGCAACTCAAACGCCCGGTCTGGGCCGGTTTCGGGAAATAGCCGCGCGCCCTGGCCGATGACGATCGGATAGATCACTACATCGAGCTGATCGACCAGGTCGTGCGCCATCAGCCATCGGACAAGCTTGCCGCTACCCGGCACCAGCAAGGTGCCTTCATGCCGATTCTTCAGGTCACGGATGGCCTTGACGAGGTCGCCGGACAGCACGGTGGTGCCTGCCCATTGAGGATCGGTCAGCGTGCTGGATACGACATATTTGGGTCGATCATTCAACGCAGCGGCAATGGGGCTCGTGCTGGCGTCTTCGAAGGCGCCCCACGAGCGCGCAAAGATATCGTAGGTCCGCCGTCCGAACAGGAATGCATCCGCGCCGCCGTATGTCTCATCAAGATGCTGCATGCCAATGGCGTCAACGAGGGGAATGGCCCAGCCGCCGCGTTCGAAGCCGCCGCTGCGATCTTCCTCGGCGCCGCCCAGTCCCTGCATCACCCCATCGAGGGTGAGGTTGGTGGTGGTTTTCAGGTTCACGGCCTATCTCCTTGCTGTTTTCACAACCTTAAGACGCTGGGCGAGCCCGGTTCCCGACCCGCCGACCGGAAATTTCGTCTTTGAGCGCCGCGATGGTGGTCCAAATGCAAAACGGCGGGGCTCGCGCCCCGCCGTTTCAATTCGATCTAGATAGGCCTCAGACGCCTTCGCGCCGCACGATGGTGCCGGCTTCGTAGGCGGCCTTGCAGTCGGCGCTGTCATGCAGCAGGTCGCTTTCGAGCAGGGTCGCGGCAGCGCCGGGGCCTTCGAAGCGCGGGTCGTCGCACTGGTCGTCATTGGCATAGTCGGAGCTGTTATTGCCGAAGTCGATGCCCGAGCTGTCATAGGGCGCGCCCGCGGCATATTCGGGCGTATAGACGGTGCGGATGGTCACCTTGCCTTCGGCCTCCAGCGCCTTGCAGTCGGTGGCGTCGCCCATCATGTCTTCGGTCAGCAGCTTCTTGTCGACGCCTTCACCGGTGAAGCGCAGGTCGTCGCATTCGCCGTCATTGGCCCATTTGCTCCAGTCGCTGCCATAATCGAAGTCCGCGGGATCGGCGACGTCGCCGCCATTGAAGGTGGCGGTGCCGGCTTCGACGGCAGCGCGGCAATCGGTGGCGTCATGGCCGCGATCGGCATCGAGCGTTTCGCCGGCCACGCCGGTTCCCGAGAAGCGCGGATCGTCGCATTCGCCGTCATTGGCCCATTCGCTGGTGTCGTTGCCATAGTCGATGTCGCCGCTGGCGACCGTCGTGGCGTCGCCGCCGGTGAAGGTGGCGGTACCGGCTTCGACGGCGGCGCGGCAGTCGGTGGCGTCGCGGCCCTTGTCGGCATCGAGCAGTTCATCGGCCACGCCGGTGCCGGCGAAACGCGGATCATCGCATTCACCGTCATTGGCCCAGTCGCTGCTGTCGTCGCCATAGTCGATTTCGGTGCTGGCCACGGCGGTGGTGGTGTCGCCGCCATCGGTCAGGGTCACGGTACCGGCTTCGTAGGCGGCCTTGCAGTCGGTGGCGTCCTTGCGGATATCGGCGTCGAGGGTCTCGGCGGCCGAACCCGTGCCGGCAAAGCGCGGGTCGTCGCATTCGCCGTCATTGGCCCATTCGCTCGAATCATCGCCGAAGTCGATGGCGTCGATCGGGCTGGCAATGGTGATTTCGGTGGGCGAGGTGCCGTCCTTGAAGGTCACGGTGCCGGCCTCATAGGCGGCCTTGCAATCGGTGGCATCCTTGAGCGTATCGGCATCGACCAGTTCGGCGGCCGAGCCGTCGCCCTCGAAGCGCGGATCGTCGCACTCGCCGTCATTGGCCCATTCGCTGCTGTCATCGCCAAAATCGATGTCGGCGGCGCTGGTGACGGCCGCAGTGGGTGCGTCCGGTCCGTTCTTGCTGTCGAGTTTCTGGGCGAAGGCCGGGCTTGCCAGACCGGCCGCGAGAATGAGGCCCAGAGTGGCGCCGCCCAGGATTTTGTTGAATGCGTTCATAGGTTGTCCCTACCCGTATGTGTGCCGCAAGTCGTGGCCGCACATTACAGCGGCTTTGCGGCAGTCAAAAGCCTTTGCGCGAGAATCATTTGACCCGGTACCGGGCCTGCCGCTCGGCCCGGGCAAACAGCACCGATCCGGCCAGCACTAGCGCCGTGCCGATGGCATGGAAGATGGTGAAGGGTTCCGACAGCACGATGACGGCGATGATGATGGTGACGATGGGGCCGAAGGCGGCCGTCGAGGACGTCGCGCGGGCGCCGATGCGGGCCATGCCGGCATTCATCAGGAAGCTAGGCAGTACGGTGCCGAGCACCCCCAGCGCCAGGCCATAGGCCCAGATTTCCGGCGCCAGCGTCAGGTAGCTGCCCGGGCCCGATAGCACCAGGTTCTGCACGATCGCGCAGACGGCCGCCGTCGACATGCCGATGCAAGTGAACAAAGCCGAGCCGAGCACCAGCATCTGTCGCTTTGCCAGGTGCTGGTAGAGCGCGAAGGTAATGGCAGAGCCCAGCACCAGCAGCGAGCCGATCACCAGCCCGTCCGGATTAATGGCGAGATTCCAGCCGAAGATGACCACCAGGCCGCCATAGGAGACCAGCATGGCCGGCACCACGGCCCAGACCATGCGATCGCCGAAGAACCAGACGCCGAACAGCACGACGAAGAAGGGATAGGTGAACAGCACCAGCCGCTCATATTGCGCGCTGACGAAGTTGAGCCCGAGGAAATCGAGATAGCTCGAGACATAATAGCCCAGAATGCCGACCGCCATGCTGGTCAGCACAATCCTGGGTGTCAGCGCGCGCACCAACTTATCCTCGCGCCGCAGGATGGTGACCAGAATGACCAGGTAGACCGGCAGCGCCACCAGCATGCGCAGGCTCAGCAGCATTTCGGTGCTGACGCCGTGGGCGTAGGCGAGCTTGATAAAAATGCCCTTGGTCGAAAATAGGATGGCCCCGGCTACGGCAAAGGCGTAGCCGATGGGGTCATTGCCGTTCTGGGCTGCAGTGGTGGTCGTCATGAGGCGAGTTCCTGAGGAGCCCGCCTGCCAGATCACCGTCGCGCCTGAAGGCGGGCCGGTGAGACGAAGGGCTGGACGTCAGCGCTCGTTCCGGTCCCGGATGGAGCCAGAAAGCCAGATCGTAAGGAGGAGATTGGCGGACGAGTGCATTACGGTGTCGTACTGCCGGCAATATGGGACTGACAAGTCCAACATGGTGATATCCGTTCGGCACGATATTGGCCGTTCCATCGAATGGGGTATGGCGCTAACCGCGCGGATGGGCTTTGCGATAGGAGTCCAGCAGTCGGTCGGTATCGACGGCGGTATAGATCTGGGTAGTGGCGAGGCTGGCATGGCCCAGCAGTTCCTGGATGGCGCGCAGGTCGCCGCCTCGCGCCAATAAATGCGTGGCGAATGAATGCCTTAGCGCATGCGGTGTGGCCGATTGCGGCAGTCCGAGCGCACCGCGCAGTTGCGCCACCCGCATCTGGATCAGCCGCGGCGACAGCACGCCGCCCTTGACCCCGCGAAACAGCGGTTCCTCCGGCCAGGACTTGAACGGGCAGAGCTCGAGATAGAGGTCGATCGCCTTCCGCACCGCCTCGATCAGCGGCACCATGCGCACCTTGCCGCCCTTGCCGGTGACCCGGATGACCTGGCTGTCGAGGTCGCCGACGGTAACCGCCAGGGCCTCGGAAATACGCAGGCCCGCGCCGTAGCAGAGCGACAGCACCGCCATATCGCGCGCGGCGACCCAAGGCCGCTCCTCCAACTCTTCGGTGGCCGAAATGGTGCGCTTGGCCTCGATCACGGTCAGCGCCTTGGGCAGGGATTTGGGTAGTTTGGGCGTGCGGATGACGTTGAGGGCTTCGGTCGCCACCACGCCCTCGCGCTCGAGAAAACGGAAGAAGCTCTTGAGCGCCGACAGTACCCGCGCCAGCGAGCGCGAGCCTAGGCTGTCACTACGGCGCTGGGCCATGAAGGCGCGGATATCGGCGCCGCGCAGTTCCTTAAGCGTGCCGAGGGTTACGGGGCCGCCAGCATGGCCGGCCAGGAATTGCAGGAACTGATCAAGGTCGCGGGAATAGGCTTCGAGCGTATTGGCAGCAAGGCGCCGCACCGAGCCCAGCTCGCGTTGCCAGGCGCCGATCTGGGCGCGGATGAATTCATCGGTAGCGAAGGCGGAATCGACCATTAACGTAGTCTCACTCCCTATGGTAAACCCATCCTTAACCCCGGCCAGCCATGGTTATTCCCGACCAGAAGGGGCTAGGGATGACCAGATCGATACCAGCATTCGGCGTGAGCCTCGTGGCTTTGGCCACGATGACGCCTGCAGCGGTTGCGCAGTCCACTGACTTCTGGGGCAATTCCCAGCCCGCCACCTACGCCACGCCTGATGACACCGTGCGCCTCGATGTGGGCATCGGCGCCGCCTATATCGAGGGCAATGAGAAGGTGATGAGCGGCGACTACACTGTCAGCCACCTGATCTGGCAGAGCAAGGTCCCGGTACTGCGGGGTAGCATCGCCATAGATGTCGGCTCCGGCTTCAGCGTGCGGGCCGAAGGCAGTGTCGCCGCTTTCGGCACCAGCTATATGGAAGACTACGACTGGCTGAAGGGTGACGACACCTTCGACAACTGGTCGCATCGCAGCCAGCATCCCGACACCAATCTCGACCACTATTTCACCGGCGCCGCGGCGTTCGGCTATGAACTGGTCAATGACGAGACCGCCGTCGTGCGGGCGCATGCCGGCTTCAAATATACCGACGTCAAGTGGAGCGCCTATGGCGGCAGCTATTCCTATAGCAGCGCCGGCGGTTTCCGCGACCTCAACGGCACCTTTCCCGATGGCGTGCCCGGCATCAGCTACCGGCAGCAGTTTCCCGAGCTGTTCCTCGGCTTTGACGGCGAAGAGCGGTATGGCAATGTGCGTCTGGGCGGGCTGTTGCGGGGCGGCGTGACCTTCCTGTCGGTCGCCACCGACGACCACTGGATGCGTGATCTGCATTTCGTGGATTCGCTCTATGTAGCGCCGACCTTTACCGCCGGCGCCGATGTGGGCTTTGCGCTCAGCCCCAATGTCGAGGTGACGCTGGCCGCGCGATACGATCATATTTTCGAACAGCGCGGCGATACCGAGATCTACAATATTCCCAGCGGCAATCTGCTCGCCAGCAATCCCGACACGGCCGCCGGCGCCTTGCGCAGCGCCGAGATCACGGCTGGCTTGCACGGTTCATTCTGAGCTCGCGGGGCCGGCCTAGCCGGCAGGTGCGACGCGGGCATCAGCGGCAACGCGGGGTGAAGTCGGGCCATTGGCTGGGCGGCAGGCCCACATCGCGATAGAGGCGCGAGGGCAATTCCTGCCCGCGCCGCTGCCGCCGCAAGGCGGATTGCAGCAATTGGTAAAGGCTGGCCCGCTCGGCGATGGCAACCAGGTCGTCGGTTGCCGGCAGGCGATCGATCATCTGTGTCATGTCATCCTCCTGTGCTTGGAGAGACATCCTGCGCCCAGCCCCTGACAGGGTCTGTCAGCAGGCAAATGGCTCCGGCCGAAACCAGCCCTGTGGCTTGCTTGCATCACTTCGCGGGCCAGTCGCCTCAGGGCGCTACACGCTGGTGTGAGCGGTCTTTCGCGTGAGGCGCAGCCGCGTTAAGGCGGGTCCATGACGCGTCTCATGAGCATTTTTGCCCTTGTTGTGGCCATAGTGGCCCTGAGCGCGCCCAGTGTCTCGCTTGGCATGGGCGTGACCGGACCAGTGTGGTCGGTTGGCGAAACGCAAGTCTCCAAAGCGGCTCCGGCCAAGGTGCTGAGCTGCAAGTCGCTGGGCGGCAAGCGAGTCTTGCCCTGCCATCCCGATCTGGGCGTCATCACCGGTCCCCTGCCGGTGGCCGAGCCGCCGACAGACTATCGGCCGGGCCGCAATGCGGGCCTGCCGCCGCTGGCGGCGCAGGCGCCCGAGGCCGAACTGCCGCCGCCACGACACGGCTGATCCACGGTCTCTCCTTCACCCTTCCCTGTCCTCGGCCACCGGGCCGATCATCCGAGTATTGTTATGACCAGTCTTGCCCTTGGCCGCCGCCAGTTCCTGGCCGGCGCCGCCAGTCTTTCCGCCCTCGTCCTTGCGGGTTGCGCGACCACCACCCCGCAGCGCGTCGCCAGTGCCGTCCCGGCGGAAGTGCGCCACCCGGTGCCGCTCGACGTGCAGCTGATGTACGCCGCTGTCCCCACCGAGCAATTCCCGCTGCGCGCCGCCGACATGTCGCTGGTCGATCCGATCTATTGGCGGCAGGAGGTTGCTGATCCAAGCGGCGAAAAGCCGGGAACCGTCATTGTCGATACGCCCAATCGCTTCCTCTATCACGTCGGCCAGAATGGCATGGCCACCCGCTATGGCGTCGGCATCGGTCGCGACGGCTATGCCTGGTCGGGCCGCGCCCACATCGCCTATAAGCGCGAATGGCCGACCTGGACGCCTCCGTCCGAAATGATCGATCGCCAGCCCGAGCTGGAGCAATATCGGCGCGGCATGCCGCCAAGCATCGACAATCCGCTGGGCGCGCGCACGCTCTATATCCATCAGGGCAATGTCGACACGATCTACCGCATTCACGGCAATCCCGACGAGCGTTCGATCGGCAAAGCGGTGTCCAGCGGCTGCGTGCGCCTGCTGCAGCAGGACATCATCCACCTCTATGACAATGTCAAAAGCGGTTCGACGCTGGTGGTGATCTGAACGCCGGGTCGCAGAATCACTGCGCGATGCCTATGTTGCGCAGTGAACAGAACGGGCACAGATGGAAGACCGTCCCGACATCGTTGCCGTCATGGTGGGGGTCGCCGTCGAGGCGCCCTACAGCTATCGTGTGCCCGCCGGAATGCAGGTCACGCGCGGCTCGATCGTGGCCGTGCCACTGGGGCCAAGGCTGACGCTGGGTGTGGTCTGGGGTCCGCCCAAGGATATGGTGGCGCATAACCGGCTGCGCGATATCGCCGTGGCCTATGATGTGCCGCCGCTCAGCGAGGAATTGCTGAAGCTGGTCGACTGGGTCGCCCGCTATACGCTGGCGGCGCCGGGCCAAGTTTTGCGGGCAGTGCTGCGCTCTACCGAGGCGCTCGATACGCCGAAGCCGGTAGTGGCGTTTCGCCGTACCGGGCATGAACCGGAAAAGCTGACGCCGGCGCGGTTGCGGGTGCTTGACGCGCTGATGGACGACATGGCCTGGCCCAAGGCGGCGCTGGTTGGCGCGACCGGGGTTTCGCCGTCTGTCATTGAGGGACTGGAGCGGGCAGGGGCGATCGAACGGCTCGAAATGCCGGCACCGCCCGTGGTGCTGCCGCCCGACCCGGATGGCGCCGTGGCGACACTGTCGGTGGCCCAGCAACAGGCTCTGGATGAGATCACCGCGCTCGATCCGCATCAGTTCGGCGTGGCCTTGCTCGATGGCGTCACCGGCGGCGGCAAGACCGAGGTCTTTTTCGAGGCGGTGGCCGATACCTTGCGGGTGGGGCGGCAGGCGCTGATCCTGCTGCCGGAAATTGCCCTAACCAATACGTTCATCTCCCGCTTCACCAAGCGGTTTGGCACCAGGCCGGCCGAGTGGCATTCCGACATGACGCCGGCACAACGGGCGAAGGTGTGGCGCGGGGTGCTCGATGGCACGGTGCGGGCGGTGGTCGGCGCGCGCTCGGCGCTGTTCCTGCCGTTTCGCGAACTTGGCATGTTGGTGCTCGATGAGGAGCATGACGGGGCTTACAAGCAGGCCGATGGCATTACCTACCACGCTCGCGACATGGCGGTGGTGCGGGCGCATCTCAGCAACGCCCGCGTGATCCTCTCGTCGGCGACGCCGTCGGTCGAAACGCGCAACAATGCCAATAGCGGGCGCTACGCGCATGTGCTGCTGACCAGCCGCTTCGCCGAAGCGGCAATGCCCAATATCACGGCCATCGACATGCGGATCGACGGTCCCGAAAAAGGCCAATGGATCGCGCCGCAACTGGCGCGCGAGGTGTTTGGGGCGCTCGACAGGGGCGAGCAGGCGCTGCTGTTTCTCAACCGCCGCGGTTATGCCCCGCTGACGCTGTGCCGGTCGTGCGGGCATCAGTATCAATGCCCGGACTGTTCGGCCTGGATGGTGGAGCACCGCTTCCGCGGCGTGTTGATGTGCCACCATTGCGGGCACGAAATCCGTACGCCCAAGGCGTGTGGCGAGTGTGGCGAGGTCGATGCGCTGATCGCCGTCGGGCCGGGGATCGAGCGAGTCGCCGAAGAGGCGGCGGCGCGGTTTCCGGATGCGCGCCGGGTGATCCTGTCTTCGGACATGGGCAGCAATGCGCAATTGCGCGAGCGATTCTCCGAGATCGAGCGTGGGGAATTCGATCTCATTATCGGCACACAGCTGGTGTCCAAGGGACACCACTTCGAGAAGCTGTCGGTGGTCGGCGTGCTCGATGCCGATCTGGGACTGGCGCATGGCGATCCACGGGCGGCGGAAAAGACCTTCCAGATCCTGACCCAGGTGGCCGGCCGTGCCGGCCGCGCCTCCAAGACCGGCAAGGCTTTCCTCCAGACCTATCATCCCGATCACCCTGTCATGCGCGCCATGGTGACCGGCGATCGTGAGGCCTTCTACGCCCACGAATTGACGGCGCGCGAAGCGGGTGGCCTGCCGCCCTTCGGTCGGCTTGCGGCGCTGATCGTCTCGGCCAACGAGCATCCGGTGGCGATGGGATATGCCAAGAAGCTGCTGTCAGCCGCGCCGATGGCCGATGGAGTCCGCCTGTTTGGCCCGGCCGACGCGCCGATCGCCATGGTGCGCGGCCGGCATCGCGTGCGCCTGCTGGCCCAATCGGGCAAGGATTTCGATCTTTCCGGCTATGTGCGATTCTGGCTCGGTTCGGCCGAGAAGGTGACGGGCAATCTGCGCGTGCAGGTCGACATCGATCCAATGAGCTTCATGTAGCCAGGATGCGGGTTGGTGGCTTCCCTTCGCCGCCATTCGAGCGCTCATGGCCTTCTCACCTCAAATCGCTTCACTGGAGCGATTTGAGGTGAGGGACGGTACCCGCCACTCGAGCACAGCTCTCGCGGCCTCCTTGGTTTCGAAGTCTCCAATGGAGACTTCGATCGGCTGCGCCGACCACCGGCGGAGCCTGCGACACTTTCGCCGCATTTGAATCACGCCCCCGAGCCTTGCAAGCCGCGCGGGCCTTGTGCTAGAGCGGGCGCGACTTTGAAGGGGTCTCCGGACGGCCTCTTTCCCAGACAAGAATTAGCGTCGGCAACCGCCCGGGTTTCCTCAGAGAAAACAGGCGGCGAAGCGGGCAGGCAACCTAGAGGGTGTAGCGGCATTGGCAGCGCAGAATTCAGTGCTTACCCAGATCGCCCGGCCATATGCGTCGGCTCTGTTCGATCTCGCCTCCAGCGAGAACCAGTTGGCATCGGTCGAGACGTCGCTTTCCGACGTTTCCCGCTTGATCGGGGAAAGTGCTGACTTCTCGCGCTTCCTGCGGTCGCCCGTCATCACCGCCGACAACAAGGCCGAGGCGCTCGATGCGCTGCTGGCCAAGGCCAAGACCAATCCGCTGGTCGCCAATTTCCTGCGCCTGGTCGCCAAGAACGGCCGCCTCTTCGCGCTCGACGCCATCATTACCGGCTTCCGTGAACTGGCCGCCAAAGCCCGTGACGAAGTGACCGCCGATGTGACCTCGGCAGCGCCGCTCACCGGCGAACAGGTCAAGGCCCTGGCCGAGACGCTCAAGGCCAAGATCGGCAAGACCGTTACGCTCAACCAATTCGTCGATGCATCGCTGATTGGCGGCCTTCAGGTGAAGGTCGGCAGCCAGATGATCGACAGCTCCCTCAAGACAAAACTCGCTGCGATGAAGATCGCCATGAAAGAGGTCGGATAATGGACATCAAAGCCGCGGAAATTTCTGCGATCCTCAAGGACCAGATCAAGAATTTCGGTCAGGAAGCCCAGGTTTCCGAAGTCGGTCAGGTGCTTTCCGTCGGTGACGGTATCGCCCGCGTCTATGGTCTCGACAATGTGCAGGCCGGTGAGCTCGTCGAGTTCCCTGGTGGCATCAAGGGCATGGCGCTGAACCTCGAAACCGACAATGTCGGCGTCGTGATCTTCGGCAATGACCGTTCGATCAAGGAAGGCGACGTCGTCAAGCGGACCGGCGCCATCGTGGATACTCCCGTCGGCAAGGGCCTGCTCGGCCGCGTGGTCGACGGCCTCGGCAACCCGATCGATGGCAAGGGCCCGATCGAGCACACCGAGCGTCGCCGCGTCGACGTCAAGGCTCCCGGCATCCTGCCGCGCAAGTCGGTGCACGAGCCGATGTCGACCGGCCTCAAGGCCATCGACGCGCTGATCCCGATCGGCCGTGGCCAGCGCGAGCTGATCATTGGTGACCGCCAGACCGGCAAGTCGGCGATCATTCTCGACACCTTCCTCAACCAGAAGCCGGCCCACGACGCCAACGCGTCGGAAACCGACAAGCTGTACTGCATCTATGTCGCGATCGGCCAGAAGCGCTCGACGGTTGCCCAGTTCGTGCGTCAGCTCGAAGAAGCCGGCGCGCTGCAGTATTCGGTCGTCATCGCCGCAACCGCGTCCGACCCGGCACCGCTCCAGTACATCGCACCCTTCACCGGCTGCGCCATTGGTGAATTCTTCCGCGACAATGGCATGCATGCCGTGATCGCCTATGACGATCTGACCAAGCAGGCCGTTGCCTACCGCCAGATGTCGCTGCTGCTGCGTCGTCCGCCGGGCCGCGAAGCCTATCCGGGCGACGTGTTCTACCTGCACTCCCGTCTGCTCGAACGCGCTGCCAAGCTGAACGAAGACCATGGTCTTGGTTCGCTGACGGCACTGCCGGTTATCGAGACCCAGGCCAACGACGTGTCGGCCTATATCCCGACCAACGTTATCTCGATCACCGACGGTCAGATATTCCTCGAAACCAACCTGTTCTTCCAGGGCATCCGCCCGGCGGTGAACGTTGGTCTCAGCGTGTCTCGCGTGGGCTCCTCGGCCCAGGTCAAGGCGATGAAGCAGGTTGCCGGCTCGCTCAAGGGCGAGCTCAGCCAGTATCGTGAAATGGCGGCCTTTGCCCAGTTCGGTTCGGACCTCGACGCCGCCACCCAGCGCCTGCTGAACCGCGGTGCACGCCTGACCGAGCTGCTGAAGCAGCCGCAGTTCAGCCCGCTCAAGATGGAAGAGCAGGTTGCGGTGATCTTTGCCGGCGCCAATGGCTATCTCGACTCGCTGCCGGTCAACAAGGTTGCCGATTTCGAGAAGACCGTGCTGTCGGCTCTGCGTGGCAAGTATGCGGCGCTGCTCGGCACCATTGCTTCGGAAAAGGCGCTGAGCGACGACACCCGTGCCCAGCTCAAGGCTGCGCTCGACGACGTCAAGAAGACCTACGCGGCCTAAGGGCTTGAAGGAGACGACGAACTCATGCCGTCGCTAAAGGACCTCAAGAACCGCATCGACTCGGTCAAGTCGACCCAGAAGATCACCAAGGCCATGCAGATGGTTGCGGCGGCAAAGCTCCGCCGTGCCCAGGAAGCAGCCGAGGCGGCCCGTCCCTATGCCGAGCGCATGGGCAAGGTGCTCGCGGCTCTTGGTGCGGTCTATGATGGTCAGGAAAATGCTCCCGTACTGCTGGGCGGCACGGGCAAGGACCAAGTGCATCTGCTGGTCGTCGCAACCGGCGAACGTGGCCTGGCCGGTGGCTTCAACTCGTCCATCGCACGCCTCGCTCGTGAGCACGCTGCCAAGCTGATCAGCCAGGGCAAGACGGTCAAGATTTTGACCGTTGGCCGCAAGGGCAACGACATCCTCAAGCGCCAGTATCCGCAGTTAATCGTCGACACCTTCAATTTCCGCGATATCAAGCAGGTCGGGTTTACCCAGGCCCAGCTGGTGGCGGACAAGGTGCTGGCCATGTTCAACGCGGGCGAATTCGACGTGGCGACGCTGTTCTTCGCCAAGTTCGGTTCGGTGATCAGCCAGGTGCCGACGGCACAGCAGTTGATCCCAGCCAAGCTGGAAAAGCCGGAAGGCGAAGGCGCCGCCGAAGCATCGGCTGTGCCTTACGAATACGAGCCGAGCGAAGAAGCAATCGTGGAAGACCTGCTGCCGCGCAATATTGCGGTCCAGGTGCTTCGGGCCCTGCTGGAAAACAGCGCCTCGTTCTATGGTGCGCAGATGTCCGCGATGGACAATGCGACCCGGAACGCCGGCGAAATGATCGGTCAGCTGCAGCTGAGCTATAACCGCCAGCGCCAGGCCCAAATCACCAAAGAACTCATCGAAATCATTTCGGGCGCGGAAGCGCTCTAAGCGAAGGACAAACAAATGGCAGAGAAAAAGGCCGGTCGCGTATCGCAGGTCATCGGTGCTGTCGTGGACGTCGTTTTCGACGACCACCTGCCCGCGATCCTGAACGCTCTCGAAACCACCAATAATGGCCAGCGCCTCGTGCTGGAAGTGGCGCAGCACCTCGGCGAAAACGCCGTGCGCACCATTGCCATGGACACCACCGAAGGCCTCGTTCGCGGCGCCGAAGTGATCGATCTGGGCACCGCCATCACGGTTCCGGTTGGCGAAGCGACCCTGGGCCGCATCATGAACGTGATCGGCGAGCCGATCGACGAAGCTGGTCCGATCGTGGGTGAAGCCAGGCGCGAAATCCACCAGGATGCTCCGAGCTTTGCCGAGCAGAACCCTGAGTCTCAGGTTCTCGTGACCGGCATCAAGGTCGTGGACTTGATCGCTCCCTATGCTCGTGGCGGCAAGATCGGCCTGATGGGCGGCGCCGGCGTGGGTAAGACCGTGCTGATCCAGGAGCTGATCAACAACGTCGCCAAGGCGCATGGTGGTTACTCGGTGTTCGCCGGCGTCGGTGAACGCACCCGCGAAGGCAACGACCTCTACCACGAAATGATCGAATCGGGCGTGAACAAGGATCCCGCAGAGAACGGTGGCTCGTCCGCTGGTTCAAAGTGCGCCCTGGTGTTCGGCCAGATGAACGAGCCCCCAGGCGCGCGCGCCCGCGTTGCTCTGACCGGTCTGACCGTCGCCGAGAACTTCCGCGACCAGGGCCAGGACGTGCTGTTCTTCGTGGACAACATCTTCCGCTTTACCCAGGCCGGCGCCGAAATGTCGGCTCTGCTGGGTCGTATCCCGTCCGCCGTGGGTTATCAGCCGACGCTGGCAACGGATATGGGCGCGATGCAGGAACGCATCACCACCACGAACAAGGGTTCGATCACCTCGGTGCAGGCCGTGTACGTGCCCGCCGACGACTTGACCGATCCGGCGCCGGCGACCTCGTTCGCCCACTTTGACGCCGTGACCGTGCTGAACCGTGCCATCTCGGAAAAGGGCATCTACCCGGCCGTTGATCCGCTGGCGTCCAACTCGCGTATTCTCGATGCGAACGTGGTTGGCCAGGAACATTACGAAGTCGCTCGTAAGGTTCAGGAAGTGCTGCAGAAGTACAAGGCGCTGCAGGACATCATCGCCATCCTGGGCATGGATGAGCTCTCCGAAGAGGACAAGCTCACCGTGGCGCGCGCCCGTAAGGTTGAACGCTTCATGAGCCAGCCCTTCGACGTGGCCGAAGTCTTCACCGGTTCGCCCGGCGTGTTCGTCCAGCTCGAAGACACCATCAAGGGCTTCAAGGGCCTGGTTGCCGGCGAGTATGATCACCTGCCGGAAGCCGCCTTCTACATGGTCGGCACCATCGAAGACGCCGTCAAGAAGGCCCAGAAGCTGGCCGCACAGGCTGCTTAATTGGCTATCGGGCTTGTCGTACGCGGCGAGCCCCATCCTCCGCTAAGGGACCAAAAAAATGGCTGAAGGCCTCAAGATCGAGATCGTGTCGCCCGAGCGGCTGGTGCTGTCGGAAGTCGTGCGCTCGGTCACCGTGCCGGGCACTGAAGGCTATTTCACCGTCATGGATGACCATGCGCCATTCATGACGACGCTGCGCCCCGGTTTCATCACCGTGAACGGCCTTGGCGGCCGCGACGAAATCTTCTTCGTCAAGGGCGGGTTCGCTGACGTATCGCCCGAGGGTCTGACCATTCTCGCGGAGCAGTCGGCCCCATTTGCCGAATTCGATCACGCCGACCTGTCGGCACAGATCAAGGCTGCGGAAGCCGAGCTGGCGGCGGCAGCGACGCCCGAAGACAAGTCTTATGCGCAGGAAATCGTCAGCGCTTTGCTGAACCTGGCCATCGAGGCCGGTCAGATCAATGGTGGCCACGTCCACTAAGCGACGTCTTTCAATGTTTTTTTGTGCCCGCGGATCAGTGGTCCGCGGGCATTTTGTTATGTGCAATCAAGGGCTCTATTTGCCTAAGCGGTAGGCAATGATCCGATCTGCTTATCAACTGCGCCACCCATCAACCGAAGCTTAATGAAATCGTCCCAGTCTCTCGCCGGGTGAGGCTGGCCGCGTCCAGAAAAGACGTGGGGATTTTGGGGACAGGAATGGGCTCGATTCTCGGCAATATTCGCTTGACCACCGCCATCGCTGCGATGGCTGTCTGCTCGATCGCCATCGCTATCGGCGCGGTCCTGCTGGGCCTCTTCATCAGCCTCTCCAATACGGCCAGCACGAACGCGGCCAAGGAAATAGCCAGCGCCACGCGGATCAGCGCGGCCATCCTGCAGGTCAACCTGCCAAGCCTCGAAGTGATCTCGGATGAGGCGGGGAGTGTCGCGGGGCTGACCATGCGATCCATGCCGCGCTTTCGCACCCACGATGTGATCGACACCATTGCCCGCGTGGCCGGGCAGAATGCTGCGATCTATGTCTTTGACGCCGAAGTGGGTCCCGACTTCAATGTCGGCACGTCGAGCCTGCTGAAAGCCGATGGTGAGCGGATGCTCGATACGCCTATCCTTGCCGGTACGCCGCTCTTCGACGCCGTGACAGCCAACCAGGCGGTGCATGCGGAAGAGACCATCAATGGCGTCGACTACTTCACGCTCTATCAGCCGATCGCCATGGCCGACGGCACGGTGATCGGCGCTCTGCTGATCGCGGTCGCGCGAGCGCCCATCGAAGCAGTGGTGGGGCACAACCTCGTCATGCTGGTCGTGGTCGGTGGCGCAGCCCTGCTCGTGATCGGCATTATGGCGCTGCTGCTCTCGCGCCTGTTGACCCAGCCTATTCCGCGCCTGTCCAATGTCATGAGCGCCGTCGCGGAAGGGAAGCTGGATGCCGAAGTGCCCTATGTCGGACGGCGCAACGAGATCGGCGCCATGGCGCGCGCGGTGGAAGTGTTCCGCGCCAGCGCGCAACGTGTGGCCGAACTGGGGGAAGAAACCGGCCGGCATTTGGTAGCCGCTGCCGACCATACGGGCCAGCTCGACGCGATCTCGCGTTCGCAAATGGTCGTCGAGTTCAGCCTCACCGGCGAGGTGATCACTGCCAACGAGAATTTCCTGGCACTGATGGGCGTCCGCCTAGCCGAGGTCAAAGGGCGCCCCAATGCGCAGTTCCTGTTTGACGTCGATCCGTCCTCGCCTGGCTATCGTCAGTTCTGGCTCGAATTGGCCGAAGGTCAGTTCAAGAGCGGCGAGTATCGTCGGAGGGCCAGCGATGGCCGCGAAATCTGGATCCAGAGCACATTCAGTCCAATCCTGGGTCTCGACGGTGCACCCTACAAGATCGTGCAGTTCGCCACCGATGTGACCGCCCGCAAGCAAGCGGTCGCCGCCATTGGCGCTGGACTCGCCAAGCTGGCCGAGGGCGACTTGAGCTCAACGATCGATACCGTCTTCCAGCCGGAATTCGAGGACTTGCGGCAGGCCCTCAATGGCACGGTGGAGCGCTTTGCCGACGTGGTGAGCCAGTTGCAGACCAGCTCTCGCGCCATCAAGGCGGCGACCGGCGAAATCCTCTCCGGCGCCAACGATCTTTCCGAGCGCACCAACCGACAGGCAGCGACTATCGAGGAAACGACATCGGCCATGGGCGAACTGGCCGGAACCGTGGCCGGCAATGCCAAGATGGCACAGGACGCCGCCGGCAAGGCGCAGGCCGTGTCGCGGGCCGCCGCCGAAAGCGGTGCGGTGATGGACCAGGCCAATGATGCCATGGAGCGCATCACTGCCAGCTCATCGAAGATCTCCAACATCATCGGCATGATCGACGATATCGCCTTCCAGACCAATCTTCTGGCCCTCAACGCCTCGGTGGAGGCGGCGCGCGCCGGCGATGCCGGCAAGGGCTTTGCCGTGGTGGCGGTCGAAGTGCGCCGGTTGGCCCAGTCCGCCGCCAGCGCGTCGTCCGACGTCAAGGCGCTGGTGGAGCAATCAGCCGATGAGGTCCGGACGGGCAGCAAGCTGGTCTCGGATGCTTCGGCGCGCCTAGCCGAGATGCTGGCGGCCGCGCATGAGAATAGTTCTCTCGTGGATGGTATCGCTCATGCCAGCCGCGAGCAGGCGGCGTCGATCGACGAGATGTCGGTGGCGGTGCGCACCCTTGACGAGATGACCCAGCACAATGCCGCGCTGGTGGAAGAGACCAATGCCGCGATTGAGCAGACTGAAGCGCAAGCCAGCGAATTGGACCGCGTCGTGGCAATATTTACTCTGGAGCCTCAGATGCTTACCACGCCGATACAACGTGTCGCTTAGCATTCGAGGGCTTCTGACGATTCGTTAAGCATGATGTGTTGGAATATCCGTAGATGATGCGGAGTATTCGACATGCGCTTTGGAACCATTGTTGCCGGCGTCTGCTGCACGGTTCTGCTAACGGGTTCATTTCTGATCGGGTCGAGTTTCCTCGTCGGGCGCACCTTCGAGGCAGCGCGCGACGAATCGACGACATTGATGAGCTCGATGCGCGAGCAGATGTTCGCGGACATGATGCATGACGCGATGCGCGGTGTCGTCTATCGCTCGCTCTATGCGGCGACCATCGGTGACGCGGCGATGGCGGAAGAGACGAGCGCCGAAATCATCGAATACGGCGACAGCTTTGCTGGCGCCATCGAGGCCCAGAATGCGCTGGCGCTCCCGTCCGATATCCGGGCGGCGCTGGATGGCGTAGCCGAACCGCTGCAAGCCTATATCGCGTCCGCAGGCGCCATCGTGGAGCAGGCCGCGTCCGGGCAGGTGGATGCGGCGAAGGCGGCGCTGCCGGATTTCGAAACCAGCTTCGGTATTCTCGAGGACGCCATGGAAGGGGTCTCCGACACGATCGAGGCGGGCAATGTGCGCAACAACGCGCAGTCGAGCTCGGCGGCAATGATGTCGCGGCTCGCCAGCCTTGCCGGCCTGGCGGTGATCGTGGCTCTGGCCGGGGCCATGCTGCTGCTCAGCCGCCGCTTTATCGTCAAGCCCATGACCGCGATGACATCGAGCATGCAGGGATTGGCCGAGGGCCAACTCGACGTCGCCGTGCCGGAGCAGCAACCGGTCAATGAAATGGCGGAAATGGCCTCGACGCTGGGTGTGTTCCGCGATGCGCTGCGCAACCGGGCCGAGCTGGCCGCCAATGCGAATGCCACGGCCGAGCAGACGGCGCGGCGCGTCGAACAGTCCGCCCAGCTTAATCGTAGCCTCGCCGCTGTGGTGGGCGCCGCGGCGGCCGGCGACTTCTCCCGGCGGGTCGATACCGGCTTCGATGATGGCGAACTGCGCGAGGTGGCCGGGGCGGTCAACGATCTCGTCAGCGTCGTCGACAACGGTCTGACCGAGACCAGCGGGGTCCTGGGGGCCTTGGCGCGGGCCGAACTCGATCAGCGCGTACGGGGCGACTATCGCGGCGCTTTTGGCCAGCTCAAGACCGACACCAACGCGGTGGCGGAGCGCCTGAGCGAAATTGTCGGCCAGTTGCGCCATACATCGGCTGCGCTCAAGACGGCGACCGGAGAAATCCTAGCGGGCGCCAATGATCTCAGCGAGCGCACCACGCGGCAGGCGGCGACGATCGAGGAAACCTCCGCGGCCATGGAGCAACTGGCCTCCACGGTGAGCGAAAGCGCGGGGCGCGCCGAGGCTGCCAGTCGTTTGGCCGCCGGCGTGTCGCAGACCGCCGAGGAGGGCGGGGCGGTGATGAACAAGGCCACCGACGCCATGGAGCGCATCACCGAATCCTCGTCGAAGATTTCCAACATTATCGGCCTGATCGACGATATCGCCTTCCAGACCAATTTGCTGGCCCTTAACGCGTCGGTCGAGGCGGCGCGGGCAGGCGATGCCGGCAAGGGTTTCGCGGTGGTGGCGGTGGAGGTGCGACGGCTGGCGCAATCGGCCGCCAGTGCCTCGGCTGACATCAAGGCATTGATCGAGCAGAGCGTCGGCGAGGTGGCCGGTGGGTCCCGATTGGTGTCGCAGGCGGCCGAGAAGCTGGCCGACATGCTCAAATCGGTGATCGAGAACCATCACGCGCTCGATGCCATAGCCCGCTCCAGCCGCGAGCAGGCTTCGGCGATCGACGAGGTCAATGTCGCGGTCCGCACCATGGACGAGATGACACAGCACAATGCGGCTCTAGTCGAGGAGACCAATGCCGCAATCGAGCAGACCGAGGCGCAGGCAACCGATCTCGACCGGATCGTCGCGGTGTTCAAGCTTGGCTCGGATGCGCAGGCGCGGCACGCAGCGTAGAATCGAATGGATATGTTCCTCGCAAGAATGTTTTCATCGACTGTTTACGACAACACGCCATGCTTTCTGACAATGCCCGGACAAACCGGGTCGAGGAGTACCCAAATGCCCCACCTATCCCGCATCCGCACAAGCCTGGTCGCTCTGACTTTCGCAACGGGGATCGCCTATGCCGCCACTACGGTGGCGCAGGACGAGTTTACCGCGCCGCTGACCGAGCTCGCCAAGGGCAAGATCGCCGCTTTCGCCGCCGATCCGGCATTGGTGGCCGCTATCGTGGCGCAGAACGGCACGACGGGAAGCTATGATCAGGCCAAGATCGATGCACTGGACGCGCAATGGCGCGCCGAGGTCGGCGCTGCCAGCAAGCCGCTGATCGATGCCACGCTCGGCAATGCAGCCTCGCAATATCTCGCGGGCATCCAGGAAGCGAGCGCGGGCAAATTTACCGAGATATTCGCCATGGATGCCAAGGGCCTCAACGTGGCCCAGAGCACGCTGACCTCGGATTATTGGCAGGGCGACGAGGACAAGTTCACCCAGAGCTATGGGGTCGGCGCCGGCGCCGTTCATCTCGGGGAGATCGAACAGGACGAAAGCACGCAGATCTTCCAGAGCCAGGTTTCGGTGCCGGTCACCGATCCGGCGACCGGCGCACTGATCGGCGCCATTACCGTTGGCGTCGACGTCTCGATGCTTTGAACCCTGGGTGGCCGTTTCGGCGGCCGCCCCTCCACTGAATTAGAGATCACCGACCATGGCCCTCAAGCTGTCCCTCACGCAAAAGATCGTCGGCATCGTGCTGCTGGCGCTGATCATCGGAACGGCCGCCATCAGCTATGTGGGCGCGACGCAGAATGCGGCTCTGCTGCGGGCCGAGCTGGAGCGGGCCAATATCACTGTGTCGGTGGCGGGTACGGCCCAGCTTGCCGGCGGCATCCGGTTCGGCAAGGCCGATGCGGTGCTGGCCGCCTATGAGGGCCTCAAGGAATCGTTAGGCCAGCAATTCGCCGCCGGCGCCAGCTACAATCTGCAATCGGAACTGATCGCCACCACGGCGGAAGCCGGCGATAATGCCGATGCGCTGGCGGCGGTAGCGGCGCGCTCGGCCGCAAGCGGTGTGGTCGAGAGCCAGTCGGAAGGCGCCATCGCCTACGTCGCGGTGCCGGCGCGTTTTGGTCCGGAACTGGCCGTGGTGGGTACGGCCGCCTTTGCCTGGGACATGAGCGATAGCCTGGCCCGGCAAAGCCAGACGCTGATTACCGCAGCGCTGGCGGGCATTGCCGTGATCGCTGTGATGACCGTTGCGCTTTATGTGTTCATCCGTGGCAGCGTCACCGGTCCGCTGCTGGGGCTGGTGCGGGTTGCCAGCCGCATTGCCGACGACCCGGCTTCGGTCGAGAGCGTCGATGGTACGCGCCGAGGCGATGAGCTGGGCGAGATGGCCCGAGCTGTCGCCGTGTTCCGCGACAATGGCGTCCGCATGGGTGAGATGAATGCCAGCGAGACGGCAAGACTGGCGCGAGCCAGTCAGGATCGCAGCGCCATGATGACGTCGTTGCGGGCGGCTTTCGGTGCCGTGGTCGATGCCGCTGTCGCCGGCGATTTCGGCCAGCGTGTCGGCGCTGATTTTCCCGATGATGAACTCAACGCACTGGCCGCCAGCGTCAACAATCTTGTCGCCACGGTCGATGCCGGGCTCAGCGAAACCGGCCAGGTGCTGGCCGCCTTGGCCGATACCGATCTGACGGTGCGGATGACAGGCGACTATCGTGGCGCCTTCGGCGCCCTCAAGGACAGCACCAACAAGGTCAGCGAGCAGCTGACGCAGGTGGTGGCACAGATCCGGCACACGTCGCGCTCGCTGAAGACCGCGACCGGCGAAATTCTGAGCGGCGCCAACGATCTCAGTGAGCGCACCACCCGGCAGGCGGCAACGATCGAGGAAACCTCGGCTGCGGTCGAGCAACTGGCGCAGA
Organism: Devosia lacusdianchii; assembly: GCF_022429625.1. NCBI lineage: Bacteria > Pseudomonadati > Pseudomonadota > Alphaproteobacteria > Hyphomicrobiales > Devosiaceae > Devosia > Devosia lacusdianchii. Next base: position 4,072,292 of record NZ_CP092483.1, on the reverse strand, counting down.
CCGTCGAGCGCAATGCCGCCAACGCATCGGCCGCCAGCACCAAGGCGGAAGCCGTGCGGCTATCGGCGGAGGAGGGCGGCGCAGTGATGAGCCGGGCCACCGAGGCGATGGAACGGATTACCGAATCGTCGGCCAAGATCTCCAACATTATCGGGCTCATCGACGACATCGCGTTCCAGACCAATCTGCTGGCGCTCAATGCCTCGGTCGAGGCGGCCCGAGCCGGCGATGCCGGCAAGGGGTTTGCGGTGGTGGCCGTGGAAGTACGGCGCCTGGCTCAATCGGCCGCGGGAGCGTCGTCGGAGATCAAGCAGCTTATCGACCGCTCGGTCCAAGAAGTCGCTGCCGGCTCGCGGCTGGTTGCCGAAGCTTCAGAACGGCTATCGGGTGTACGCGAGGCCGTGCGTGAGAATACGGATGTGCTCGAGGGCATAGCGCGGGCCAGCCGCGATCAGGCCCACGCCATCGACGAAGTCAATATTGCCGTGCGCACCATGGACGAGATGACCCAGCACAACGCCGCTCTCGTGGAAGAAACCAATGCGGCGATCGAGCAGACCGAGGCGCGAGCCAGCGAGCTCGACCAGATCGTCTCGATCTTCACCATCGATGCCCCCGCGATGAGCGAGCGCAAGCGGCGGGTCGCCTAGGCCAGGGCAGCCGTGACCAGTGATTTGGCGTGCAGGTCGGTCGTATCGTAGACCGGCAGCGGGCTTACGGAATCGTCGATCAGCATGGTGATTTCGGTGCATCCCAAAATCACGGCCTCGGCGCCGCGCGCGGCCAGGCGGTCGATCGCGGTCATGTAGATGCGGCGTGACTCCTCCCGCACGATACCCCGACACAACTCGTCATAGATGATGCCATTGAGATTGGTGCGGTCGACCTCGGGGATGAGCGCGGTCAGGCCGCGCTCGGCCAGCCGGTCGCGGTAGAAGCTCATTTCCATGGTGAAGCGGGTGCCCAGCAGCCCCACCGTCTCGAAGCCGTCATCGAGCAGCGCCTGGCTGGTCGGATCGGCGATGTGGACGAAGGGCACTGATGTCGCGGCGATGATCTGATCGGCGACGATATGCATCGTGTTGGTGGCAAGCCCGATCACTTCGGCCCCAGCCTGTTCCAGTCCTTTGGCTATGGCTGCCAGCTCACTCCCGGCGCCGTCCCAGTCGCCGGCCGATTGCATCGCTGCGATCGGGGCGAAATCCACCGAGTGGACGATCAGCGGTGCGGAATGTAGCCCGCCCAAGCGGGCGGCGGTTTCCTGATTGATGACGCGGTAATAGTGGGCGGTCGACTCCCAGCTCATGCCGCCAATGAGGCCGATGGTCTTCATTTCAGACGTGGGTGAAGCGCTGCGGGATATCGGCGAAGGCGTCGACGACCTTGTCATAGGCGTCCTTCTTGAACGGCACGATCAATGCTGGCGTGCGGGTCAGCCGCTCCCAGCGCCAGGCGTCGAACTCGGCGGGAAATTTGCCGCCGCCTGGCGACAGCACGTCGATCTCGCTATCCCTGCCAGTGAAGGCGAAGGCGAACCAGCGCTGGCGCTGGCCGCGATACCTGCCCTTGAGGGCAATGCCCAGGGCTTCGTCGGGCAGGTCGTAATAAATCCACTCGGGCGCTTCGGCGAGCAGACTCACCGTGACGATGCTGGTTTCTTCCTGCAGTTCGCGCAAGGCAGCGCGCAGCGGGTCCTCGCCCTTGTCGATGCCGCCTTGCGGCATCTGCCAGGGTGCTTCGACTTCCGAGCGGTCTTCGCTGTCGTTGTCGGGCTTGCGACGGCCGATGAAGACATTGCCCTCGGCATTGAACACGGCAATGCCCACGCAATCACGATAGGGCAGGGATTCGCGGCTGGGACGATCAGTAGACATGGGAAACTCTATTTCATCAGGGCGCTGGCTGGCACCAGCACAATGCCCTTGGCCTCGAGCTCGCGCGACCATTCGGTGACGGCAGCGATCGATATGGGCAGAGCGCTTATGATACCAATTGCCTGGCCATTCTCCACCGCCTTGGCTTCAAGGCTGGCAAGCGCTGACAGAATGGATTGGCGGGACGGATTGGCGTCGATCATCAGATCGGCACGAGAGAAGGGCACCTTGTTGCCGGCAGCGAGCTGGGGCGCCAGGGAGCGATTGGACGAGCCGTCATCGAGATAGCCGAGGCCGCGTGCGCCCAGCTCCTCCATCATGGGGGAGAAATCGGCGGCCGAAGCCGTGAAGCGGGCGCCCATATTGTTGATGACTCCGGCATAGCCGCCGAAGCGCGCCAAGAGCCAGAACAGCTTGTCGAGATTGGCGCGCGGCGGTTCGCCGGTCAGCAGGGTCTGGGGACCGGGATCGTTTTGCGGGTAGTCGAAGGGTTCGAGCGGCACTTCGAGCAGTACTTCGTGGCCGGCAGCGCGGGCAGCAGCCACAGTGGTCGAGAGCGTCTTGCCGTAGGGCGCGAAGGCCAGCGTGGTCTGGTCGGGCAATTGGTCGATGGCTTCGAGCGTGCCCTGTTCGTTGATACCGAGGCCGGTGACGACGATGGCGACCATCGGGCGGCCGCTGGCAACGTCGCTCTGGGCCGGGCGGGCATAGGCGGAGAACGGCGTCAGGCCGGTGGCCGAAATACGGGGGATCGGGCCGTCGGAGGTCTCTTCGCTGAGATCGGGCAGCGCCCCGTAGACGTTGGGCAGGCCGGTAATGGAATCGGCGCCGGTGGTGCCGGTTTCCACTGCGGTTACCGAGCCGTCAGCGGGGTATTGCTGGGGGTCGGCCGTGATGGTGACGGGGCCGCTCGCCACCGCGTTAGCCACTTCATTGGCATTGCGGGTCGAGGTGATCGCCACTTCCTCGGTGGGGCGTCCCCCATTGGGATCATCGACGAGCACCAAGCGTAGCACGAAGCCGATGCCGATCAGCGCCAGGAGGCCAAACAGGATGCGCGCGATCGGCAATTGCAGCCTGGCGCCAGGCTTGCGCTTGCGGCCGGTCAGCGGCGTTGTCAGGTCATCGGCCATCGGTCATTCGTCCCGGGAAAAGCCAAGGGGCGAGGCAGCGAATCAGCCGCCTCGCCCCCACAATTTCATAGCACAGCCGGCAATCATTCCGCCTTGGGCGGGAAGGCCTCGTTGGTCTCTTCGCCGTTGATCAGGCGGATTGCGTATTGCAACTGGGTATCTTCAGCCTTCTCGACCGGGACATAGACCGAAGAGCCGACGCTGGTCTCTTCCTGGCCTTCGATGGTGATGTGACCAGCCAGCCCAGCTTCACCGATGATCTCGTCGCGGCCCTGGAACTCCTCGGGAACGACCTGCTTGATCTCGATATCGGGCGTGATGCCCAGCGCCTGGATGGAGCGGTTATTGGGCGTGTAGTAGCGGGCCGTGGTCAGGCGCATGGCACCATCGGGGCCGAGCGAGATGATCGACTGCACCGAACCCTTGCCGAAGGAGCGGGTGCCGACAAGCGTGGCACGCTTGTGGTCCTGCAGGGCGCCGGCGACGATCTCGGAAGCCGAAGCTGAGCCACCATTGATCAGCACCACCACCGGCACGTCGGCGATCTGGGCATCCAGCGGATCGGGCTGCGCGTCGTAGCGGGCGCTTTCCTCCGGAATACGGCCGCGCGTCAGCACGACCGCACCCTGCTTGAGGAAGGCATCGGCGACATAGACCGACTGATCGACCAGGCCGCCGGGATTGTTGCGCAGATCGAGAATGATGCCCTTGGGCGCTACGCCGTCACGGGCCTCATAGACGTCCTTGATGGCCTTTTCGATGCCGACAAAGGCCTGCTCGGAAAACCGGCTCAGGCGCAGCACGGCGACGTCACCTTCGCCTTCGGCCTCGCCGCCTTCCATGGTCCAGCGCACGGCGCGCATGGCGATGGTGGCACGGGTCAATTCGAAATCCAGCGGCTCGGGCACGCCCTCGCGGGCGATGGTGATCTTGACCGAGGTGCCCAGCGGGCCGCGCATCTTGGCGACGGCATCATCAAGGGTCAGGCCCTGCACCTGCACGTCGTCGATGGCGATGATCAGGTCATTGGCCATGACGCCGGCCTTGGCTGCGGGAGTGTCGTCGATCGGGGAAACGACCTTGACGATGCCCTCTTCCATGGTGACTTCGATGCCCAGGCCGCCGAATTCGCCCGACGTGTCCTCGCGGAAGTCATCGGCGTCGGCGGGTGGCAGGTAGCCAGAATGCGGGTCGAGCGAGGTCAGCATGCCCTGGATCGCGGCACGGATGAGCTCCTGCTCATCCGGCGGATCGACATATTCGGCACGGATGCGGTCGAAAATCTCGCCGAAGAGATTGAGGTCGGCGTAGATCTCCAGCGGATCGCGGGGCGCGGCGGCTTCCTCGGCCGGGGTCGGCTCGGGCTCTTCGCCGCTGGGCGCGGGTTCGGCAGGTGCGGGCTGCTCGGCGGGAACCGGGGTTTCCTCTACTGGCGCCGGTGCAGGCTCTTCCTGGGCGATCAGCAGGCCCGCGGGCAGCGACAGCGCCAGAATGACGGCCAAGGCACGTAGGGGGGTGGCGCGAAGGGCAGTAAGGCGCATGAGGGTTCTATCCACTCTGTGTCGGGGTCGCCCACCATCCGGTAGGATCGACGGGCTCGTTGTTCTGTCGGAGTTCAATATAGAGGGTCGGCTGGGCGGCGCCAGCATTGGTGGTAACGGTGCGCCCAATTGTACGTGATCCCATCGTGCCGAGCGGCATGCCCATTTGCACGAACTGGCCGATATCGACTGTCACAGTCTCAAGGCCAGCCAGGAGCGCGGTGTAGTTCTGCCCGGTATTGAGAATGATGATTTGGCCGTAATTGAGGTAGGGGCCTTTATACAAGACCCAACCATCGGCCGGCGCGACCACCTGCGCTTCGGCGCGGGTCACAATCGACAGGCCCTGGCTGATGCCGCCAAAGCCATCGCCGGCGCCATAATCGACCACGTTGACGCCATTGGCCGGCATGGTGAGGTAGCCCTTGGCCAGGCCAAACGGCACGGCCGGTTCAGTGCGCGCGCTATTGGCGAGCGCTACCCTTATGGCTTCCGGTGTCATCGACGGTGCGTCGGGATCGGCCGCGGCGTCGGCAGCAGCTGCGGCGGACGATACCGAGGTGAGCTGTTCGGAAAGCGAAGTGACCAGCTCCTTGAGCGTGGTGGCCCGGGCTGCCAGCGCCACGGCTTCCTGCTCCTCGGCCGCCAGCTCGGCGCTGCGCACGCCAATGCCTTGCTTGCGGGCGGCGATCAGGGTGGCGATGCGGAGCTGCTCTTCTTCGAGCACGGCGTAATTGGCTTTGAGCGTCGCCTCCTCGGCCAGCGCCGCGACCTTGATATCGGTGAGCGTCTGCAGGTCTGATGTGACCGCTTCGGCCTTGGCGCGCAGTTGCGGCACGATCGCCGCGATCAGGATGGCGCTGCGGGCCGAGCCCAGCGCGTCATCGGGGTCGACGATCAATGCCGGTGGCGGATTGAGCGAAATGCGCTCGAGCGCGGCCAGCACATTAGCGATCTCGGCATTGGAACCGTCGAGACGGCCACGCACTTCCAGTTCGGAGACGATGAGCTCCGACAGGCGCTCCTCGACATCGGCGACCTCGATTTCGGCCAGCTTGACGCGCTGCGCCGCGGCGATGAGGGCGGCGTTCTGCTTGGTGCTGTCGCCCTCCATGGCGGCAATCTCCGCCTTGAGCTCGTCGATGCGCTCCTGGCTGAGGCTGATCGAGGCCTCGACGGCCTCGAGATCGGCCTGCGCGGCGGCTGGATCTGGCTCTGCTGGAGCAGCAGGCGCTGCCGCTTCGGCGGGCGGGGTGCCGTCGACTGCAGGGGTCGGCGCGGTGGCCGGTGGCGCAGCGGTATCGGCAGGGGTGGGAGTGGTTTCGGTGGCGGGGGCAGGCGCTTCCGTCTGGGCCAGCAGCGGCAGTGTCGCGGTTCCGGCCAACAGCATGCCGGCCAGCATCACGCCGAGCTTCCTGCCCAATCTCTTGCCCGGCCTCAGCGCCATGACGTCTCCAGCACAGGCGCGGCGCGCCCGAATCAATCGCGGCACAATAGCAAGCTGCTGGAAAACCGCAGGTTAACGTTGCTTAACCATAACGTCATGGGTCAGATCGCGCTGACGACATCGGTTTGGGAGAAGTCGTTGCCGACGAAGAGCAGAGGGCAGTTGCGGTCTTTGGCGAGGGCATAGGCAAAGCAATCGCCGAAATTGAGGCCAGCGGGGTGAATGCCCTTGCCCCAGGAGCTGTAGATTTTTCCCATTTGCTTTGCCGTGGCGGCATCAACGGGCACGATCTCGAAATCCATCCTTTCGAAAAGGTCCTCCATTTTAGGCAGGATACCGCGCCCGGTGGCGACGATCAGGGCCTCAGACATGGTGGAAGCGGAGATCACCAATATCGTTGCGTTTTCAAGCGCGGCTATACAGGCTAATGCCATCGGTTCGTTGTTGATGATGGCCATCAATGCCGAGGTATCGACGACAATCACTTGGGCAGGCCGTTTTCGTCGTAGAGAAAGTCTTGGCTGTGGGCGGCGTCGGTGCCGTCGCCGTCGCTGATCTTGCCGATGCCAAGGAAGGATTCTAGTACCGCGCGACGTTTTTCCGGCGTCAGCCGTGCGGGAGCTATGGGCACGAGTCGAGCAACTGGATTGCCGTGCCGCGTGAGCACGACCTCGCCGCCTGCCTCCGCCTGTCGGACGAGGTCGGTCAATTGGCTCTTGGCGTTGGTAACGGAGATTTCCATGCTGCACCTCGCCTGCAAAATATAGACCATCAGATGGTCCAATTCAATCGCCGCGGTGGTACGGGTGCCCGCTCAGGATTGTGGTGGTTCGATAAAGCTGCTCGGCCAGCATGATGCGGACCAGTTGATGCGGCCAGACCATGGGCGAGAAGCTCAGCACCAGGTCGGCGGCTTTGACCAGGTCGGGATCGATGCCATCGGCGCCGCCGATGATGAAGCTGACGGCAGGGCGGCCGTCGTCGCGCCAGCGACCGATCTGCTGAGCGAATGGCTCCGAGCCGATGGATTTGCCGCGCTCGTCGAGCGCCACCACGATGCCGTCGGGCAGGACGGCGCGCAGGGCCTTGGCCTCGTCAGCCTTGCGGCTGGCCGAGGAGGAGGCGCGCGATTCGGTGAGTTCGATGACATCGAAACCGGTCAGGGCCAGCGGCTTGCCGCCGCCGACTGCGCGATCGAGATAGCGGGCGACCAATTCCCGCTCCGGCCCGGCCTTCATTCGGCCGACAGCCGCGATCGCTATGCGCATTGTGCCACGACCTCGTGGTTCGACAAGCTCACCATGAGGTCCAGTTGCGCAGTCAGCCTAGTGGGCGTCGGCGGCGAAATCGGCCTGCCACATCTTCTCGATGTTGTAGAACTCGCGCACTTCGGGGCGGAAAATGTGGACGATGACATCGCCGGCATCCACCAGCACCCAGTCGCAATGGGGCAGGCCCTCGATACGCGGCTTGCCGAAGCCGGCATCGCGCAGGGCGGTGACCATCTGGTCGGCCACGGCGCCGACATGGCGCTGCGAACGGCCAGAGGCGACGACCATATGGTCGGCCAGCGAGGACTTGCCGGTAATGTCGACGGCAACGATTTCCTCGGCCTTGGCATCGTCAAGGCAGTCGAGGATCACATCGATCATGGGGCGTTCCGGAGGGGCCTCGGACGGGGAAACGGTGTTCTCGGGCAGCGCGACCATCAGCAATGGCCTTCTGCCCATGCCAGTGCATGGGTCATGCGGGGGATCAGCATCCTTGGTTGTTGATCGGAATGTTGCAGGCGTTCTGAAAACGACAAGCAGTCAGTTCCTGTTCTGGTGACTATTAATCACGCACTTCAATATGCGCGTTTGATGACGGTTTCGCAAGATTGGGCGTTCATTTTGACTTAACGTGTTGCCGCCTTGCCCTGATTGCCGAGGACGAAAGCGGCGATTGCCGCCCATGCAGGTAGACCCAGGCGGGCGGTGGCAGCGCGGCCAGGCGCGGCGCATCATCTTCATCGACGCGCCAGCGCGATAAGGCGCTGGCGGCCAAAGATACCGGGGCGCGGCGACCCGAACCGGGCCGGACATAGACCGCCATCGGCACCATGGCGGCAATATCCTGCCAGCGTTCCCAGCGGTGAAAATCGACCAGGTTGTCAGCACCCATGATCCAGACAAAGCGCCGGTCCGGCATGGATTGGGTGAGGAAGCGGATGGTTTGCCAGGAATAGGTGAAGCCGTGCGCGGCCTCGAATCCGGTGACGCGCACGCGCGGATGATCGAGCAGGGCCCGCGCGGCGAGGACGCGGTCGGCCAGCGGCGCCAGGTCGTTGTGGTTCTTGAGCGGATTGCCCGGCGTCACCAGCACCCAGATGGCATCGAGGTCGAGCCGGCGCAGCGTCTCCTCGATGACCAGGCGATGGCCCTCGTGGATCGGGTTGAAGCTGCCGCCGAACAGGCCGATGCGCATACCGGCCCCGGAGGGCGGCAGTTCGGTAATGCCTGACATGCGGATGGGATGGCGCAGGGTCAAAAGGGGTCAGGGTCTCGTCTGGCCATTGCCGCGGATGCGGTATTTGAAGCTGGTGAGCTGCTCGACGCCCACTGGTCCGCGTGCATGCATCTTGCCGGTGGCGATGCCGATCTCGCCGCCAAAGCCGAACTCGCCGCCATCGGCGAATTGGGTGGAGGCATTGTGCAGCAGGATGGCCGAGTCAATCTCGTTGAAGAACTTCTCGACCGAGGCTGGGTCTTCGCTGATGATCGCCTCGGTGTGGTGGCTTGAATATCGTTCGATGTGGGCGATGGCAGCTTCGACGCTGTCGACAATCTTCACCGAGATGATGGCGTCTTCGTATTCGGTGCGCCAGTCCTCTTCCGTGGCCAGTTTTGCGGTGGGGATGAGGGACATCACAGCGGTATCGCCACGGATTTCACAACCCTTGGCGATCAGGGCGTCGATGATCGGCTTGAGATGGGTCTGGGCCGCGTCCTGATGCACAAGAAGTGTCTCGGCGGCGCCGCAGACGCCGGTCCGGCGCATCTTGGCGTTGAGGGTGATGCTCACCGCCTTCTCAAGATCGGCCGACTTGTCGATGAAGACATGCACCAGGCCCTCGAGATGGGCGAAGACCGGCACGCGGGCTTCGTCCTGCACGCGGGCGACGAGCGTCTTGCCGCCGCGGGGGACGATGACATCGATGTTGCCGTCAAGTCCCTTGAGCATTTCGCCGACGGCGGCGCGATCGGTGGTGGGGACAAGCTGCAAGCATTCCACCGGCAGGCCTGCAGCGTGCAGGCCGTCCAGCATGCATTCGACGATGGCTTTGCTCGAGTGAAAACTGTCGCTGCCGCCGCGCAGGATAACGGCATTGCCCGACTTGATGCAGAGCGCGCCGGCATCGGCCGTGACGTTGGGGCGGGACTCGAAGATGACGCCGATGACGCCGAGCGGCGTGCGGACGCGCTCAATGTGAAGGCCATTGGGGCGGTCCCACTCGGCGATGGTGGCGCCAACCGGATCGGGCAGTTCGGCAATGGTCCGGACCGCCTCGATGATGCCGTCGATGCGCGCGTCGGTCAGCAGCAGGCGGTCGAGAAAGGCCTTGGATATGCCTTTGGTTTCGGCGGCCTGCATGTCCATCGCATTGGCGGCGAGGATGGCCTTGCGATGCGCATTGATGGCGCCGGCGGCAACGGTCAGGGCGCGGCGCTTCTGCTCCGGCGTGGCAAGAGCCAGGGCCTTGGCGCCGATGCGAGCGTTGCGGCCGATCTCGGCCATTATGGCGGTCAGGGACTTATCCGCTTCAAGCGCGCTCATTGCTGTCCTCCTTGCTGCCCACCAGCACGAGATTGTCGCGATGGACCATGGCGCCGCGATTGCCCGAGCCGAGCAGTTCGATAACGGCGTCGCTGCGTTTGCCGATCACCAAGCGCGCATCCTCGCTGTCAAAGCCGGCCAGACCTCGGGCGATTTCGGCGCCATCCGAGTTGAGCACGGCAATGGCGTCGCCGCGCTCGAATTGTCCGGTGACCTTGGTCACGCCGATGGGTAATAGCGATTTGCCGGTCAGTAGGGCGCGGGCCGCGCCAGCGTCGACCTGCAGCGTGCCTGCAACGGCGAGCGTTCCCATAATCCAGCGCTTGCGCGCCTGGGCGCGGCTTTGTGCTGGATGGAACAGGGTGTGGCGGCCGCCTGCGGTAAGGGTCCGCAGCGGGTGGCTTTCGGTACCTTTGGCGATGATCATCGCCGTGCCGGCGAGCGTCGCGATCTTGCCGGCCTCGACCTTGGTGGTCATGCCCCCGCGCGAGAGGTGGCTCGCCGCGCCGCCGGCCATGGCTTCGATAGCGGGGGTGATGGCGCGCACAACCGGCAGATGCTCAGCGGCGGGATCCTTGGCGGGCGGGGCGGTGTAGAGCCCGTCAATGTCGCTCAACAGCACCAGGCAATCGGCCTCGATCATGGTGGCGACACGGGCCGACAGGCGATCGTTGTCGCCGTAGCGGATTTCTGCGGTGGCGACGCTGTCATTCTCGTTGATGATCGGGATGGCGCCCAGGCCGAGCAGCGTCGCGATGGTCGTGCGCGCATTAAGGTAGTAGCGGCGTTCTTCGGTGATATTGGGCGTGATCAGGATTTGCCCGGTGACGATCTGGTGGCTGCCGAGAGCCTCGGCCCAGGCCTGGCTCAGGGCAATCTGACCGGCACTGGCGGCCGCCTGCGATTGCTCGAGCGTGAGGGACACGGCGGAAAGCCCCAGCAATCCGCGGCCCAGCGCAATTGCACCTGATGACACGATCACCACGTCGCGGCCGTCAGCCTTGAGCGCTGCGATGTCGGCGGCAAGGTCGGCCAACCACGCGGCGCGCAGCTTGCCTTTGTTGTCGACAAGCAGGGCCGAGCCGATCTTGATGGTCAGGCGCTTATAGGGCGCGAGGGCATTGGCGCTCATCAGGGGGCCCAGTTCGGCTCGATCTTGCGGCGCGCGGCCTCAAGCCGGGCGGCTTTTTCGGCGTCCAGTGTCTCGATGACCTTGTAGAGGACCAAGTCGGTGCCCTTGCCGGTGACGCCGGAGACCAGCAGCACGTCCTGCTTGCTGACCTTTTTGAGCACTTTGAGCTTTTCCTTGAGCTCGTCGGGATCGATGGCGTCGACCTTGTTGAGCACAACGATTTCCGGCTTCTTGGCCAGCCGTTCGTCATAGGCTGCCAGCTCATGGCGGACGCTGGTATAGAGATGCTTGACGTCGTCTTGCGTGCCATCGATCAGATGGATCAACACGCCGCAGCGCTCGATATGGCCCAAGAACCGGTCGCCAATGCCGACGCCTTCGCTGGCGCCCTCGATCAGGCCGGGAATATCGGCCAGGACGAAATCGCGCTCGCCGATCGATACCACGCCGAGGTTGGGGTGCAGCGTGGTGAAGGGATAGGCGGCGATCTTGGGTTTTGCGGCGGAGACAGCGGCCAGGAAGGTGGACTTGCCGGCATTGGGCTGGCCGACCAGACCCGCATCGGCGATCAGCTTGAGGCGCAGCCAGATCCACTTCTCGACCCCGGGCATGCCCGGATTGGCATGGCGCGGTGCCTGGTTGGAGCTGGTCTTGAAATGGGCATTGCCGAAACCGCCATTGCCGCCCGAAAGCAGCACGACGCGCTGGCCGACCTCGGTCATGTCGGCAATGAGGGTTTCATTGTCATCCTCGAACACCTGAGTGCCGACGGGGACGCGCAGCACGGTCGGCTCGCCATTGGCGCCCGCACGGTCCTTGCCCATACCATGGGTGCCGATCTTGGCCTTGAAGTGCTGCTGGTAGCGATAGTCTATCAGGGTGTTGAGGCCATCGACGCATTCGACGACGATATCGCCGCCGCGACCGCCATTGCCGCCATTGGGACCGCCGAACTCGACGAACTTTTCGCGCAGGAACGAGACGGCGCCGGCGCCACCGTCGCCCGAGCGGATATAGACCTTGGCCTGGTCAAGAAATTTCATTTGTCTCTGGCCTTCCAGACGCTGCGCGTCAGTTTGGTGTCGATATGCTCCACCTCAGCGCCGCGCGCAAGGCAGAGCAGGGTTGAGCGTCCGGTTTCGGTAAATCCGAGCTTCAATTGAATAGCGAGTGACGCCGCATTGAAGTGGAACACACCCGAATAAAGCGTTGGCTCGGTGCTGGCTGCAAAGAACCAGTCGAGACAGGCTGAGACGGCCTCGGTCATGATACCACGGTTCCAGAACGGCTGGCCCAGCCAGTAGCCGATAATGGGCCCAAGCGGTCCACGATGAAACCCGACATGGCCGGCGAGACCCTCGCCCGGCAAGTCGATCGAAAAGTTGGTTTCCTCGACTGGCAGGTTGGGCACGCGGGTGCGCAGCCACGCCTTGGCGTCGGACAGGTGATACGGGAACGGCACCCGCGCAAGGTTGCCCGCCACCGCGAAGTCATTGAGATAGCGGGCAATCGCTTCGGCGTCGCCTGTTTGCGCCGGGCGCAGCACGAAGCGTGGCGTGCGGAGTGTGACGTTCATGATGCCCGCCAGTGCATGATGACGATGGGTTTGCCGGCGTGCCGGGCGACGACGCTGACCGTGCGCTCGGTGACGGTGAAGCCCACTTTCTCGAGCACGCGGATCGAGGCAGGATTAGCCGCCAATACGCGAGCCGATACCAGTGGAGCAACGCCTTTGGCGGCGTCGAGCAGGGCCAGGGCGGCTTCGCTGGCATAACCTCGGCCCCAATAGGGCTCGCCCAGCCAATAGCCCAGTTCGGGCGCCTCGCCCACGGCCAGCTTGAGCAGCATCACGCCCATCAGGCGGTTGTCGCCATTGGCGATGGCATAGGAGCGTGGGGTATCGGCATGGTCGAGGGTGGCGACGAACTTCTCGCCGTCCTCGCGCCGATAGGGATAGGCGAGCGTTGCCGTGTGCTCGATGACATTGGGGTTGTTGGCCAATGTCATCAGGTCGGCGATGTCGGTATCGGTTGGTGGGCGCAGTGTCAGCCGCGCCGCGACTACTGTGTCCGGCAATGCCTGCTTCAGTGTCATCGCATGCCTCGCGATTGCCAGGCTTCCCGTGTCAGGCTGGTCACCACGTGATCGACATTGTGCTGCAAGGTCTGGCTGAAGCGCATTTCTCGTCCCGTCGGCACAAAGCCGAGCTTCTTCTGCACGGCAAGCGATGCCGTATTGTTATGGTGGGCGCTGGATTTGACCATAGCGTGGTCTGTCCCGGCAAAATGCCAGTCGAGCAGGGCCGTCGCAGCTTCGCTGGCATAGCCCCGGTTCCAATGCGGACGAGCAATCCAGAAGCCGAGTTCATTGATCAGCGATACGCAGCCGATGACGCCCTTGCCCGGGAGTTCGACGATCAACATGGATTGCTCGGGTGTGGCGGGCTGGGCCTGCCGCAGCCAATCGATCGCCATGGCGAGCGTGTAGGGATAAGGCACCGGCGTCAGGAATTTGGCCACGTCGTACTCACCGACGCCCAAGGCATAGCAAGGGGCATCGTCGAGGGTGCTCTCGCGCAGGATCAACCGTCGTGTGTGCAACTCTAGCATGGGCCGATTTCCCCGCGCGCGTCGACGAGGCGAATGTGGACGCCATCACGGATGATGACCTCGCCATCGCGCAGGGTACGATAAGGCATCCGGTGCTTGGCCAGGTGGGCGGCCGAGCTTGCCGCCAACTCGGTCTCGGGATGGTCGGAATCGACGTGCGGCACGATGGAGAAGTCGACCAGGCCCAATCCATCCCACAGGATTGGTTCGGCGTAGCCCGGCGGCACTGGACGAGGATCGTCGATGAGTTCGATCCCCCGCAGCGTAGGCGTGGCGACGACCGCGCCAGCGCTGAAGCCGCCAAAGACCAGGAGGTCATCGGACAAGGCTGCCGCTATCGCCTGATCAAAGCCACTCTGGGCCATGGCGCGGCGCAGCACGAAGCTGTTGCCGCCCAGAACCCAGATCAAGTTGTAGCGGGGCAGTATTTGGTCCAAGCCACCCCTGCCAAAATGATCCCGCAAGTCGAGCGTTTCGGCCTCCAACCCCAGCCGGAGAAACTCCGCGGCCGGGTCATAGGTGGTTAGCCGATAGCGTTCTCGGTCGTCGGCAGGGATGAGGTCGAGCGCGTTGGGAATAATACCGACGCGCCTTCCATTCCCCATCAGGTGCAACAACTGTTCGGTGGCGTTGCCCAGTCTGTAGGACGACAGGTAGAGCCTCATCGCCCGAACTCCAGCCGCATCTGCGCCAGGCGCTGCCCGGCGAGAGTGCCCTGACTGTCGATGGTCTCGCCGACCTCGGCAAACCCAACTTTGCGCAGAACGTTCCGGGAGCCGGAATTGGCGAAGAGCGCGCGCGATCGCAGCACTGGAATACCGGCCTTACGCGCCGCAGCGACGACAGCCGCCGCCGCTTCGGTGGCGTAGCCCTTGCCCCAGAACGGCTCGCCCAGCCAGTAACCCAGCTCGGGCGGTGTCGTTTCGGCAAATGTCAGGCCAACAATGCCCACAAAGGTCTCGCCGCCCAGCAGGATGGCGTAGCAAAGCTCGTTCGGGCCTGGCACGATCTCTTCAATAAAGAGCCGCGCGTCTTCTTCCGAATAGGGAAACGGCAGGCGCGACATAACCTCGTGGATGCGCCGATTATTGGCGAGCTGGGCGATTGCCGGGGCATGCGCCATGGTCGGGGTGGTCAGCACCAGGCGGTCGGTATGAAGCGCGGCGGGGAGGCGGTCCTTGAGGCTGTCCATTTGAATGCTGATCCAGAATGCGAAAAGGGGAACCGGCGCACCGATTCCCCTTGGATTATTTTCGCATTTCGCGAACACGAGCCGGGGAAAAGGTCACCGGCTGGGTTCGAGAGACCTGCCGGGTTATTCGGCGGCCTCCGCCGGGTCGACGGAAACGAAAACTTGCGAATTCGCACGGGTTCGGAACGCGACTTTGCCGTCGACGAGCGCGAAAATGGTGTGATCCTTGCCCAGGCCAACGCCGGTGCCGGGATGCCACTTGGTGCCGCGCTGGCGGATGATGATGTTGCCGGCGATTACAGCTTCGCCGCCGAACTTCTTGACGCCAAGACGACGGCCAGCGGTATCACGACCGTTGCGGGATGAACCGCCTGCTTTTTTGTGTGCCATCTCTAGAGCTCCTTATTCCTTGTCGGCCTTGGGCGCGGCTTTCTTGGCCGGGGCCTTCTTCGCCGGCTTTTCAGCGGCGGCTTCGGTGGTCTCAGCAGCAGCCTGCTTCGGTGCGGCCTTGGTCTCAGCCTTCTTGGCGGGTGCCTTGGCCGGAGCTTCGGCGGTTTCCGCAGCGGCAGCGGCCTTGGGCGCGGCAGCCTTCTTGGCAGCCGGGGCCTTGGTTTCCGTTGCAGCGGCTGCCTTAGCGGCAGCGCGGACCTTGGCAGGCTTGCCCGAGACTACGGTTTCGGTGGGTGCAGCAACGCCAGCGGCCTTGATCGTCGGCTTGGCGCCGCCGGTCAGGATCTCGGTGATGCGCACGGTCGACAGCAACTGGCGGTGGCCGTTGCGGCGACGATAATTGTGGCGACGGTTCTTCTTGAAGATGATGACCGTCTTCTGCTTCTTGGTCTCGAGCAGTTCGGCAGCGACGAGCGCGCCTTCGATCAGCGGAGCACCGACTTCGTCGCCAACCATCAGCACCTGGTCAAAGGTGACGATCGTGCCGGCTTCGGCGTCGAGCTTTTCAATCTTGAGAATGTCGTTGGCGGCAACCTTGTACTGCTTGCCACCGGTTTTGATCACGGCAAAAGTCATAGCATAACCGGGAGCGTCAAACGCCCGGTCCCATTGTATCGCGCCCTGTGGCGCCGCAGGTGAAAGCCCAGATCCTGCGGTCTTCGAACAGTCAGCCGGCGATCAAACCGGCGGGCAGCCTCGAACAGCGTTTTCAAACAAAGAAAAGCGCGCCAGCAGAGCCAGCGCGTGTTTCTGGTCCGGCTTATCAGGGCAAATGCCCCAAGAGTCAAGCGTTGCCGGGCCGTCAGCGGCACATTCGCTGCGGGTTCAACTCAGCGCATACCAGTCGCGCAGCCGCACTTCGGTATCGGCACCAACCCCGCCTTCAAGCACCGAAAGGTCGCTTTCGCCATAGTGGTAGGGATAGACGATGG
The DNA here is from genome assembly GCF_022429625.1 of Devosia lacusdianchii. NCBI lineage: Bacteria > Pseudomonadati > Pseudomonadota > Alphaproteobacteria > Hyphomicrobiales > Devosiaceae > Devosia > Devosia lacusdianchii. Next base: position 4,056,166 of record NZ_CP092483.1, on the reverse strand, counting down.
CGGGCTTGAACGTATTGATAGCCTCGACGGCCTGCTCGGGCGTCATGGTATAGGGCAGGTTCATTGGCAGGAAGGCGACCTCGATACCGGTAAGCGCCAGCATTTCGGGTGTCGGTTCGGTATCGCCGGCTACATAGACCACCTTGTCGCCAAAGGTGATCAGGTAGCCATTGCCGACGCCGACGGGGTGGTACTTCATGCGGTCCGCAGTGGTGTTATGCGCCGTAGTGGCCGCGACGGGGATGCCGTTGAGGTCGCCCGATCCGCCATTGGCGACGGCGGTCGCATTGGCCTTGAGTGCCTCGGGCAGCTTGTCGAAAACCTCCTGGCTGGTGAGGATCGGCGCCGTGCCGGCGATGGCTTCGAGCGTCGGAATGTCGAAGTGGTCGCCATGACCGTGGGTGATGAGGATGGCCGTCGGCGGCGGCAGGCCCTCGTACCGGGCGGCTCCGCCGACCGGATCGACATAGATGACCTCCTCACCAAAACCGAGCAGCAGGCTGGCATGGTCGACGGGATGGATGGTTACATCTCCGCCAGAGGTCGAAAGAACATCTCCGTCCAGCACTGCGCTCTCCTGTGCCCAAGCCGTGGTCAGCATGCCGGTGCCCAGGGCCACCAGCGGCAAGGTTGCCATGCCGGCAACCACATCGCGACGCTGTACCATTGAAATCCTCCCATTATGATGAAGCCTTGCGTTCGTCAGAACGCAGCGGATCGCCCAGAGGTTCGTCACCCACGAAATCGTGACGGTCGGTCCAGCAACGATGCCGATCGCTGAACCAGAGTCGGCGGACGTCCAAAGCACGCGGAAAGCTACAAGGGGTGTTGCGGCGCCGTTATTGCTATGTCATAAGCCCGCCCGTGTCGACCAACGGTCCCTTCCGGGGCGCCTACATCGATCTCGCGGAGAGATGGCAGAGTGGTTGAATGCACCGCACTCGAAATGCGGCATAGGGGCAACTCTATCGGGGGTTCGAATCCCTCTCTCTCCGCCACTTCCTCAAAATCAACTGAGCTAGGTCCCGCATTTGCGGGCGATTGATGTCTGCTGTTTGAGTGCACGGGTCAGGATCCCTGATCGTGGTCGCTAGGCTGCGCCAAGGGCTTCGGTTGGGGCCAGTCGGGCGGCGCGGATGGCGGGATAGAGGCCGGCAAGGCCGCCGATCGTGAGCGTCGCGGCCATGCCGCCCGCGGCGACCCAGAGCGGGATATCGACCGGCCAGCCCTGGAGCGCCGCATAGGCCGTTGTCACCAGGCAGCCGATGGCGATGCCGCTGCCGCCTCCGAGCAGCGCCAGCAGCAGCGCCTCGCCGAAGAACTGGAGGCGGATGTGACCGCGGGTTGCGCCCTGCGACCGGCGCAGGCCGATCTCAGCGCGACGCTCCAGCACGGAGATAACCATTGTATTGGCGACGCCAATGCCGCCGACCAGTAGCGCGACCGCGCCAAGGCCCAGGAGAAGGCCGGTGAAAGCCACATCGGCTGCGGCTTCGGCCGCGAGGGCATCGGAGGGGCGGGAGACGTCCACCTCGTTGGGTTGTTCAGGGTTGGCGGTTCGGGCAAGGAGATTTCGCACGGCCTCGATTTCGTCCGGGTCGGCCCGGACATAGAGCGTCGTGATGTCGCCCTCGAAGGCGAGATAACGCTCGCCTGCGGGCCAGCCGATCAGGGCGCACAGATCGAGTTCGGGAACCAGCGATACCGGCTCCAGGATGCCGATGACGGTAAACCAGCGGCCGCTGAGCCAGATCGGCTGACCGATGAGATGGTGGCTGATGCCCAGGCGCGCGGCGGCCCGAGCGCCCAGAACCACCGCCGGATATTGCGCCGTGGCCGCATTGAGCCAGGAGCCAGCATCGATCTTCGCGCCCACCGTTTGGAGCAGATCGAGCCGGGCGGCGAAGACGGCCATGCCGCCGGACTGGCTCTCGGGAATGCGGTTGCTGCGATAGACTTTTGCCTCGGTGAGCTGGCCGACGGCGCTGACCGACTGCACGGCCGCCATCCGCTCGATCATCGATACCGATTCCGGCGGCATGGTCGCGGCCTCTCCAAACATGGAGGTTCCCGGGCCGGCGCTCAGCAGGTTGGTGCCGAGTTCGGCGAGGAGATGGTTGAGCTGGGCCCGGCTGGAGGTGGAAATGCCGACCACGGCGATCATGGCGGCGATGCCGATGGCGATGCCGAGCGCCGACAGGACGACCCGAAGCGGTCGCGCGCGAAGCCCATAGGCCGCGAGCCGCGCGACGTCGACCCATGATAATCTTGCCGGTTGCAGCGCCGTCATGCGTCCCGCCTCCTGTCGTCGACCAATTGGCCGTCGCGCATTGCGGCCTGCCGATCGAAACGGGCGGCGAGGTCGCGATCATGCGTGATGACGACGACGGCTGTCCCCTCGCGATGCAGCCCGAGCAGGAGCTGGACGACGCCTTCGCCTGAAGTACTGTCGAGCGCACCGGTTGGTTCGTCCGCCAGAAGCAGCATAGGGCGGCGCGCCAGGGCGCGCGCGATCGCGGTGCGCTGTTTCTCGCCGCCCGATAGTTGATGGGGATGGTGATCGAGGCGATGCCCGAGTCCCACCTCGCCCAAGGCGGCTTCCGCCCGCAGGCGGCGCTCGCGAAGGCAGGCTCCGGTATAGAGCAGACCGTCGGCGACGTTATCGAGGGCCGATACGCCCGGGGACAGATGAAAGTGCTGGAAGACGAAGCCGATGCGATGCGCCCGCAGGGCCGATAGCGCGCTGTCGCCAAGCTGGGCGACGTTGCGGCCATCGATCTCGACCTCCCCGGCACTGGCGCGGTCGAGCGTGCCGATAATGTTGAGCATGGTCGATTTGCCCGACCCGGACGGGCCGACAATGGCGACAAGCTCGCCGCGCCCGATATCGAGATTGACGTCGCGCAGCGCGAAGACACCTCCCGCGAAGGCGCGCGAGACATTGCGCAGGGAGACGATGCTGCTCATCAAGGCACGCTGACCTCAACGCCCTCGTCGATACCGTCGCCGGTAATTTCGACCCGGCCGGCGGCGAAAAGACCGGTATCGACGGACACCAGGGTGCTCTTGCTTCCACTGATGACTTCGACGGCGAAGCCGCCTTCCTGCCGGGCGAGCAATGCGGTTATGGGGACAGAGAGAACATCCTCGCGGCTATCGCTGACGAATTCGACATCCACCGACGCAACCTCGAGGCCGCCCAGGGCCGTCTGGTCGGCGATGGTCACCGTCACCTCGATATTACCTTCGGTCACGACGGAGCCGATTTCGGATATGACACCGTCGATCCGGCTGTCGTCGGGCAGCGTGACGCCGACTTCGCGACCGATGGCGGCAAAGCCCCGGTCGCCAACGCCGAGAGGGACGGTAACCAGCTTCTCGGTATTGGAGTAATCAAGGATCGCGTCACGGTCCGGCGAGGCCGCGATCAATGTTTCGCCGACGCTGGCGCCATAGTCCGCGATGTGCACCGGGCCCGCAGCGACCACCATGTCGCTGGGAGCAACGATACCGGTTACCGGTTGGCCCGAGGCCTTCTGCCAGGCACGGACCTGATCGGCGAGTGTCCCCTCGTAGCCAAGAGCGGCTAGATTGTCGGCAATCTGCTGGATGTCGGCGTCGTCACCAGCGCGCGCCAGGAGGGCATCCAGCCCGGTCCGGAGTTCGTCACGTTTTATGCCGGCCTCGGCGACGGCGACGCGCGCTGTGATGGCGTCAAGGCGGGCGGCGGCGAGGTCTTTGCGGATGGCCCTGATCGCCGCGTCGAACGCGGCGCGGGCGGCGGCGAGCTCGGCTTGCGCGGCGGCGACCTCCACGGGTGGCGCCAATTGCGCAGCCGAGAGTTCCGTCACACGACCAAGCTTGGTTTCGGCGCCGGCCACGGCTCCGGCCAGCTCGATGAATTGGGCCGTTATGGGCGCGGTCGAGTGGGCGTCGTCGAGCCTGGCATTGACATCGATGGTGCGGGTTTCGGCATCCGCGAGCCGTTCCCGGGCGAGGTCTAGTGCCAGGTTTGCCGCTTCGAGCGCCGTTTGCGCGCGTTCGAGTTCGACCCAGATTGGCAATGGTGTGTTCGTATCGAAGCGCAGGGTGCGGTGCTGCGGGACCGATCCGTAGAACAGGATCGCCGGTTGCCCATCCAGCGCATAGAGCGGTTTGCCGCGTTCGATGATTGAGCCGACGGGAGCGATCCAGGTTACCATGGCGGATGTGTCGGCAAGGCTCGGTCGCAGGGCGCTGAGTTCGCCATAGCCGAGGGTGCCGGTCACGGTCTTGGTATCGAGCAATGTTCCGCGCAGGACCGCAGCCGTTGCAACCGGCGTTGCCGACGGCGTGGCGGTCGAGGGCGCTGGCCGGAGCCACAGAAAGCCGGCAATGGTGACGGCCGCAGCGAGGATCGCCGCGGCGCTGGTTGCACCTATGGTTCGGGTACGCGTCATCCGCCGATAACGATCCGGCTGCCTGCGGCCAGCTCAGCACAGGCGGCCATCGCCTTTTCGAGGCGCGCATCGCCAGGGCCGATATCGGTGCTCCCAAGGTCGAAACTGCCCTGGGGACCCGGATCGGGAAAGTCGGGCAAGCCGTTCTCGCGGACACATTGCGAAAGCTTGACCAGAGCGTCCAATTGCTCGGGCGTCGCGGCTTCACTACCCAGGCCTGCCGGGGCAAGATCGCGGCACGCAGCGGCCGCCTTGTGGAAGCGTGGTGCGGTTTCGGGGTTGATCAGGAATTGCATGCCCTTGCCGGGGGTGGGGTCCGGAAATTCGGCATAACCATTGTCCCGCATGCATTGGGCATAGGCGAGGGCGGCGTCGTCGGAATCGGCCGGCTGCGCATGGGCGGCCGAGCCGGTGGCGAGGACCGCAAGCATGAGGCCGGCATGCAGGACGGACAGGTGTTTTGACGGGATCATTGTCGCATCTCCGTTGGGGATGCGAGAGGGATACGAAACCGCGCGTTAGGCGGCCGTTAGGGCGCCGCGGGTATCCGAACACGAACGACAAGGCCGCCTGCTGGGCGCGGCGCGGCCTCGGCACTGCCGCTGTGAGCTTCGGCGATCGAGCGCACGATCGAGAGGCCCAATCCGGCGCCACGGACGAAGGCGCCGCCAGTGGAGGTGGCCAGCCGCTCGGTCGAGGCCAGGCGGCGGAACGGCTCAAACAGCCCGGGCACTTCGTATGCCGGCACGATAGGGCCGGTATTCTCCACCACGAGCGTGATGCCGTCGGCTTCCGCCATGGTCTCAACGCGGACCCAGCCGTTCTCAGGCAGATTGTACTGGATAGCGTTCTCGACCAGGTTCTGGATCAGGCGCTCGATCAGGAAGGCATCGCCCAGCACCATAGCCGGCCGGATGTCGGTCTCAAGACGAACAGAAACCCTGTCGGCGAGGGGCAGCAGTTCGGCGGCGACATGGCTGGCGACCTCGCCAAGATCGAGGGGATGAAAGTCGGCGGTGCGCTGGTCGCTGCTCGCCAGGGTCAGAAGACCATCGGTAAGCTTTTCGTGGCGCTGGTTGACGGTGAGGAGGGTGTTGCCGAGCTGCCTGACCTTGTCGTTAGTCCCCGCATCAAGCAGGGCGACCTCGATCAGTGTGCGGGTGATGGTGAGCGGGGTGCGCAGCTCGTGCGAGGCGTTGGCCACGAAGCGACGCTGGCTGTCGAAAGAGCGATCGAGCCGCTCGAACATGGCGTCGAGCGTATCGGCAAGGTCCTTGATTTCGTCCCTGGGGCCGGTCAGCGCAATCCGCTCATGCAGGCTGCGGTCGGCGACGCGACGCGCGGTGGCGGTGATGTTCCGCAGCGGCTGAAGCGCCTGCCCCGCCAAGAGCCATCCGATCCCGCCGGCGGCGATGGTCAGCATGCCGACAGTGGCGGTCGAAGCAATCAGCATGGTGCGAAGCGTGCCTTCGCGCGCCCGGCGGATTTCGAGGTCAACGACCTGAAGCGTATTGGCGATATCGCCGCCGGGAGCCGCCAGCGATCCCAATGGCGGATCCAGGCGGAACACGAATTGCCGTTCGATCACCTGGGCGAGGAAGAAGTACAGAATGCCGCTCAGAATGACGCCGGCGACGAAGAAAGCGCCGCCGTAGAGCAGCGTCAGGCGGGTACGGATGGTCCAGGGAAAGCCAAGTACTTTCATTTGAGGCGATACCCCACACCTTGCACGGTCTCGATCACCGCAGGGGTGCCGAGTTTGCGCCGGACCATCATCATGGTGAAGCGAACGACATTGGTGAAGGGATCGATCTGTTCGTCCCAGGCCTTCTCCAGAAGTTGCTCGGAGGAAACGACGCCGCCATCGGCGCGCATCAGCTCCTCAAGCACGGCAAATTCCTTGCGCGACAGGTCGACCGAGCGGTTGTCGCGGATGACGGTGCGGCGATGGCTGTCGAGGAGGATGCCGGCGCGTTCAAGGATCGGGGGCGTGGCCGGACGAGCGCGGCGCGCCAGTGCCTGCACGCGCGCCACGAGCTCGGCGAAGAAGAACGGCTTGGTCAGATAGTCGTCGGCGCCGAGCCCGAGCCCGTCAACGCGCTGACCTAATGCGGTCGCCGCCGTGAGCATAAGGATTCTCGTTTCCGGCTTCGACCGAACCAAGGTGGCGCAGACCTCGTCGCCGGAAAGGAGGGGGAGATCGCGATCGAGTATCACGACGTCATAGTCGTTGATGCTGGCCCTTTCGAGCCCGGCCTCGCCGTCATAGGAGATGTCGACGGCGATGGCATGGTGGCGCAATCCCTCGGCGATCGAATCCGCGAGCTGCCGTTCATCCTCAACTACCAATACGCGCACAGGTCGCTCCCACCGCGTTCGCTTTGTCTCGCCGCAACCCTGGGTAGCCCATACTGTGTTAGGTCGGCGTTAGGCTAGCCGGCGGTGTCTATCGGGGAATGGCCGGCCAGGTTCTGCAGCAGGGCCGGCAGGAAGAACTCGGTCCAGTCATTGATGACATGGGCCCCAGCCGAGACCCACAGATTGCGGGTGGCGAGGAAGGCTGCGGTGAGCACCAGTCGCGCCGAGCCAATGCCGCCAAAACACTGGAGGACGTTCCAGTTGTAAGTCGGCAGATGTACGGCGGCGAACGACAGGGTCGAGACGATGACTGCGATAACCAGGCCGATCCGGCGGGAAAGGTTGAACTTGTGCACGCAGAGCCAGAGCACAGCCAGTAGCGGCAGGATGGTCAGGAGTTCTTCGCCGATCAGCTGGATGAAGGTGCGGACCAGGAATACGACCAGGTCGAATGGGCCGATATTGGCAAGTACCCCAGCGGTCGGGTTGCTGGTCAGCGGCACGAGCCAGGAAAGGGTGAGGCCGACAGCGGCCGAGACTGCCAGCGTCAGGACGGCGAAGCCAAAGGCCAGGCCGAATTCCCTTGGCCCGAAGTGTCCGAACAAAGCCGTGTGCCGGCCGCCGGTTACCGCCGCCAGGGCCAGCAGCGGCAGTCCGGTGAAGGCAATTGGTGGCACCAGATTGAGCGGGAAGGCCGGGAAGGGGAGCGCGATCAACATTGCGAAGGCCACGACGCCCGAGACCAGCACGATCAGCCAGCCCAGCGGGCTGATGTCGACCGGCCGGCCGTCGTAGTAAGGAAGGTCCGTCGTGGTAGCCACATCGCCTCCGAGATACTATTGGTGCGACCATATCGCCGGGGCGGCGGGTTCGATAGTGATCAGGATTGCTTGGACTGGCCAATGGCCCAGGTCACACCATAGGGATCGCGGAGCTGGCCGTATGTATCACCCCAGAATTCGACCTTGAGCGGCATGACCACGGTGCAGCCGGCGGCGACGGCGCGGTCGAACCACATTTGCGCGTCGGTGACTTGCAGGTGAAGGTTGTAGCCCTGCGGGGTGACGACCGGGAAACCGTGCTCGGGATAGAAATCGGACAGGAATAACGGCGCGCCATTGATTTCGACATGGCCGTGGATGATGCGATTGTCACTGCCCATCTGGTTGCGGGCCCGCTCGATGGCGCCAAATGCCTTGGCATAGAAAGCCATCGCATCGGCGACGCCATTGAGATTGACGTAGGGCGTAAGGCCACTGGTGGCGGGCTGGTCAGTCATGGCGGTCTCCTGTGAGCGCGGGTTATGCAATCACGACGAATGAGAGCTGGCCAGTTCGACAGGTCGCTGGCAATTATTGCACGGCGATCGCCGCCGCGAGGCGGGGGACGTCACCCAGCCGATCGAGATGGGCCCGGATATGGGCCGCCTCGGCTGGCGTACTGGCCAGCGCGATTGCCCGGTTGAACGCTTCGCGCGCGGCGGCGTCATCGCCCAATTGCAGCAGCAATCCGCCCCTGACACCGTGGAAATAGAAGTAGCCATCGAGGTCTCCGGCAAGTGGAGTGATCAGCGCCATCGCCGCAGCCGGGCCGCGCCATTTGCTCACAGCGACCGCTCGATTGAGGGTCACGACGGGGGAGGGCTGGATGACCTCAAGCGACTGGTAGAGGCGGTCGATCGCCGCCCAATCGGTGGCGTCGGCATGGTCGGCGCGCGCATGCTGGGCGGCGATGGCGGCCTGGACCTGATACGTGCCGACCGTGCCATGCCGCAGTGCCTTTTCGACCAGAGCGCGACCCTCGGCGATCATGGCGGCGTTCCACAAACGGCGATTCTGGTTTTCCAGCAGCACGATCTGTCCGGCCTCGTCGGTGCGCGCGGTGTGACGGGCATGTTGCAGCAGCATGAGGGCGCAGAGACCCATGACTTCGGGCTCGGTGGGGAAGAGCCGCAACAGCAGCCGGGTGAGCCGGATCGCTTCTTCGCACAGCCGCGCCGCGGCGGGGTCGGAGTGGCCGCGCGAATAGCCTTCGTTGAAGACGAGATAGAGCATGACCGCCACCGTGCCGAGGCGTTCGAGCCGGGCATGGGCATCGGGCGGATCGAATGACACCGTATGGGCTGCGATACGCGCCTTGGCCCGGGTCAAGCGCTGCTCCATGGCGGTTTCGCTGACCAGGAAGGCGCGCGCCACCTGCCGTAGCGGCACGCCTGCGACCACGCGCAGCGCCAGTGCGATCTGCTGGTTGGCCGGCAGGTCGGGATGGCAGCAGACAAAGAGCAGGCGCAGGATATCGTCGCGATAATGTTCGCCATCGAGGCGCTCGGCCATCTCGGCCTCGGCATCGCCGGTATCGGACAGGACGTCTTCCGGCGGCAGGGCTACGTTGTGGCGTGTCTTGCGCAGGGCATCGACGCCGGAATTGCGGCCTACGAAAATCAGCCAGGCGACGGTGTCGCGCGGCGGCCCTTTGTCGGGCCAGGTCCTGATGGCGCGGAGGCTGGCTTCCTGAAAAGCCTCCTCCGCCGTATCGAGGTTGCGAAAATAGCGCAGCAGCGCACTGACCGCTTGGGGGCGGGCCGCTGTCAGGGCTGCGGCTATCCACGCATTGTCTGTCATCCACCAATCTCGCTGGGATGGTAAAGGGCAAGGGGGCGGATTTCATAGCCGCCGAGCCCGGGATTGGCCTTGGCCAGGTCTTTGGCAAAGGCGATGGCCTCGTCGAGCGAGTCGCAATCGGCGATGTAGAAACCGAGGAACTGTTCCTTGGTCTCGGCGAAGGGGCCGTCGATGATCAGCGGTTCGCCCGAGGTCTTGCGCAGGGTGGTGGCCGACGTGGTCGGCAACAGGCGCGCGACCGGTCCCATCTTGCCCTTGGCCTTCATGCCGTCTTCGACCTGGGCGAGGCGCACCATGCAGGCGTCGTCTTCCTCCTGGGTCCAGGCGGAGACGGCGTTTTCATCGTTGTAGCAGAGGACGGCATACAGCATTTCGAGATCCCTCGTCAGAAACATGACGAGGGACTATGCCCAAAACAGACAGCAGGTGAAGGGATTTTTGCTCAGGCCACCGGCGGCGGCGTATTGCGCGCGATGGTGACGGTCGCACCCAGCGAGGCGAGGACGACGGCGGCAATGCCGATCAGCTGCCAGGCATCGAGCGCTTCATGCAGGATGACAAAGCCTGCCAGCGCGCCGAGGGCCGGCTGGCCGCTCATCAGGATGCCGAAAATGCGGGCTGGCATGCGGGGCAGGGCGATCATGTCGAGGGCGTAGGGAATGGCGCTCGAGAGCAATGCCACGCCGAGTGCGACAGGCAGAATGGCCGGGTCGAGCAGTTTGGACCCGGCAGTCGCGGCGCCAAATGGCAGCGCGATGGCGGCGGCAATGGCGACGCCGAGCGCGGTGATATGCGGGCCGCCGCCGGTTCCGGCGCGCTGGCCGAAAATGATGTAGCCGGCCCAGCAGACGCCGGCAGCAAGGGCGAAAAGGACGCCGATCATACTGACATCGCCGCCGGTCTGCCCGAGTGGGAGCAGCAGGGCCAGGCCGGCCACCGCAAGCGCGATCCAGGCAAAATCAAGCGGCTTGCGCGAACCGGCCAGCGCCACGGCCAGCGGACCGCTGAATTCGAGCGCGACGGCGATGCCGAGCGGAATGGTCGCCAGCGCTGCATAAAAGAACAGGTTCATCACCCCCATGACGCCGCCATAGAGCAGCACAGCGCGCCTTTGTGCGCGATCGAGCCGCTGGCGCCAGGGCCGGAAGACGATCAGCAGGACAAGGGCGGCAAGGGTCAGGCGCAGGGCGGTGGCGCCCTCGGCACCGACAAGCGGGAACAATCCCTTGGCGAGGGAGGCGCCGATCTGCGTACAGACCATGCCGAAGGTCACCAGTGTGACGGGGAACAGGACGGATTGGGGCCGCAAGGGAAGGGCTTTCGGAAGAACGCGGGTGGCTTACCAGTGTTCGAGAGCCGGTGCCACCTTGCACAGAGTCCATCCACCCACTGGCGCTCCCGCGGACTTGATCCGCGGGTCACTGTCCATGCGCACTGCGCGGCGAGAGACCCCGCGGATCAAGTCCGTGGGAGCGACTGTGGAGGAGGTGACATGCGCGCTCACCAATCCGCATTGACCCGACTCTCATCACACCTTACCGCTATCGCGGCAGGAACAAACGAGGAATGCCGATGGAATATCGCTATCTGGGCCGCTCGGGTCTCAAGGTCTCGACCTTGACCATGGGGACGATGACCTTTGGCGGTTCCGAGAAAGTCGGCCGCACGGAGCAGGATGACGCGACGCGGCAGATCGATCTGTGCCTCGATGCCGGGATCAACCTGCTCGATACCGCCAATGTCTATAATGCTGGCGTCTCCGAGGAGATGATCGGCGTCGCGCTCAGCGAGAACGGCCGCCGGCAGAAGGCGCTCGTGGCCACCAAGGTGCGCTTCAAGATGGGCGAGGGCCCCAATGAGATTGGCCTCAGCCGCCACCACATCGTGGCGCAGGCAGAGGCCAGCCTCAAGCGGCTCAGGACGGACGTCATCGACCTCTACCAGGTGCATGAATGGGATGGCATGACGCCCATCGAGGAGACGATGGAGGCGCTCGATACGCTCATCAAGCAGGGCAAGGTCCGCTATATCGGCTGCTCCAACTATTCGGGCTGGCACATCATGAAGGCGTTGCAGGCGGCCGGCGCGCGCCACGGCGAACGGTTTATCAGCCAGCAGATCCACTACACGCTGCATTCGCGCGAAGCCGAATATGAACTCATCCCGATCAGCCAGGATCAGGGTCTCGGCATCCTCATCTGGTCGCCGCTTGCTGGTGGGCTATTGTCGGGCAAGTATCGCCGCGATGGCGGGCCGAAGTCCGGCCGCCATGTCGGCGGGTTCCGCGAGCCACCGGTCAATGACTGGGACAAGCTCTATGACATCGTCGATGTCATTGTCGCCATCGCCGACAGCCGGGGTGTGTCGGGGGCACAGGTGGCGCTCGCCTGGGCTTTGGGCCGCCCGGGGGTAACGTCGGTGATTATCGGCGGGCGCAGCGAGGAGCAGTTTAGGGATAATCTGGCCGCCGCCGAGCTCAAGCTCAGCGACGAGGAGCGCGCCCGGCTCAATGCGGTGAGCCAGCCGCCGCTGCTCTATCCCTATTGGCACCAGACATTTACCGCCAATGACCGGCTGGGGCCGGCCGACCGCGATCTGCTCACCCCCTATGTGGAAGACTTCAAGCGTGGCTGATTTCCTGTTTGCGCCGCATAATCCAGTGACCGTGCCGATCGCTCGCGGCGGGCTGTTCGCCGTTCGCCGCGTGTTCTGCGTCGGCCGCAACTACGCCGAGCATGCCCGCGAGATGGGCAATGACGAGCGCGATCCGCCGTTCTTTTTCACCAAGCCGGCCGATGCGGTGGTGGTGGGTGGGGCGGCAATCCCCTATCCGCCCAAAACCGGCGATTTCCACCATGAAATTGAATTGGTCGTGGCCATCGGCAAGGATGGCAGCGACATTGCCGCGGCCGATGCTCTCGAGCATGTCTATGGCTATGCCGCGGGCCTCGACATGACCCGTCGCGACCTGCAGGCCGAAGCCAAGAAAGCGGGACGGCCCTGGGACATGGCAAAGGGGTTTGATCTGTCGGCGCCGATCGGCACGATCGAGCCGGCGGAGGCCATCGGCCATCCTGCCAGGGGCGTCATCGCGCTCGAGGTCAACGGCGCAGTGCGCCAGACCGGCGATCTGGGCGACCAGATATGGAATGTCAGCGAGACCATCGCCTATCTTTCCCAGTTCGTCACCCTGCGGGCCGGCGACCTGATCATGACCGGGACTCCCGCCGGCGTTGGCGCCGTGGCGCGTGGCGACGTGCTCGAAGGCATGATCGAGGGCGTTGGCACGGTCAGGACGTCGATCATCTGATGCCAGTCTGGTCACCCCAGCAGGATGCGGCCCTCATGGCCGTGTCCGCATGGCTCAAGGACCGGAATGGCCCGCAGGTGTTCCGCCTGTTCGGCTGGGCGGGCACCGGCAAGTCGACGCTGGCAGTGCATCTGGCGCAGGATGTGAAATCGGTCAAATACGCCGCTTTCACCGGCAAGGCGGCTTTGGTGATGCGCAAGCGCGGCTGCAAGGGCGCCCAGACCATCCATAGCCTGATCTATACGCTGGTCAGCGAGAAGGAGGGCGAACCGCGCTTCGTCCTCGACGACGAAAGCCCGGCAGCCGATGCCGACCTCATCGTCATCGACGAAGTATCGATGGTCGACGAGCAATTGGGCAAGGACCTGCTCTCCTTCGGTACCAAGGTGCTGGTGCTGGGCGACCCGTTTCAGCTGCCGCCTGTGCAGGGCGCTGGCTTCTTCACCGCCGAAGAGCCCGATATCATGCTCACCGAAATTCACCGGCAGGCGGCGGACAATCCGATCATTCACCTGTCAATGCAGGTGCGCGAGGGCGGCTTTATCGAGCGTGGTTCCTATGGCGAATCCATCGTGGTCGGACGGGAGAACGTCGATCGCAATGCGGTGCTCGAGGCCGACCAGGTGCTGGTGGGGCGCAACAAGACGCGGCTGCAATACAATGATCGCCTGCGCGAGCTGAGAGGCCTGCCGTTCCATGAGCCGGTCGAAGGCGACCGCATGGTTTGCCTCAGGAACAATCCGCGCAAGAAGCTGCTCAACGGACAGATCTGGATCGTCACCGAGGTGACGCGCCGCACCAATGGCAAGTATTCGCTGCTGCTGGCCGATGACGAAGGCAAGGGCGAGACGCGGGTGCTGACGCACAAGGCGTTCTTCTCGGGCGAAGAGGATGGCATGAGCTGGCCCGAGCGGCGCCAGTTCGACGAGTTCACCTTCGGCTACTGCCTCACCGTCCACAAGGCGCAGGGCAGCCAGTGGGATAATGTCTATCTGTTCGACGAGAGCTTCGTTTTTCGCGAGGAGCGGGCGCGCTGGCTCTATACCGGCATCACCCGTGCCGCTGAGAAGATCACGGTGGTGTCGTGACGCTGCTGCAGGTGCGGCACGAGACCGTCTACTCCTATGCCCGTCCGGTCAAATTTGGTGAGCACCGCATGCTGCTGCGGCCGCGCGACAGCATGGAACAAACGCTGGAATCGTTCGGATTGGCGATCCGACCGAAGCCGCTATCGATGCGCTGGATCCATGACGTGTTCGGCAATGGCATTGCCATCGCTGAATTCGATGAGCCGGCCGAAGAATTGCGCATCGTCGCGACCATGGTGCTCGAGCACACGCCGGAATTGACGCCGGCCTTCGAGATCGACGCAAGGGCCAAGAGTTTTCCGTTCGATTATGGCGATGTCGACGCCATTGATCTGACGCCGACGTTGCGCCGGCAATTCCCAGACGAAACCGAGGTCGATACCTGGGCCAGGCGATTCCTCGATCCACGCGGGCTGAGCAATACCGGGCACTTGCTGGCCAATATGACGCTGGGGATCAAGGAGGGCTTCAAGTACTTGCGCCGGCCCGATCCGGGGACGCAGCGACCCTCCAAGACCCTGGCCAGCCGGCAGGGCACGTGTCGCGATTTTGCATTGCTGATGATCGAGGCGGTGCGCTCACTGGGCCTCGCGGCCCGCTTCGTCACCGGCTACCTCTATTCTCCGGCCCGCGACGGTGATCACCGTGGCGGTGGCGCGACGCATGCCTGGTGCCAGGTCTATCTGCCCGGCGCGGGCTGGGTCGAGTTCGATCCGACCAATGGCATTTTCGGCACGCGCGATCTGATCCGCGTCGGCGTCGCCCGCGAACCGCGGCAGGCGATCCCGATTGCCGGAACCTTCATCGGCAGCAAGGATGACTATCTCGGCATGAGCGTGGATGTGGTCGTCGAGCGGGTGGTTAGTCCGCAGGATGGGATGGGGTAAAGGACGATCTCTCCACAAGCACTGGGCGGTACCTCCCCCTTGACGGGGGAGGCTAGGAGGGGGTGTTGAGAGCCCCGATATTCGGGCTAAACATCCCCCCACCCTTGATCCCTCCCCGCAAGGGGGAGGGTGCCGACTGACACAGCAGCGATCAATCCCGCGACACGCTCACCGCATCCGTCGTCCACTCTTCGCTCTTGTCGCCATCGATCGCATTGCTCCAAACAGTTATCGGCTGTGGGATGACCTGACCGTAGATGGTGGCAAAGGCCGTATCGGCGGCGTCGCGCCCGCAGCCGATGCGGACCATGCCATCGAGCGCCGCCATGCGCGTGGGGTCGAACAGGTACCAGCGGTCGCCTAGATAGGCCTCGAACACGGCGTGGAAGTCCTGCGGTTCGAGCTGCCAGGCGTAGCAGGAGACGAAGCGCGCCGGGATGCCGAGGGCCCGGCAGAAGGTGATGCCGAGATGGGCGAAGTCGCGGCAGACGCCGGCGCGTAACGAAAACGTGTCCGCGGCGGTTGTCGTCGTATCGCTGGTCCCGAACAGGTAGTCGACCTCGCCATTGATCCAGTTGCAGATTTCGACCACCCGGCCGAAGCCTGGCGCGATACCGCCGAACTCGCGATTGGCGAAGCGCGCCAGCTGGTCGGACGGGCAATAGCGCGACGGGTTGAGAAACGGCAGCGTGTCGAGCGGCAGCGTGGCAATCGGGACTTCGCCGATGATCGCGGGGGCCTGATGCAACGGGTCGAGATCGATCTCGGCGCTGTAGCGCAGTTGCACCAACCCCTTGGGGACGGTCAGGCGCAGATAGCGGTTGCCGGTCTCTTCGGCGGTTTTCTCGTCTGCCGGCAGGTTCGGTGTGATAGTCAGCGTTTCGCTCAGCACCCGCTGCCGCCGCTCGCGCATGGCCTCGATATTGAAGATCAGCGTCGCCGCCTCGGCCACGTCGTAGCCGATCTCGCATCCTACGGAAAATCGCACCCTGCACCCCTTGGCCGTCGCAGCGTCAACACCGGCCGGGCCCGGAGGTTCCGGGTCGCCATGCCGAAGCTTGTACGCGTTAGCGCCAAAGTGAAGGTGGGAAATGACCGCGTCATAACAAAGACAAACTTGGCGGTTGTGAAGGTTCTCATCCAAGTTGGCCAAATTGCTGATGTTTCTGGCGCTACCGGCGCTTGCGCATCAGCCCTTGATACCCCATCTTGGCGATAGAGATTTCCAGCCAGCACCAGGTCGACCACACGCCACGGAGGCAACATGCACCACGATACCCCCCTGATCACAACGATCGTCGCGGGTCTGGTGCTGGCCTATATCTTTGGCATGATAGCCAATCGGCTGAAGATGCCGCCGTTGGTGGGATATCTCTTCGCCGGTATTCTGGCCGGCCCATACACACCCGGCTTCGTTGCCGATCAGGCGTTGGGTGCAGAGCTCGCCGAACTGGGCGTCATCCTCCTCATGTTCGGTGTGGGCCTCCACTTTTCTCTCAAGGATCTGATGAGCGTGCGGGCGCTCGCCATCCCGGGCGCCATCGCCCAGATCGGCTTCGCGACCCTGCTCGGGTTGGGGCTCGGCATGCTGATGGGCTGGGACATAGGAGCCGGCCTGCTCTTCGGCCTCGCCCTCTCGGTTGCGTCTACCGTGGTGTTGCTCAAGGCCCTACAGGACAGGCGCCTGATCGAGACGGAGCGCGGTCGCATCGCGGTGGGTTGGCTGATCGTGGAAGACCTCGCCATGGTGCTGGCGCTGGTGTTGATCCCGGCCTTTGCTGGCCTCAATGGTAGTGCCGAAGCCGTACATGACCCGTTCGTTTCCTTCGTGGAGCGCGTGCTGCGCGTCGATGTCGGCGTCTGGGGCGTGCTGGGATTGACCGTGGTCAAGCTGGCGGCCTTTGTCGGCTTCATGCTCGTCGTGGGACGGCGGGTCATTCCCTGGGCGCTGCACGGCACCGCCCATACCGGCAGCCGCGAATTGTTCCGGCTGGCCGTGCTGGCCATTGCACTGGGTGTGGCGCTGGGTTCGTCCGTGCTGTTCGGCGTATCGCTGGCGCTGGGCGCATTCTTTGCCGGCATGATCCTCTCTGAAAGCGAGCTCAGCCATCGCGCCGCGCAGGAGACCTTGCCACTGCGCGACGCTTTTGCGGTGCTGTTCTTCGTGTCGGTCGGCATGCTGTTCGATCCCGCGATCATCGTCACCAATCCGCTGCCGGTGCTGGCGACGGTGTTCATCATCGTCATCGGCAAGTCGCTGGCGGCTTTCGCCATCGTGCTGCTGTTCCGCCGCCCCGTGGGGACGGCGCTGACCATTTCCGCCTCGCTGGCCCAGATCGGCGAATTCTCGTTCATTCTCGCCAGCCTTGGCGTATCGCTCGCTATCCTCCCATCCGAGGGGCAGGATCTGATCCTGGCGGGTGCGCTGATTTCCATCGTGCTCAACCCGGTGGTGTTCTGGGCGGTGGAGCGGGTCAAGCCGCGCATCGAGGCCAAGGTTGCCGCCCGCCGTGGCACGCAGCCTGAGCCGGCTCGGGCTGAGCCGGTCGAGCCGACCATGGCTGCCAGGGGCCCAGCCGTCACCGATGCGCCGAGCACGGCGGCGGTCGATCGCGGCCTGCCGGGAGCGGATGATGATGGCGGGGAGCCCTCGACCCAGACCGGTCATACCGTGCTGGTCGGCTACGGCCAGGTGGGCCGTATCGTTGCTGATGGCATCCGGGCCGATGGCGGCGGGCTGGTGATCATCGAGGATTCCGACCACGACGTCGCCGCCGCGCGGGCCGAAGGCTTCGAGGTTGTGTTCGGCAATGCGGCGAGCGAGGATACGCTCAAGCTCGCCAATCTGGGCGCGGCCCGCAACCTGCTCATCGCTATTTCCAATGGCTACGAGGCGGGCTCGGTGTGCGAATCCGGTCGCAAGCTCAATGCCGGCATCAGCATCGTCTCGCGCGCCTATTCGGAGGAGGAGGAGACATTCCTGCGCGGCCTGGGCGCCACAACGGTTATTCGCGGCGAGCGCGAAATCGGCCGTGGCATCCTGGCCTTCCTGCGCGGTGATCGTGCCGGCGACACCGTAACAGTGGCCGCGCCCGTCGATCCCAAATTGCCGCCGAGCGATAACTTGCTGGCCATGGCTGCGGCTGTTCCTGCCGTCGCGGTGGCGAGCACGACCGAGCCGGAAGCGGAGTCCATGGTGGCCGAACCGGCCGCGGAGCGTACCGAGGCTGGCGAAATCGAGGTCATCGAAGCGCCGGTTGTCGCGACCGACGAGGTCATTGTTCTGCCGCCGCCTCCGGCGGACGAGACGCTTCCCGCGGCGACGCTGGAAACGATCGAGGCGACGCCAGCGGTAGGTGAGGCGCCGGCTGCTATCGATGAAATCCTGCCTGCGCCATCCGTCGAGACGGAATTCCAGCCGACGGAGGCCGGGGAGCCCTTGGTTGAGGCCGGCGCCACCTCAGATGAAGTCGAAGCGGTAGCGGAAACGCCCGCCGCAGCGCTCGAGGAGATCGCGGAAACCCCGGCCGAAGAAGCCGAGGAAATCGCGCAGCAGGAATCCGATGAGACCAGCGAAGGTGGCATTGCGCCGCCCGAGCCGGAAACCGAGGGTGAGCCGGAGCCGGATACAGAGGACAAGCCCGAAGCGGGCGTGCCGCCCGTGCTGCCAGAGCCGAAAAGCTAGGCCCTTGTCAAAGGCTTGCGCGGTGGGGCATAGGTCTAGGGTTGACGTCGGCGGGCCGCACGGGTCCGCCGGGAGCACCCCAGGTAGATGATCTCGCAAAAAGCCAAATACGCCTTGCGTGCGCTGGTTTCCCTTGCCCGGGCCGGGCGCGGCGAAACCATGATGATCGGCGAGATCTCCAAGGAACAGTCGATCCCCAAGAAATTCCTCGAGCAGATCTTGCTTGAGCTCAAGCGGGCGGGCTTCGTTGCCAGCCGGCGGGGTCGATCGGGTGGTTACGAGCTGCTCAAAGCGCCCGAGCTGATCATGTTCGGCGATGTGCTGCGGTTGATCGACGGGCCGATCGCGCCTCTGCCCTGCCTCTCCAAGATCGCCTATCGCAAATGCGAGGATTGCCGCGACGAGGCGAGCTGCGAAATCCGCCACGTGTTTGAGCGCGTGACCCTGGCGACGCGCGAGGTGTTGGATCGCACCACATTGGCGGATTCACTGCGGTTGGAAGATATCCCGGTTTAGGGACGCGCGCCGCCCCGCTCAGATGTCATTCCGGCGAAGGCCGGAATCCATCCTGAGGCCTTTCAGACACCGCCGCTCCGCTCATTTGTCTCAGGATGGACCCCGGCCTTCGCCGGGGTGACACCGTGGTGGTGATGGAACAAGGTCCTACCCAAACACCACCGTCTTGCGACCGTTGAGCATGACCCGGCTCTCCAGGTGCAATTTCACCGCGCGGGCCAGGACGCGGCTTTCGATGTCGCGGCCGGCAGCGACCAGGTCGTCCGGGCTCATGGCATGGGTGACGCGAGCGGTTTCCTGCTCGATGATCGGGCCTTCGTCGAGGTCTGGCGTCACGTAATGGGCCGTCGCGCCGATGATCTTGACGCCACGCTCATGGGCCTGGTGATAGGGCTTGGCGCCCTTGAAGCTGGGCAGGAACGAGTGGTGGATGTTGATGACCTGGCCGAAAAGCCGGGTGGAGAGACTATCCGACAGCACCTGCATGTAGCGCGCCAACACCACCAGATCAGCGCCGCTCGATTTGACCAGCGCCAGCACCTGCTCTTCCTGTGCGACCTTGGTGTCGCGCGTCACCGGCAGCAGGTGGAACGGAATGCCCTCGGCTTCCGCCAGCTTCCGCGTCGTATCGTGGTTGGAGATGATCGCGGCGACCTCGGCGTCGAGCCAGCCGACCTGGATCTGGTAGAGCAGGTGGCGCAACGTGTGGTCGAACTTGCTGACCATGATCACGATGCGCTTCCTGCGGCTTTCCTCGACCAGGTTGGTTTTCATGGAAAAGCGCTCGATCGGCGATTTAAGCGCGCGCTCGATCGCGTCGCGACTCACGGTTTCAGGGGCGGTGAAGGCCAGGCGCATGAAGAAGCGGCCCGTCTCGCGATCCCAGAACTGGTTGGATTCGGCGATATTGGCGCTGAGTGCCGCGAGCTCGGTGGTCACGGCGGCGACGATGCCGGGCCGGTCAGCGCAGGAGAGGGTGAGGACGAAATTGGCCGACGACATCGTGCCGCTCCGGGTTTAATCTGGGCAGCGGTATCAATGGCTTGAGCCACTTCGTCAAGGGCGCAGCAAAAAGGGCCACCCTTGCGGGCGGCCCTTCCTGAGTTTCGGCCTCTCGAATGCGTCGGGCGAGCCCGACACTTCGGCCTTGAAGGAGCTGCTAGCCGAGAACCTCCCGTACCAGCACCTTAAATCCAAGACCCTCTTCGAGCGCCGTAATCTCATAAGACATTGGATCACCTCCTTCACGTTGGTTGAACATGAGGGGAGGTTGCGCCGATTTTTCGCCCCTGTCCAGTCACACATTTCTGTCACGCTGATGACAGCTGCCGAGCGACCCGAACGATGACCAATCCGCGCGACGTCAAATACGCCAATGAGAGCATTGCCCGCTGGCAGGATAGCCTCAAGCGGCGGGCCATGCTCGAAACCAACAACATCGCCTTCGCCTGCCTGCGTGGATTTCTCATAGAACTGCGCGGGCGGTTGCCGCTCGCCGACATTGCCCGCTTGGGCAATCACCTGCCAGCCGTGCAGCGCGGCGTGTTCTATCAGGACTGGGAGCCGGCCGAGCCGCTACCGACGCCGGACCTGGCGGCATTCGAGGCGGCATTGGCGCAGCGTCTCCTGCCGCATGTCCATATGCCCCAGGGCCTCGTGGCCGACATGCTCTGGCTGCTCAAGACGCAGAGCGAGCCCTTCGACGCGGCAGCGATACGGCCGCTGCTGCCGGCGCCGCTCGTCGCTATCTGGGACCAGGCCTGACCCTGCCGCCCGGCCTAGGCGCGCAGCTTTTTGGGCCGCGCGCGTAGCTGCATGATGGTGGCGGCCAGCACGCCCAGCGCCACGATGCCGATGATGATGGTCGCCAGCGCGTTGACGTCGGGCGAGACGCCGAGGCGGACCTTGGAGAAGATCACCATGGGCAGGGTCGAGGAGCCCGGACCGGAGACGAAGCTGGCGATGACCAGGTCATCGAGCGACAGGGTGAAGGCCAGCAGCCAGCCTGAGACCAAAGCCGGAGCGATGATGGGCAGGGTGATGTCGAAGAACACACGCACCGGCGTGGCGCCGAGATCCATGGCCGCCTCTTCGAGGCTCAGGTCGAGATCGCTGAGGCGCGACTGCACCACCACGACCACATAGGCCATGCAGAAGGTGGAGTGGGCGATGATGATGGTGACAATGCCGCGGCCCGAGGGCCAGCCGATCGTGGCCTCCATGGCGACGAACAGCAACAGCAGCGCCAGGCCGGTGATCACGTCGGGCATGACCAGCGGCGCCGACACGGTGCCGGCCAGCACGGTGCGGCCGCGGAACTTGCGGAAGCGGACTAGGGCCACGGCGCAGAGCGTGCCCAGCACCAGGGCAATGGTTGCGGCGGCAAAGGCTACCTGTACGCTCAGCCAGGCGGCGCCCAGCATCTGCGGATCGGCCAGCAGCGCGCCGTACCATTTGGTGGAAAAGCCCGACCACACGGTCACCAGGTTGCTTTCGTTGAATGAGAACACCACCAGCGAAATGATCGGGGCATAGAGGAAGGCGAAGCCGAGCGTCGCCGTGATCGGGAGGAACCAGCCGCGCCGCATTATCTGGCCCTCTCTTTGTCCTGCACGGCATCCTGGGCCCGCTGCAATAGCATGATGGGCACGACGACGACGATCAGCATGGCGACGGCGACCGCTGCGGCCCGCGGCCAATTGGTATTGGCGAAGAACTCGTCCCACAGCACGCGGCCGATCATCAAGGTGCCGGGGCCGCCGAGCAGCGAGGGAATGACGAACTCGCCGATGGCGGGGATGAAGACCAGCATGGAGCCGGCAATGATGCCGGGCATGGACAATGGCAAGGTGATGGTGAGGAAGGTGCGGGTTGGCCGGGCACCGAGGTCGGCCGAGGCCTCCAACAGCGCGCCGTCGAGCTTCACCAGATTGGTGTAGAGCGGCAGGATCATGAAGGGCAGGTAGGTGTAGACGATGCCGACATAGACGGCGAAGTCGGTCTGCATCATCACCAGTGGCTCGATGCCGAACAGGCCGAGGAAATTGTTGATGACGCCATTGCCGCGCATGAAGCCGGAGAGCGCATAGACGCGCAGCAGGAAGGAGGTCCAGAACGGCAGGATGACCAGCATCAGCAAGATATTGCGCCACTGATCGGGAGCCCGGGCGATGGCATAGGCCATGGGGTAGCCGATCAGCAGAGCGATAATGGTCGAGATCAGCGCGATCTTGATCGAGTTGAGATAGGCCGCGACGTAGAGGCTGTCGGTGAACAGGCGCAGGTAATTGTTGAGATGCAGCGTGAGCTGCACCGTGCCGTCCTCATTGGTCAGCAGCGGCGTATAGGGCGGGCGGCCGAATTGCTTGACGGTCAACGAGATGCCGAACACCACGGCCAGCGGAATGAGGAAGAACACGGTCAGCCAGATGGCCGGCGCGGCGATCACCAAGGCCTTGCCCGAGAGGCCCATGGCAGCCAGCGTCCGCTCCACGCCCGTCCAGGCGCGGCGACGTTGGGGGGGCGGAACCTCGGTGTCGAAGCTGCTCATACCGTCAACACCGATCCGGAGCTGTCGCCCCAGGTGAGATAGACGTTTTCGTCCCAGGTGATGGCGTCGGGATTGCCGCGCACCGTGTTGGTCTGGGTGACGCGCAGGCGTTTGCCGCTGTCGAGCAGCACCTGGTAGACGCTCATGTCGCCCAGATAGCCGATGTCTTCCACCATGCCCTTGGTCACGTTAGCGCCGAAAGTGCTCTCCGGCTTGTCGCGGCTGAGGTGGATTTTCTCCGGCCGGATGGCCCACCACAGGATCTGGTCGGGCGCGCAGTCGACGCCGTGGCCGACATAGATATCGCAGCCGAGTTCCGCCGAGCGGATGCGCACGTGGCCCGGCTCATCCTCGGTGACGACGCCCTCGACCATGTTGACCGAGCCGATGAAGCCGGCGACGAATTTGGAATTGGGGAATTCGTAGATGTCGGTGGGCTCGCCGATCATGGCGATTTCGCCCTGGTTCATCACCCCGATGCGGGTGGCGAGGCTCATCGCCTCTTCCTGGTCGTGGGTCACCACGATGAAGGTGACGCCCAGGGTTTCCTGAATCTTGACCAGTTCGAACTGGGTTTCTTCGCGCAGCTTCTTGTCGAGCGCGCCGAGGGGCTCGTCGAGCAGCAGCAGCTTGGGCCGCTTGGCAAGGGCGCGGGCCAAAGCGACGCGCTGGCGCTGGCCGCCGGAGAGCTGATGCGGCTTGCGCTTGCCGTAGTCCTGCAGCTTCACCAGCGCCAGGAGCTCGGCGACGCGTTCATTGATCTCGGCCGTCGGCAGGTGATCGCGCTTGAGGCCGTAGGCGATGTTCTGTTCCACATTCATATGCGGGAACAGTGCATAGGACTGGAACATCATGTTGACGGGGCGGTTGTAGGGCGCCACCTGCGTCATGTCCTGACCGTCGATTTCGATCGTGCCGGCAGTAGGCTCCTCGAAGCCGGCAAGCATGCGCAGCAGGGTCGATTTGCCTGAGCCGGAGCCGCCCAGCAGGCAGAACAATTCGCCCTTGTAGATATCGAGCGACACGTCAGAAACGGCAAAGACGTCGCCAAATTTCTTGGTGACGTTTTTGATGCGCACGAAGGGTTTCGCCTTCGGATCGCGCCACGGACGGGTGTCGGCGGCGATCTGGGGTTTCTTTGCCATCTCGGACTCTATGAAAGGCTGAAGGGGCGGCTGCTGCCGCCCCTTGAGGTATCGTCTTACTGACCGGTTTTGATGCGGGTCCAGGTCCGGGTCAAGACCTCTTCGAAATCAGGGCTGTGCGCCTTCATCACGAAGGCCTTGGCGATGGTCTCGGCCGGCGGATAGATGCCGGGGTTGTTCTTGACTTCGTCATCGACGAACTCGGTCGCGGCCAGGTTGGGGTTGGCGTAGAACACGTAGTTGGTGATGGCAGCGACAACCTGCGGCTCCAGAATGTAGTTGATGAACTTCTGGGCGTTATCCGGATGCGGCGCATCGATGGGGATGGCGAGGAAGTCGAACAGGGTCGCGGCGCCCTCCTTGGGGATCACGTACTTGACCTCGACGCCCTGGCCGGCCGCGGCCGCAGCGTCGGAGGCGATGAAGATGTCACCGGAATAGCCGAGGGCCACGCAGGTTTCGCCATTGCCCAGATCGTCGATATATTGCGACGAGTGGAAGTAGCGGATGAAGGGCTTGATCGAGGTCAGCAGCGCTTCGGCCTTGGCGAGGTCCTCTTCGCTTTCCGAATTGGCGTCGAGGCCGAGATAGTTGAGAGCGATGCCGGTGACTTCGGAAGGGCTGTCGAGCAGGCTGATGCCGCAGGAAGCGAGCTTTTCGGCATATTCGGGCTTGAAGATCAGGTCCCAGCTATCGACCGGAGCATCGGCGCCGAGGATTTCGGTGACCTTGGCGACGTTGTAGCCATAGCCGATGGTGTTGATCATATAGGGCACGCCATGGGCGTTGTCCGGGTCCTGTGCGGCGGCGGTTGCCATCACGGCGGGATCGAGATTGCCGAGATTGGTCAGCTTTGACTTGTCGAGCGGCAGGATCAGACCGGCCTGGATCTGGCGCTCGAGGAAATTGCCTGACGGTACAACAATGTCGTAGCCCGAATTGCCGGCCAGGAGCTTGGCATCGACGATCTCATTATTGTCGTAGACGTCGTAATTGACCTTGATGCCGGTCGCCGCCTCGAAATTGGCGATGGTGTCCTCGGCAATATAGTCGGACCAGTTGTAGACGTTGAGCACGGCTTCTTCCTGAGCCAGTGCCGGGCTGGCAATGACGAGGGCGCCGAGGGCAAGTGCGAGCGACTTGTTCATCTGGATTTGTGTCTCCTGTTCGGAAAGTTCTGGTCTTTTGTCGTTGCGG